>JAKLKE010000349.1 GCA_023150775.1 Myxococcota bacterium
GGCTGCTTCTCCCGGGACTCTTCGCGCAAGAGCTGGTCAACCGCACCAACGACCCGAGCGACGCCCCGACGCCGAGCGCCGAGGCCGAGGCCGCCAAGGCCCTCGCGGAGCTCGGCGCGGAGCTCGCCGCCGCCCAGGTGAAGGCCGCGGACCACGACGTGATCGCGCGCATCCTCGCCGACGCCACGACGCTCCTCGACGAGACGCTCACCACGGCCCAGCGGGTCGGCGCCGCCCAAGATCTCGCCACCTTGGCCGACTCGCGGGGCCTGCCCTTCTTGATCTTCGCGGTGCGCCGGGCCGGGGACGCCGAGGTGCGCGCCCAGGCGATGCGCGCCGCGGGCAGCTTCGCGGATCCAGGGGTGCGGCAGCTCGCGTCTGAAGGCTTAGAGAACCCCAGCCTGCCCCCGGCGCTGCGCATCGCCGCCATGGACGTGCTCCTGCTCACCCCCGATGAGGCCCTCGGCGAGCGGCTCTACGCCTTGGCCGGCGACCGTGAGGCCCCCGAGCTCGTGCGGGACGCCGCGCTGGCGGCCCTGAACACCCACTACCCCGTGCTCGTGCAGCTTCGTGGGGAGCCCGAGGCCTTGGGCCTCACGCTGGGCGCCGTGCCGGGCATCGTCGCCAACGGCGTGGCCGGCGGGGTGATGCTGTCGTCCATCGGCGTGCTGGGGCAGAGCGACGTCGGCGTGGTCATCGGGGCCATCGGCGGGTCTTTGGTCGGCGTCGGCACGGGCACCACCTACGCCTTGACCCGGCCCCTGACCCCCGGGCAGAGCCTCGCCTACACCCTCGGCGTGGCCTCGGGGCTCAACGTCGGCGTGAGCACTAGCCTCATGCTCGACGCCGGTGAAGAGGCCAGCGCCGCGCTGCGCGCCGTCGGCGTCGGGGCGGGCGCGGTGATGGGCTATCGCCGCTTCAAGAAGGACCCCACGGTGAGCGACGTGATGGAGGGGGCGATCAGCGCCCACCTCGGTCAGCAGCTCGCGTTCGGGGCCCACGACCTGATCCTGCCCGCGCCGGTGCTCCCCGAGGATTTCTACGACGACTGGGATGACAGCGCGTACCAGGCCTGGGAGCTTGAGGTTCAGCAGTGGGAGCAGCGCCGGGTGGGCGTGGCCCTCGGCGGCCTCGTGGTGGGCGGCGCGGCGAGCGCCTTGGCCCAAGACGCCTGGGATCTCGGCGTGGAGGACGCGGTCTTCGGCGGCGTGGCCGGGGCCGAGGGCGCCTGGATCGGCGGGTGGCTGCCCATCGCCATTGACGGGGACTACCGCAGCGGCGCCGCCCGCGTAGGCTGGGTGGCGGGCACGGCGGCGGGCCTCGCGCTCACCGAGCTTCGCCCGGCGAACGTGCAGCAGAGCTTCTTCTTGGCCTACGGCGCGGCGGCGGGCAACGCCTTCGGCGCGGGGCTGCCGATGCTCGCGGGCACCCGCAAGGACCGCGTCGTCGCCCGGGTGATGCTGCCTGTGGGCGCGGCGGGGGCGGCGGCGGGTTACCTCGCGGCGGATCAGCTCAGCGTCGAGGGCGGCGACGGCGCGCTCTTGTACATCGGCGTGCCGATTTTGCTCGCGCACAACGCCGCGTTGGCGAGCGGCCTCGACCGGCTCACCGAGCTGGTGGGGGATCAAGCGACGGGCCTGTTCTTGGCGGGCTCGGGCTTGGGCGCCATCGGGGCGGCGGCGCTCGGCGCGAAGGCCGATCCCAGCGCCGCCCAGGTGGCGCTCGTGGCCAGCGCCGGGGCCTGGGGCGCGTGGTACGGCGTGCTCACGCCCATCGCGCTCAACATCGACACCCCGAACGGGGCCTTGCTGCTCAGCGGCGTCGGCCTCGCCGACGGCCTCATGGTGGCCACAGCCCTCGCCCAGCTCCCGGCCGTGGGCCTCAAGCCCCGCAGCACCCTCGCGCCCCAGCTCTTCGCCGTCGGCGGCGCGACCTTGGGGGCCTTGGGCGTCGCCCTGACGACGGACAGCGGCCAGGCCATCGCTGGCGGGGCCTTGGTCGGGGCGAGCCTCGGCTTTGGCGGCGGCACCCTCTTTCAGCTCACCCGCAAGAACGACACGGCGAAGGATCGGCAGGCCCTCGCGCTCTTGCCACGCCCGGACCTGCAGCGCCTTCCTGGGCATTGGTCGCCGTCTTTGGCGCCGACGATGATGGAGGACGGGGCGCCTGGGGTGGCCCTGGGGCTGACGATCACCGGGCTGTGAGCGCCTCGGGCGGCCGCGCCGGGTTACGGGGGCGCCATGACACCCCCTCCTGAGCCGCCGTCGGGCCCTCCGGCGTCGGAGCTCATCGTCCTCGACTGGCGCCTCGCCGTGCGCACCGTCGTCGGCGCGGCCCTCGTGCTCGCCGCCGCTGGGGTCGCCGGTCTGGCCCTGCGTGAGCCCCTCATCACCGCCGGGGCCTGGTTCTTCGGGCGTTTTGGCCTCTGGGGCATGTTCTTCGGCACCATCGTCATCGACGTGAGCATCATCCCGCTCACGAACGAGCCCTTGATGTTGTTGGCGTTGAGCGCGGATCAGTCGCCGTGGAGGGTGTTCTGGGTGACCTCCGTGGCGAGCTTCATCGCCGGGGGCTTGGGCTGGAGCATCGGGCGGGCGATCGATCGTTACGCCCCCTTCGGGCGGCGGCTCTGCGCGCGCTATCCGGCGATGACCGACCTGCTCCGGCGGTACGGCGCCGTGGCCGTGGCCTTGGGGGCGACCACGCCCTTGCCGTTCTCGGCGGCCACCTGGCTCGCGGGGCTCCTCGGCGTGCCCCTGCGTGGGGTCATGCTCGCGAGCCTGTTTCGGTTCCCAAAGACGGCCTTCTACCTGTGGCTCTTGATGCAGGGCTGGGCCTTGGGGGGCTGATCCCTGGCAGGCTTAGGCGTAGAGCGGTTAGGGGGTCGGGTCTGCCCCAGCCCAGGAGTCTCTGTGCGCCTCGTCTACTCCGCCGCCGCCTTGGCGACGCGCCGCGTTGGGCGACACAGAACACGGCGTCAAGGGCTCAAAACCAGCCTTCACAACGAGCAGCGGTCCACGGCGCGACGGGATCTCCCCCTGATGGAGATCATCGGCTCGTTGTAGAGAACGAGGCCCGCTTCGGGCCTGGAGATTGGATGTCTGAGAAACGAACGCGGCGCGCCGCTGAGGTCTTCCACAGCGAGCTCGCCCGGCTGATCCGTGAGGAGGTCAAAGACCCTCGCCTGACCCGCTTGTCCATCACCCACGTCAAGGTCGCCGAGGGCATCCGCCACGCGACGGTCTTCGTGACCCCGCTGGGCGGGGAAGGGGACGGCAAACGAATCCTCAAGGGCCTCGTGAGCGCGAGCCCGCTCTTGCGGCGGCGGCTCGTCCAGCTCTTGCACCTCAAGTCCGCGCCTGCGCTCAGCTTTGTCCTCGACGAGGGCATCTCCGACGCCGTGCGCATCACCAGCCTGCTCAACCAGATTCACGGCGACGTCCCCCCAGAGCGAGACGACGCCGCGCCAGCCACGGCTGACGAAGGGCACGAAGAATGATCTCTGGCTTCATGGTGGTCGACAAGCCCCCGGCGGTCACCTCTCACGACATCGTCGCGATGGTGCGGGCCGTCACCGGCGTCGAGAAGGTGGGCCACACCGGCACCCTCGACCCCTTCGCCACCGGGGTCTTGCCCCTGGCGCTCGGCGCGGCGACCCGCTTCATCCGTTTTTTGGATGAGAACCTCAAGGTCTACGACGCCACGGTGAAGCTCGGCGCGTCCACGACGACGGGTGACCCCGAGGGCAGCGTGCTCCGCGAGGCGCCTGTCCCCAGCCTCGACGGCGTAGACGCCCTGCTCAAGACCTTCATCGGCGAGCGGATGCAGACCCCGCCGGCCTACTCCGCGGTGAAGGTGGAGGGCGTGCCGCTCTACAAGTACGCGCGCCGTGGGGAGGTCAAGGAGGTCGCCGCTCGGCCGATCCGCATCTTTGACATGCGCCTCGTCGACACCGGCCCCGACTGGCTGCGCGTCGAGATTCATTGCACCCGGGGCACCTACGCCCGTGTGCTCGCCGATGACATCGCCGTGGCCTTGGGCAGCGCGGGGCACCTCTCGGCCCTGCGCCGCCTGCAGTCGGGCCTGTTCACCTTAGAGAACGCGCTCACCTTGCCCGCCTTGTCCGAGGCCGTGGCGGGGACGGACGACTGGATGCGGGCGCTGCGCGGCGGCAAACACCAGCGCAAAGAGGATCGTGTGCAGTGGCGACCCCGCGTCGAGGTGGCCCAGGCCCTCGCGCCGCGTGTGGTGTCCTTGGAGACCGCGCTCAAGCACATCCCCGCCGTGGAGGTGGGCATCTCCGCCGGGGAGGTTCAGCGTCTGGGCGAGCGCCTGCCGCCGCGTCTCGACACCCTCGTCGACAACGAGCGGCGCCTGGTGATGGCCGGCGGGGTGCTCGTCGGCGTCGCCGAGCGCCTCGCCGGGGTCACGAAGCTCGTGCGGGTGAGCGGCTGACCCGGCGCCCCGTCGAATTGACTACGCTCCCGCGCCGCGCTAAGTGGGCGCTCCTCTCAGGGTCATCATCGCTCTTCGGATCCTGTGGCTGGGCGGTACGAGGTCTTGACCCTGTACCTCGGCGCCAGACCACCCGCTGCGGGACACCGATTCACAGCCCCGAACGGGGCCCATAGGAACTGTCATGGCGCTTCACAAGACAAAGACCGCCGAGATCATCGCCACTCACGCCCGCGGTGAAGGCGACACCGGCTCCCCCGAGGTTCAGGTCGCGCTCCTCACCGCGCGCATCGAGCACCTCACCACCGAGCACTTCAACACCCACCGCAAGGACTTCCACTCCAAGCGTGGTCTGCTCAAGCTCGTCGGCCAACGCCGCCGCCTCCTGCGGTACCTCAAGGCGAACGACGAGGGCCGTTATCAAGCGCTCATCGCGAAGCTCGGGCTTCGCCGCTGAGTCAACGAGGGCCGGGGGATCTCCTCCGGCCCTCTTCGCGTCTCAGGGCTCGTCCCAGAGGCCGGTGTGTCGGGTTTCGTCGCCCTCCGTCGCCAGAGCGCCCGCCGCTCTGACGACGAAGGCCAACGGGATCCGCTCCCGGCCAACCCATCAAGACTTTACAAACGCCAGAAAGCAAAAAAGCGACAAAAGAGAGAACTCATGCACGGTGTCACTGAACACTCCGTCTCCGTCCAAGTTGGCGGCCAGACCATCACCTTCACCACGGGCAAGTACGCCAAGCAGGCCTCCGGCGCCGTGGTCGCCAGCGTCGGCGACAGCTCGGTGCTCTGCACCGCGGTCTGCACCGCCAAGCCGGGCCCCTTCGACTTCTTGCCCCTCACCGTGGACTACCAAGACCGCGACGGCTCCCGGGGCGTCATCCCCGGCGGCTTCCTCAAGCGTGAGGGCCGCGGCAACGAGCGCACGACGCTCATCTCCCGCCTCATCGACCGGCCCATCCGCCCCCTCTTCCCCAAAAACTTCCGCTGCGACACCCAGGTCATCGCGACGGTGGTCAGCTACGACCCCAACCACGAGACCGACTGGCTGAGTCTCTGCGGCTCGTCCGCGGCGCTGCACGTCTCCGACGCCCCGATGGCCGAGGCCTGCGCTGGTGTTCGGGTCTGCCAGATCGACGGCCAGCTCGTCGTGAACCCCGACCTTGAGGGCCGTGGCAAGGCCACCCTGAACATCGTCGTCGCGGGCACCGCGGACGCGATCATCATGGTGGAGGGCGGCGCCCATGAGGTCTCTGAGGAGCTGATGCTCGACGCCTTGGACCTCGGCCACGAGGCGATCAAGACGATCATCGGCGGCATCAACCAGCTCCGCGAGCTGGCCGGACGGCCCAAGCGTGTGGTGGAGCCCCCCGCGGGCATCCCCGAGCACATCACCGCCGCCGTCGCCACGAAGAAGGAGGCCGTCGAGGCCGCCTTGGCCGTCACCGGCAAACACGCCCGCCGCGACGCCATCAAGGCCGTCAGCGAGTCGATCAAGGCCGAGCTGACCGCGAGCCTCGCCGGCGCCGCCGACCTCGACGCCCAGCTCAAGCAGGCCGATTCCGCCCTTGAGAAGCTCTCCACCAAGGTGATGCGCCAGCGCGTCATCAAGGAGAACCTGCGCATCGACGGCCGCGCCTCGGACAAGATCCGCGCCATCTGGAGTGAGGTCGGCGTCGCCGCCCGCGCCCACGGCTCGGCGGTGTTCACCCGCGGCGAGACCCAGGCCTTCGTGACCGTCGCTCTGGGCACCGAGCGCGACAACCAGCGCATCGACTGGCCCGGCGCGACGGAGTCCGTCCGCAACTGGATGTTGACCTACAACTTCCCGCCCTTCTGCACCGG
>JAKLKE010000034.1:0-14431 GCA_023150775.1 Myxococcota bacterium
CGGCGGCAGCGACTACGATCAGGACGGCGACAGCTACGACAGCGCCGACTTTGGCGGCGATGACTGTGACGACAGCCTCGACACGGTCTACCCCGGCGCGGCGGAGCTCGCGGATGGCCTCGACAACGACTGCGACGGCGTGAACGAGACCATCGACAGCGACGGGGACGGCGTCGCCGATGAGATCGAGCAAGACCTCGGCACCGACCCCGGCCTCGCCGACACAGACAGCGACGGCTTAGACGACGGCGACGAGCTCGACCTGAGCACCGACCCCCTCGACGCGGACAGCGACGACGACGGGCTCAACGACGGTGACGAGGTGAACACCGCCGGGACCGACCCGCTTGACGACGACAGCGACGACGACGGCGCCACGGACGGCGTCGAGGTGGGCGTGGGCACCGATCCGCTCGACGCGGACAGCGACGACGACGGGCTCAGCGACGGCGACGAGCTGAACAACTACGGCACCGACCCCCTGGACGAGGACAGCGACAGCGACGGCCTCGGCGACGCGGACGAGCTGAACACAACCGGCACCGATCCCAACAACGCCGACACCGACGGCGGCGGCGTGATCGACGGCGTGGAGATCCTGCTCGACGAGACCGACCCGCTGGACGGCACCGACGACATCTACGACACCCGCGACACAGACGGCGACGGCCTCACCGACAAAGAGGAGTTTGTGTTGGGTACGGACCCCGACGACGCCGACAGCGACGACGACGGGCTCAGCGACGGCGACGAGGTGCTCACCCACGACACCGACCCGCTCGACGCCGACCAAGACGACGACGGGCTCAACGACGGCGACGAGATCGCGCTCTCGACGGACCCCCGCGACGCGGACAGCGACGATGACGGGCTTGGCGACGGCGACGAGGTCAACACCCACGGCACCGATCCCCTCGCGGCGGACACCGACGCCGACGGGCTCAGCGACGGCGACGAGCTCAGCACCACCGGGACCGACCCGCTGGTCGCCGACACCGACGGTGACGGGCTGAGCGACGGCGACGAGCTCAACACGACGGGGACCGACCCGCTCGTGGCCGACACCGACGCCGATGGGCTCAGCGACGGCGACGAGCTGAACACCCACGGCACCGACCCCCTGGACGCCGACACCGATGACGGCGGCGTGGCGGACGGCGAGGAGCTGGAGAACGGCACGGATCCGCTCAACGGCGAGGACGATCTCCTCGACACGAGCGACCCCGTTGACACGGCCATGGGCGACGTGAAGGGCGGCGGCGGCTGTGGCTGCGCGACCACCCCGGCCCCCGCACCCCTGAGCCTCGCTGGGCTCCTGGGCCTGCTCGGCGCGATGTGGGCGCGCCGCCGCCGCTGAGGTGGATCCGAGGGCGTCGGGCCAAAGAGCGCCCGGCGCCCGATCGGGTGGACAGGTTTTGGCAGGGGATCACCCTTGACAACTGAATGGCTGTGCAGGTATCACGGAGAGCAGACCTGAACGTGTGTTCGGGGATCTCGTGGAGCCTGGGTATGCTGAGCGCGCTGTCTATCCGAAACGTCGCCATCATTGACTCTCTCGACCTCGCCCTGAGCCCGGGGTTAAACGCCCTCTCTGGCGAGACGGGCGCGGGCAAGTCCATCGTGTTCGCCGCGCTCTCGTTGGTGCTCGGCGCCAAAGGGGGCGCGGAGCTGGTGCGCACGGGCGCCGCGGCCGCCGAGGTCACCGCGCGGTTTGTGCTGCCGCCCACAAGCCTCGCCTGGTCGATGCTGCGCCAAGAGGGCCTGCTCGGCGACGGCCCGCCGCCTCGGGAGCTCGTGCTGCGCCGGGCCTTGCCGGCCTCGGGGCCTAGCCGGGCCTGGGCCCTTGATCAGCCGGTGAAGCTCGGCTTTCTGCGCCAGCTCGCCCCGGCGCTCGTAGACTTCGCCGGTCAGCACGCCCAGCAGGCCCTTCGGGACCCTGACCACCACCTGCTCCTCCTCGACCGCTTCGCGGGCTTTGGCCCCCTCGCCGAGCGCCTCGCCGCCGCCGTGCGGGGCCTCTCCGAGCGCCGCCGGGCGCTGGACCGCCTGGAGGACAACCAGCGCCACCGCGAGGAGCGCGCGGAGTTTCTGCGGTTTCAGCTCCGGGAGCTCGACGCGCTCAAGCCCAAGGCCGGTGAGCGGGAGGAGCTGATCGCCGAGCGTGACCTGCAGCGCCACGCCGTCGAGCTCCAGAGCCACGCCCGCCGCGCCGAGTCGCTCCTGTACTCCGGGGACGGCGCCGTGGTCGAGAAGCTGGGCTTGGCGGAGACGGCCCTTCAAGGCATCGCCGCGGTGGATCCAACGGCCCAGCCCCTCGTCGCCCAGCTCGCCGAGCTGCTCGTCGGCGCTGAAGAGCTCGCCCGGGAGCTCAGCCGCCGCGCCCGCACCCTCCGTCACGACCCGGCGCGGCTAGAGGAGATCGAGGGCCGCCTCGCCGAGCTAGAGCGCCTCAGCCGCAAACACCGCTGCGACCCAGACGGCCTCGTGGCTCTGCACAACCGCCTCATGGGGGAGCTGGCCGACCTGGAGCACGCCGATGAGCGCCGGGAGGAGCTCGCCCAGCAGGTCAACGTCGCCGAGGCCGAGGCCTTGGAGCTCGCCCGGCTGGTGCGTCGGGAGCGTATCCGCGCCAGCTCCGCCTTGGAGGAGGCCGTGGGCGCCCAGCTCCGGGGCCTCGCCATGCCCCACGCGTGCTTCCGGGTGGTGCTCTTGCCCAACGCTGAAGGTGAGCCCACCTCAGGCGGCCTGCTCAACGAGCGGGGCCTGGATCGGGTCGAGCTGCACCTCAGCGCCAACCCCGGCGAGGAGCCCCGCTGCCTGGCGCGGGTGGCCTCGGGCGGCGAGCTGAGCCGGGTGCTGCTCGCTCTGCGGGTGGCGCTGCAGGCCGCCCAGCCCGCCCAGACCTTCATCTTTGACGAGGTAGACGCGGGCCTCGGCGGGGCGGCGGCGGAGGTCGTCGGCGCCCGGCTGCGGGAGCTCGCCGACCGCGCCCAGGTCTTGTGCATCACCCACCTGCCCCAGATCGCCTCCTTGGCCGATCAGCATGTGCTCGTTGAGAAACAGGTGGTCAGCGGGCGCACCTGCTCGGCGGCCTTGGCCTTGGGGCACGAGGGCCGGGTGAAGGAGCTCGCGCGGATGGTCGGCGGCGGCTCGCTCACCGAGGCGTCGGAAGGCTGGGCCCGGGCCCTGTTGGCGGGGCAGGCGCGGCCAAGACGCTCAGAACGTGCCGCGTAGGCCCAACATGCCGGGGCCCACGAAGAGCTGGGCCTTGGGCAAGGGCCCACCCTGGGGCAGGGGCTCTCCGGCGGGGGCGCCCTGGGCCGGCTCGGCGTCGGGATCGTCAGCGCCGGGCTTAAACGTGCTCGGGTCTACGGCGTCGGGGTCGAGGGGCGCCGGGGCGCGAGGCGGCGCGCCGGGGAGCTCCTGCTCCGCCGGGGCCCAACCCTGAGCGGCGTCGCCGTCGAGCAGCTCGTAGCGGACGTTGAGCTTGTAGCGCAGGGCCTCGTTGTAGGTCTCGATCCGGCGCTCGACCTCTTCGCGGCTCCAGGTCTGGGAGGGGGCGGCCTCACGCTGCATGACGTAGTCGTAGCGGAAGGGCGCCATCGACGCGATCATCACGCCGGAGATGCCGAAGAAGGTGGCCTTCCAGCGGCGCTCCTCGTTGCGGCCCGTGCCGGTGCTCGTGGCGAGGAGCGCGAGCTGGTAGCGGGTGTCGGCGTCCTCCTGGGCGATCTGGTAGCTGCGGTCGTCGGGGAAGTCGCTCGGCGAGAGCTCGTAGTCTTCTTCGTCCGGGACGGGCACGTCCTCGATGGCCATCAGCGGCAGAAAGGCCGAGGCCGCGACGACGAGGCCCCCGGCCGTCATGCCGTAGAGCCAGTAGCGCGCCTCGTTGGACCGGGCGTTGAGGTCGGCCTCGGCGGCGTCGTCTTGGGTGAGGCGGGCCAGCGTCCAGGCGTCTAAGGCGTTGCCCAGGCCGTCCTCGACGCGCCAGACGCGGGTCTTGGCGTTCACGACCACCCGGAGGCGCAGGCGCTCGTAGCGGGCGAGGTCGGCGGGGGCGCCCACGAGGGTCGGGGCGGCGGGGGCGATCACGACCTTCGTCGGCGGGGCGTAGTCGATGGCCGCCGGGTCGGTCGTTGTGTCTGGAGGGGGGTCAGGGGGCGCGGCTTCAGGCGTGACGCCGTCGCCGACGCCCTCCTGAGCGAAGGAGGGCGCCACAACGAGCAGAAGCCAGAGCGTCAGAGAGGAGGACATGCTCTCTCTTTTAGCGCGGACGAGCGGGGGATCGCGCCGAACCCTACTTGTGGCGGAAGACGATCCGGCCCTTTGTGAGATCGTAAGGGGAGACGGCCACGGTCACGCGGTCGCCGAGCACCACGCGGATGCGGAAGCGCCGGAGCTTCCCGGCCAGGTGCGCTTGCACCTCGGTTCCGGCGTCGGTCTTCACGAGGAAGCTCCCGCCAGGGTAAACATCGACGATAGAGCCCTCGATGTCGATCAGATCATCACTCGCCAAGCACACCTCCACGCGCGCCGTTGATTCCAGGCAGGCTAACCTGGTTGTCGCTCGGGCGCACCGCGCGAGGCGGTAAGGAGCAGGATCTT
Organism: Myxococcota bacterium; assembly: GCA_023150775.1. Lineage (GTDB taxonomy): Bacteria > Myxococcota_A > UBA796 > UBA796 > CAJQPC01 > JADKFE01. Next base: position 4,606 of record JAKLKE010000034.1, read on the forward strand.
TGTGAATCGACCCCTCCCCCTGGCCCTCGCGCTCCTGGCCCTCGGCGCCTGCTCCGGGGGAGACACGCCGAGCCCCGGCGTGGACTGGCCCGCCGACGCCGTCGCCCTCACGGGGATCACCCTCATCACCCCCGAGGGCGCGCGGCCAGACGTGCGCCTGGTGCTCTCTGAGGGGCGGGTGCTCGCGGTGCTGGGCGCTGAAGACCTAGCCTTGCCCGGCTGGATGCCCCGGGAGGACCGCCCGGGCCGCTTCGTGCTCCCGGGGCTCATCGACCGCCACGTTCACCTCAGCCACAGCGGCGCGACGGTGTGGGTCGGCGACACCTTGGCCGACAACCTGCGGGCGACGCTCTCTTGGGGGGTGGTCGGCGTGGCCGATCTGGGCGGGCCGCTGTGGCTCACCCAGGTGCGCGACCGGATCGACGCCGGGGCGCTCGTCGGCCCTCGCCTCGCGGTGAGCGGGCCGATGCTCACGGCGGAGGGCTCCCACCCCTGCGAGACGGTCTACGATCGGGATCTGTGTGTGTTTGTGGACGGCGACGGCGCCGCCCAGGCCGGGGCCTTGCTCGACGCCGGGGTGGACCAGCTCAAGGTCGCGCTGCAAGACGCGGCGTTCTCGCCTTGGCCGACGCCACGCATCGACCTCGCCGACCTCGCGGCGATCTGCGCGGCGGGCCCGGCGGCGGCCCATATCGGCGACGGTGAAGACGCCGCCGACGCCCTCGCGGCGGGCTGCGACACCTTGGCCCACACCCCCTTCGGCGGGCCTCTGAGCGCCGAGCAGGCGGCGTTGCCCTTCGGCGAGGTGCACAGCACGGTCTCCGCCCTCGCCGGGGTGCCCCGCATCGTGCTCGACGGGGATGACCTCGGCGGGCCCCGCTACGCCGCCGTGCCCGAGGCCGTGCTCAACAACTGGGCGATCCTCCAGGCCCGGCCCGAGCTGCTGCTGGATGGCTGGGCGGAGGAGAGCGCGCTGTGGGCGGCCCAGGCCCAGGAGAACCTCGGGGTGCTCGTCGCCGCCAAGGCCCCGCTGCTCGCGGGCTCGGACGCGGGCTACTACGGCGTGCCCCACGGCGCGGCCCTGCACGATGAGCTTCTGGCCTTGGTGAGCGCCGGGATGAGCCCCCAGCAGGCGCTCAACGCCGCCACCGTCGAGGCCGCCTTGGCCTTGGGCTGGACCGACCTCGGCGTGCTCGCGCCGGGCGCCCAGGCGGACTTTTTGACCCTCGGCTGTGACCCTCTGGCCGACATCCGCTGCGCCCAAGACATCGAGGAGGTCTGGCTTGACGGCGTGGCCTGGACCCCGGAGGCGCTGCGGTCGGCGCCGCTGGTTGTAGACCCCGGCGGCTTGGGTGGGCTCTGCCTGACCACGGCGGACTGCGGCGAGGGCCTCGCCTGCGATCGGGTTCACCACGCCTGTGTCGCCGCCTGCGGCGCCCCCTACGACGACCCGGCGGCCTGCGACGACACGAGCTTCTGCGCCCCGTCCGACGGCCTCGGAAGCACCGACGAGGGCGCCTGCCTGCCCGCTGAGCCCTGCGACTGGCGCGCCCAGGACTGCGGCCCCGAGACCTACCCCCAGACCTGCCTGCCCATGGACCTCGACACGAGCACCTGCTGGCCCGCCGGCCCCCGCGCCCAAGGCGAGACCTGCTCCGCGGCGGAGCCCGCGCTGCGCTGCGCCGAGGACCACTACTGCTCGCCGGTCTCGGGCCTCTGCCTCAAGCTCTGTGACCCCGCCCTCGACCTGGACCCCTGCGAGGTCGGGCGCTGCCGCCAGACCTACACCTCGGACGGCTCGCCTTGGTTTGGGCTGTGCTGGTGAACCCCCACGGCCGTCCAGGCCTGGTCAAGGCGCGCGGCCCGGGCGCGGCTGGCGACGCTGAGCAGGGGGCGGTCGCGGTCAAAACGTTCGGCGGCCTCGGGATCGCGGGCGGCGCGGGTGAGGTTCGCTTGTTCGGCGGCGTCCTCGACGGCGGAGAACAGGCCGCCCAAGGTGACGTGCACCGCGGCGTCTGAAGGGTCCGCGGCGCAGAGATCTCGGGTGGCGACGGCGAGGATGAGGAGCTGCTGCAGGCGGCCGCTCTGCTCGCTCAGCCGGGCCTCCCGCACCAAAAACCCCAAGGTGGCGGCCAAGACGTGCAGGTCCTCGACGGTGCGGAAGGGGCGCACGAGGCCCTCGTAGGCGTCGCCGGGGAGCAGCTCGTCGGGGAAGACCTCGACCTCGTCTAGGCGGAGCGCGCCGTGGGGGAGCTCGGGGGCGAAGGGCAGGGCGGGGCCCGCGCTGATGGTGACGCCGGGGCGATCGGCGGGGATCACGACCGCGCGTAGGGCCGGGCGGCCGTTGGGCTGCTCCCCCTCTCGCAGCACGACGACGAGGTGTCGGGCGAGCGTGCCGAGGGTGACATAGGTCTTTTTGCCCGAGGCGACGAGGCGGCCGTCGGGCGCCTGGCGGAGGGTGGCCTCGATGGCCCGCGGGTGTCCGCCCCGGGCCTCGGTGACACACAACGACGCGGGCTCATTTGGCGGCAGGCGGGGGATGGCCGCGCGGATGGCGGCCTGGTAGCCCGAGGCGAAGGCCCAGGCGAGGCGCTCGGACTTGAGGCCGCCGACCAAGGCGAGATCGGCGGGGCGGCGCAGCTCAGCGGCCAAGGCCACGTAGGCCGACCACCAGACCTCGACGGACTCGCCATATCCGTCGCCTAAAGTTCGTAAGAGCAGGTTCGCAGGCATCGTCAGGACTCGTCGTCGGGGGACTCAACCCAGCGGATGTCCATGATCAGCCAGCCGCCTTTTCGTTCTCGTTTGGAGCGGGCGAGGGTCACCTCACACTGGCGCGGGATGGACTCGGGGGGTTGGGTGGTGTTGCTCACGAAGAAGGCCTGCACGGTCATGGCGAGGCGAAGATCGACGAAGATGTGGCCGGCGTCCTCGGAGAGCGCGAGCACGGTCTCGACCTTGGGCTCGCCGAGCACGAGGCGGCGCTCCACGCGGCGGCGCTGGATGAGCAGGCGCTCATACCGCAGACGGCGGCCCATGGGGCCCTCCAGCTCGGCGGGATCGTTGTTCAGCAAGCTGATGACCTCCTCGGTGACAAAGCTGTAGAGCGCGTCCCAAGAGAAGTTTCGGAAACGTTTCTCGAAGGCCTCCATCTGGTCTTTGAGGTTCGGGGCCAAGGGGCGCGGGTGGCCTGTGGGCGAGAGCGGCAAGGCGTGAACCCGGGGCGCCTGGGGGTTTCGCTCCGACGCGATGCCCGCGATCTCCCAGGCCACGTCGGGGCCGCTGCGCACCTTGCCACACTCGGTGCAGAGGTTGTTGGGGCCCATGATCGCCGTCGAGCCGCAGTGGGGGCAGCCCAGCGAGACGAGGCGCTCGGGCTCCGGGGAGCGCACCTCGGCCCGGCGGCGGAAACGCCAGCTCTCGGTGCGGAAGACCTCAAGGGTGGTCTCGCCGAGCTGCTCGGTCTGCACGCCGCGCAGCTCCAGCTCGACGCTCGCCCAGCGCTCATCGGCGTAGACCGAGAGCGTGCGCACCTGGCCTACCCGCACGTCACTCACCGACTTGAGCTCGGCGCTGCCCGCCATGAAGGTCTCTAAGGCCGCGGCGGAGAAGAAGGTCGAGAGCGCGTGGCGGTCGTGGCGTCCCCGGGCCTCGTGGGCCCACTTGTAGAGCGCGACGGCGAACTCCAAGAAGGCCAGCTCCGAGAAGTCTTCGTCGGTCTTACACAAGGCGCCGAGGCGCGGGGAGCGCGACATGCCTTCAGTGGCGGAGAGGGTGCCCCCGACCGGCGGCAAGGTGACCAAAGACAACGACGCGCTCATGCTCTGGCGGCTGAGGCTCTTGTCGGGGTTGACGTACTTGGGGGCGACACGCTCGGCGAGGGCCTTCACGTCGGCGTCACGGCGTTTGTCGGCGAACATCGCGCGCAGGATCAGCACCCCGATGACGGAGACGAAGATCAGCATCAAGAAGACGGCTTGGATGGACATCGGGCTTGAGCCTAGGCAGGGTGCGATCAGGCTACACCAGCGCGGCGGGGTTGATCCAATGGTGGGGCGCGGGCTGCGCGTAGGACCTATCGCCGCCCCGCGACGCGCGGCGGGTGAGCGTCGGAGATGACAGGGTGGGCCGCGCGCGTGGCCCTGTCCGTGGCGGGGCGGGAAGGGACGCCGTGGCTGGCCGAGCGCGCCCTCCGCCCGGCTCGTCGCGCCATCCCCTCGTCGAGGGGCCCAGGGACGCCGTGCGCGCCGGGGCGATGGGCCTGTCGCGGATCACCGCCGCCGCCGCGCGCCTCGGCCCCAGCCTCGGCGCGTCGAGCGTCTTGGCGCCGCGCCCGCTCGACGGCGGGCAGAGTCCCGCGGTGTATGCTCCGGGGATGGAGATCCTGAGGAGCCCCTGGATCCTGCCCTTGGGCCCGCTGCTCTTGGGTTTGGTCCTGCCGAGGATGGCGCTGGACGCGCCGCCGCGACGGGGGCTCGACCTCTGCCTGGGCCTCCTCTGCGCCGTCCTGCTCCCGGGCTTGGGCGGCGCCTGGCTCGCGCGGTTCATGATGCGGGACCGCTTCATGGGCTCGGACCTCGGCGAGTACTGCGGCATCGTCGCCGACTTCGGCCAGCCGCCCCCTGAGGGTGCCCAGCGCTCGGAGCTCGCCGCCGCCGTGCCCGGCCTGCTCGCCCAGCACGTCGGGGTGATCGACGGCTTGGCCTGGGGTGCTCTGCTGAGCGCGGGCGCGGCGGGGCTGGGGCTCTACCTCTGGGGACGCGCCGTCGCTGGCCCCGTCGCCGGGGTGCTCAGCGTGCTCTTCGCCCTGAGCTGGGAGCCCACCGTCGCCATGACCCGCACGCTCAGCCTCTACCCCGAGCTCGCTGGCGGCTTCACCTTGGCCGGGGGCCTCGTCGCCTACGCCCTTCGCGACCGCGGCGCCATCCCCGCGCTCTTGGCCGCCTTCGGGGCCGCTTTGTGTTTTGTCGTGGACCTGCGCGGCCTGATGTGGGGCCTGCCGCTTCTGGGCCTCGCCCTGCTCATCGCCGCCTTCGCCCCGGCGGGGCCCTGGCGTCTGGCCCGAGGTTTCGCCCGCCTCGCCGTGGTGCTCGCCTTGATGGGGGCCTCGTACCGCCTCGGCGAGCGGGTCTACGCCGAGAAGAGCGTCTCTTTGGAGCGCCTGACCCTGCACCACGGCCGCCTCTCGGAGATGCACATCGACGCCGACCAGCTCATCACCAGCCGCTACGTCTGGGGGCACACCAACGTCTCGGAGATCCCCGAGACGCTCTCTGTGCTCGCCCGGGGCACGCCGTTTATGCGCCGGGCCGTGGGCGGCAAAAACCACGAGGCCCTGTCGATTGAGCAGCGCGCCTTGTGGGTGACGCCCTGGCTGCCGCTGTGGGCCGGGGCCGCCTTGTTGACCTTTGCCGGGCTCACCTTAGGCGCCGAGCGCCGCTGGCGGGCCCTGGCGCTGATCGGCGTCGGCCTGCCCTTCGCCGTGGCGCTTGAGGGCGCGGTCACGATTCAGTTCAGCTTCGCCCGGCAGCTCGCCTTGGGCTTCGCTTTGCCCGCCTTGTGCTTGGGTGTCGGCTTCGTGAGCCTGCAGGCCCTCGCCTCTCGCCTGCCGATCCCCCGTCTGCCCATGCCAGCGCGGATTGCCCCCGTCTTGCCCGGCCTTGGCGCCGTGCTCGTCGCCGTGGGCTTGGTGCTCGGCGGCCTGCCGAGCTGGCTCGGCCCGAACGCGCCCTGGCGCTCACCCATGGGCGGCTCTGACGCCCGGGTGGACGAGCTGGTCACGGCCACCCACGACGCCGCCGCCGGTCGCACGCCGACGATGTGGCTCGACGAGCGCGGCTGGGCCTGCGTGAACGCCTTGGTCATCGAGGCGCGCGCCGGGGGCGAGGTGGGCGGGCGGCTCTGGCGTTAGGGACGAGGCTTTGACGCCTGCTCGCGGAGCAGCCGGGTCAACAAGGCGTCGAGCTTGTTGGCGAAGTTCTGCCGGTCGGCGAGGCCCAAGGCCGGGGGCCCGCCGGTCTCGACGCCGCTGGCGCGTAGGCCCTCCATAAAGTCGCGCACGCTGAGCCGGTCGCGGATGTTGTCCGGCGTGAACAGCTCCCCGCGTGGGCTGAGCGCGTGCCCGCCCTTCTCGATGACCTCCGCCGCGAGGGGGATGTCTTGGGTGACCACGACGTCGCCGGGGGAGAGCCGCCGCACGATCTCGTTGTCGGCCACGTCCATGCCCGCGCCCACCTGCACCATCGACACGAGCTTCGAGCGCGGGATGTGAATGGGCCGGTTGGCGATGAGCACCAGAGGGAGCTGCGTGCGCTCCGAGGCCCGAAAGAGGATCTCTTTGATCACGACGGGGCAGGCGTCGGCGTCAACCCAGAGGGTCATGGGGCCTCGGTGTGGCGGAGGGGTGGGGAGGGTAGCATAGGCCAGGGCTTGGGGCTCGGAGCGCCGCTCCCAGGATCGCGGGCTCTCGTTCGTCAATGTTGGGGGTGTCCGAGGGCTCTCGGTGGGGTCGTGGGGCTTAGGGGAGAGACGACCGCTCGCCCCACACGCGGAGCCGACCCCAACGCTGGTTGTGGGGATTTGGGCTCGGGGCGGCGGGGGCGGAGAGGGGGCGGCGTGTCTCGGCGTTGGCCCCCCGCTCGCCCACATGCCGCGTCTGAGGGTTCACAGGTGCCCGATGTTGGCGAGCACGGCGCGTCTCAGGGTTCACACGCGCGAGATGTTGTCGCGGTTCGGGCGCCTGCGCCTACGCCGGGGCCCAAGGGGCGCGCGCCCGCCCCCGAAGATCCTTGACACCCTCGCCGGGCCTATGCTAGGGTCAAAACGCCAAGAGGCTTGTCTCTGCTGGGGCCGGTTGCCCTCCCCCCTGCTCATCGAGAATCTTATGCGCGCCGCCGTCTTGCCGCTGATCTTGGCGCTCAGCCTCTCTTGTGTCACCGCCCACGCCAAGACGCCCGACGGTCGGCCCGCCCACCTCCGCGACTGCGCGGCGGTCACCCCCGCCCAAGTAGACGCCCACGTTCAGGCGGCCCTCGCCGCGTGGGCCGGAGGCCAGGGCGCGGCGTTCTTGAGCGCCCGGGACGCCGCGCTCACGGCGCTGCCTTGCGTGACCGCACCCCTGAGCCCCCGCGTGTCCACGGATCTGCACCTCGTCCTGGCCCTGGGGGCCTACGCCGATGCCGACCTCGATCAGATGAACGTAGAGCTGCGCGCGTGGCTCTGGCGCGACCCGACGAAGGCCCTGGGTGAGCCCTATGTGTTGCCTGGAGATGACATCTCCGTGGCCATCGACGCCGCGCGGCTCGCGCCCTTGCCCTTGGAGATCCCCCTACGTGTGCCCGCCGGGGCCACGCTGCGGGTAGACGGACGCAAAGCCGAGACCCGCCCCGAGGGCCTGCCCGTCGTCGCGCAGCTTGTCACTGAAGGCGGGGTGGTGTGGACCTCCGCCTACATCGCGCCCGAGGATCCGCTCTGGCCGAAGGATCTCCCGCCGCCGCCGCGCTCCACCCGGCATCGTGTCGGCAAGGGTGTGCTCCTCGTAGGCGCCGCCGCCGGGACGGTCGGCCTCGGCCTGCAGGCCGTCACCCTGGGCTCGGCGGCGCAGGCTGGGCTCATCGCCCGGGGCGTGGCCAACGGCGACCCGGAGATCACCCCCGCCGACGAGGCCACTTTTGAGGCCGCCATCGCCCGCAGCCGCGTCACGGGCACGCCGGGGTTGGTGATGTTGGGCGTCGGCGCCGGGGTGTCGCTCATCGGCTGGGGCATGACCTGGTGAGGCGCTACGAGCTTCTAGAAGAGCTTGGCCGGGGCGCGTTCGGCGCGGTGTGGCGCGCGCGTCTCCTCGGGCGCGGCGCGTTCTCGCGGGAGGTCGCGATCAAGCTCCTGCACCCCTCGGTCACCGAGCATGAGCACGGCGCCGAGCTCCTCGCCCGCCTGCGCGACGAGGCGCGTCTGTTGGGGCTCCTGCGCCACCGCGCCATCGTGGCCGGGGTTGAGCTGGTGCATTTTGAGGAGGGCTGGGCCGTCGTCTTGGAGCTGGTCGAGGGCGCAGACCTCGGCGCGTTTGTGTCGAGTGGTGTGCCGGTCTCTGTCGTCTGGGAGATCGTCGCCGAGGTGGCCTCGGGCTTACGCTGCGCCTTGGAGACCCCCGGCCCCGACGGCAAGCCGCTCTTGGTGCAGCACCGCGACATCAAGCCCCAGAACCTCCGCGTCACCGCAGGGGGTGAGGTGAAGATCCTGGATCTGGGCATCGCCCGCGCCGAGTTCGCCGCGCGTGAGGCCGAGACCCAGGCCGTTCGGTACGGCACGCTCGGCTACATGAGCCCCGAGCGCCTCGCCGGGGTGGACCTCCCCGCTGGAGACGTGTACGCCTTGGGCGTCACCGCCGCCGAGCTGCTCCTCGGAGAGCCCTTGGGCCGCGCCCAGCTCGATCCTATGGCCCACAACGCCCAGATCGCCGCGCGGCTCACGGGCCTGCCGATCACCGAGGACGAACGATCCTTCTTGTTGGGGATGCTCTCCTTCCGCCCTGAACATCGCGTCCACGCCCGCGAGGTGGAGCGCATCGCCCGCGCGCTGCGCCTCGTCCGGGGCGTCGAGGCCCCTACCCTCTTGGCCTGGGCTGAGCGCGCCGTGCCCGAGGCCCTCGCCGCCCGGCGTCCTGGCGAGCGGCTGGCGGCGCCTCGGGCGCTCACCGAGCAGCTCAGCGCGCCCCAGCCGCCGCCACCACCGCTCACGGTCGGCCTGCCGCCGCCGCCGGTTCGCCCTCGGGTGAGCCTCGCGCCGTGGGTGTTCTTCGGCGCCTGCGCCTCGCTGTTTGTCGGGGGCCTCTCGCTCTTGGCGGTCACCCGTCTCGGCACGATGGCCGCGCCCCCACCTGCGGAGGCCGTGGCGACCGTGGTGGATGTGACGCCTGTGCCCGAGGCGCCGCCCGCGCCCGCGCCTCTGCCCCCCAAAGACGCCACGAGGACGCCGCCACCGCCCAAAGCCGCCGGGGTGGCGCTCACTGTTGGCGATGGCGCCGAGGGCGTCACCCTGACCCGCGACGGTAAACCCTACGCTGTTCCGGGCGTCGTCCCGCCGGGCACTTACCGCGCGTCGATGCGCCACTGGGGCGAAGGCACCACGAGCCTCTTGCAGATCACCGGCCCCGGCGCGGTCCACTGTGACGGCCAGATGCGCCGCTGCCGCCTCGTCCCCGCCTCGTCCCCTTAGGAGCCTTGATGTCCCGTTCTGCCCGCTGGATCTGTCTCCTCCCGATGCTCGCCGTGGCCTGCGTGGGCGTCTCCGAGCGTCGAGAGGCGCGCTGGCGTGACCCGGATGAGGACGGCGTGCCTTGGCCTGAGGACTGCGACAGCCAAGACCCATCGGTGGGCACGAACGAGTGGTACGCCGATCTCGACGGCGACGGCTGGGGAGACGCCGCCACCTACACCCGCGCCTGCGAGGCCCCCGGCGAGGCCTACCTCGCCCTCGCCGGAGACTGTGACGACACAGACGCCCAGCGCCACCCCAACCGCGCCGAGGCCTGTGACGGCCTCGACAACGACTGTGACGGCCTCATCGACAACAACCCCGCCCCCGGCGAGCCCGTAGAGTTCGGATTCCTTGACGACGACGGCGACGGCTACGGCGGCGGTGAGGAGGAGACCTTCTGCGCGCTCCCCGAGGGCTGGGCGGCGCTGGGCGGCGACTGTGACGACGCCGAGGCGGCGGTGAACCCCGGCGCGAGCGCCGTGTGTGACGATGGCGTCGACAACGACTGCGACGGCCTGAGCGACTGCGGGAGATGGCTGGAGGGGGAGATCGACGGCGCCGGGGACGTTCG
>JAKLKE010000034.1:14441-28940 GCA_023150775.1 Myxococcota bacterium
GTCGACAACGACTGCGACGGCCTGAGCGACTGCGGGAGATGGCTGGAGGGGGAGATCGACGGCGCCGGGGACGTTCGGTTCGTGGGGGACAGCTACAACACCCTCCAAGGCGCGGCGCTGGTGACCGACCTCAGCGGGGATGGCCTGCCCGATCTCGTCCTGGGCTCACGCGAGATCGACGTGGGCCGAAACGGCGGGGTGTTCGTGCTGCCCAGCCCCTTGCCCACCTCGGGGGAGGTTCAGATCGAGCCCGCCGCCTGGCTGCTCAACGGCGACGACACCCTCAACGGCGAGATGGGGTCGGCGTTGACGGTCGCAGACCTCAACTTTGACGCTGAGGTAGACCTCATCATGAGCGCGCCGGGTGGCGAGGCCGACCCGGGCCGGGTGTACGTCGCGTTTGGCCCGCTCAGCGGCGGCCTCGATCTCTCCAGCACCGGCCAAACCACCCACATCATCGTCGAGGGTCGCACGGCGGGAGACGGCTTCGGTCAAGGGGCGGTCGCCGCGCAGCTCGACCAAGACGGCCAGATGGATCTTTTGGTGACCGCCTCTGGCGTCAAATACACTGGCGTGACGACGACCTACGGCGCCCTGTTCTTGTTCTTGGGGCCGCTCAAGAACGACAAGGCCGCCAGCTCGGCGAGCCAAACCCTGCGCTTGGGCAGCGAGACCACCCCTGAGGATCTTTGTTTGGTGAGCCTGGGTGATCTCAGCGGCGACGGCCTGGATGAGCTCGCCGTGGGCGTGAACTCGTGGCGGGTGAGCGACGGATCCACCAAACGCAGCCTTGAATCCGTGCTCGTGCTCGACGGAGACTTGGCCGGGGCGAGCGCGGTGGAGGACGTGGCGCGCTGGGAGGTGTACGCCCTTGACAGCGGCGATGACCTCGGCGCGGTCATTCTCAGCGCAGGCGACCTCGACGGCGACGGGCGCGGGGAGCTGGTGGTGGGCGCGCCGAACCGCGACATCATCGACACGGACGCGGGCACGGCCTGGGTGTTTGATGGAGAGCAGATCGTGCGCCTGCGCGGGTTCTCGGCCGCCGCCGAGGACACCGCCATCGCCGAGATCACCGGCGACGCCTACACCGACCAGCGCGTCGGCGCCGCCTTGGCCGCTCCCGGTGACGTCGACCAAGACGGCCGCGCCGATCTCCTCGTCGGCGCCCCCGGCCTGCCCGACTATGGTGGCGCCTTCTTGTTGTACGGCCCCGTCGAGGGGCGCATCCAGGCCAAAGACTTAGACACGACGATCACCGCGCCCAAGGTGCTCGGCGCCGACTTTGGTGAGGGCTTAGGCGCCCCCGGCGACATCAACGGCCTCGGTCACCCCGACCTCTTGCTCTACGCGCCAGAGACCTTCACCTGGCACCTCTTGTTCACCGACGCGCTGTAGCTCCTCGCCGCTCCTCGCCCCACGAAGGGCGCCGCCTCCGGCCCGCTCATGGCTCAACATCAACGCCCATTGGCCCGATCCGCGACGGTCGCCGCGCCGACTGCTACCCCGGCGACGGCGACCCTCGACGCCACGCTGCACAACGCCGGGAACAGCCTCACCCTCGCGGCGCTGGCCGGGGACTCCCTCGACGGCCTCGGCCCCTTGATCACCGAGGCCCTCACGCTCAGCCTCGCCGGGGTGAGCCCCGAGGCCGGGCCGGGCCTGGGCAGCAACGAGGCGGCGCTCGTGGTGATGCGCCACGCCCAGGGCGGCGGCGTCGATCACGCCACGCTTGGCGGCCTGCGTCCCGGCGGCGGTCGGCCCTTGCCCCCGGCGGTGGTGGCGCGGCTCAGCGCGGTGTTCGGCCATGACCTCAGCCACGTCCGTGTGCATCAAGACGCCCCGGCGGCGCGGCTCGCCGAGGCGGCCCAGGCCCGGGCGTTCACGGTCGGCCATGAGATCTGGTTCAACACAGGTGAGCTGGATCTGACGAGCCCCCAGGGCCTTGAGCTGCTGTTGCACGAGCTGACCCATGTGATCCAGGCCGATCAGGGCCGCGCGCCGCGCCCCAGGGTTGAGGGCGTGACCGTCTCATCGCCCCACGATCCCCACGAACAAGAGGCCGAGCGCGCCGCCGCCGCCTTGCTCCCGGCGGTGGATCTCTACGGCGACGGCCTGGGCCTTGAGGGCGACGGCCTGCTGAGCGACGGGGCCTGGTCGGCGGCGGTGGACCTCGGCCCCGCGCAGGGCCCCGAGACGACGATCTCCCGCGAAGACCTGCCCACGAGCGAGACGCCCCAGGCGAACGAGGCCGCCGGGGCGCGTCTGTTGGTGATGTGGGAGGGGGAGACGCCGCTCGTCATCCGCGCGCCCGAGGGCGGGGAGGCGGAAGACGTCGCGGCGGCCTTCGCCGAGGCCGGGGCCACCACCTGCGAGGACTGGGAGGAGGTGAGCGCCGCCGAGGCGACCTACCCGCTCTACTACGCCTTGATGTTGGCGGGCGAGTCCGGGGCGTCGGCGATTGACTTTGAGGGCCTAGCGCCCGTGGCGGCGACGATGCTGGGCGAGACGCCGCCTGCGGCTGCGGCGACGGGCGGCGGGATGGCGCCGCAGACAGCCGGGGGAGGGATGAGCCCCGGGCCGTGGGCGCCGCCGGGCGGGCAGCCTGCGCCGTTTTATGTGGGGAACCGAGCGCATGACTTGATCGGGGAGACTTACAAGGCAGCCAACCAGTCTGACACCGTTTTCCTTAACTCCACGCCTGTGGCCTCTATCGTCGGCAAGATGGTCCCTGAGGGTGACGTTTCCAAGCTCAGCCCCTCCAACGCCGCCCTGCGCCCCGACATCCTGAACGCGACGAAGCGCTGCGTCTACGAGATCAAGCCCGCAAACGCCGCCGCCGAGGGCGCCGCCGAGGCGGCCATGTACGTCGCCGCCTTCGCCCAGGCGGGCGTCGTGATCAGCCTCGGCGCCCCCGCTATGCCTGGCACCTCGGGCGTCATCAGCGGCCCGGGTGGCTTCTTCCAGTACGACAGCCCCCTGCCCGGCGTCATCGTCTACCGCTACAGCAAGCAGCAGCCCCGGACCATCCCCCTGCCCGTCCCCGTGCCGCAGACCAGCCCCGCCTTGGAGCCCGAGGGTCAGCTTCAGCCCGTTGGCGGCGTGCTCTCCTGGCAGTATTGGGAGGAGATCACGGGCCTCACCGGCCTCGCGCTGGTCACCTACCTGCTCATCTCCGAGGGCTCCCGCGTGCTCTACCCACCCCGCAACCTCGTCCCGGTGCCCTGATGCTCGTGCCCCGCTTCGTTCATGGCCTCACCCGCGACGTGAAGAAGGAGAGCCTTCGCCGAATTCGCCTCTTTCAGAAGGGCGCGACGTGGGCCGAGGCCATGGCCGATGAGCTCGTGGACGTGGCGACGTTGCCGGGCCTCGTGGTGCTCGCGTTGGGTCATACCACTGTGTATGAACCCCAGACCCACATCTATTCTCCGTTTCATTGGGCGGATGACGCCATATGGCGGGTCAGGCCCACGTTACCGATGAGCGCACTTTCAAGCATCTTCTTCGACGCTGTGCAGACCCCGTGGGGCGTGCTGGGGATGCTCGGCGACTCCACCGGCACATGGATGAGGCTAGAGGCGCACCACTGGCCCTACGTGCAAGCCGTCGAGCGCCATTGGGACGAGTTCAGCGCGCTCGGTGACCGCTACTCTGGCGGCAGTCAGGCGCCTAGACCCCTTTGGTTCGTCTCCAGCGCCTCCTCCTACGCCCTCTGCGCCCTCGGACTGTCCCCCGAAGACCTCCAGGCCTTAATGCCCCAAGGCTTCCACGCCCTCTATCGCCGCCTGCTCGAAGTCCGCGCCGCCCAGGGCCTCCCGCCGCCGCCGGGCGACGGTTGAGCCTCACGCCCAGCGCCAAAGCGCGGCGTGGTGGCGCTCGGGATTTGAGCTCCCGTCTTGGGCGTGGGCGTCCCTCCCAGGCGGGCGTCGTGATCCGCCTCGGCACCCCCCGCCATGCCCGGCACGTCAGGGGTCATCAGCCGCCCGCGCTGGGTGGCGTCCCCGCGCGCGGCGCCGTGGGCGACTCCAGCTAGTCGTCCTCGACGGCGGGAGCACGAGCCAGCGCAGCGCGCGCCAGATCTGCCGCCTCTGAATCGCCGTTGCCGTTGGAGATCCGCTCAAGTTGTCGCTTGGCGTTCATCGCGAGGATCGGCTCCCCCGCACATAGGATCTTTGCGAGCTCCGCTACCGCCTCCAACGTACCCAGCGTTCCCAGACCCCAGATGCACTTGACGGCGAGGGCGCGGGCGTCATCCCACGAAAGGTAGCCGAAACGAACGTTCACCAAACTTGCGAACACAGGTAGGGCTTCGGGCGTCTTGAGACTCGCGAGGGCGAACACGATGTCCTCGTGAGATCCGTGCCACTCCTCACGCGCGATCGAGAGTATTGGCCTGAGTTGCTCTCTCAATACCCCAAGTTGCCGTGCAAGGGCGAGCCCCCAGCGGACACCACGCGGGTCGCGCTCTAACACGGCACAATCAAGGATCGTGCTGACCAACCTCCCAAGGTCCGCCGGTTCAGTTGGCCATTGTGCGCAGAACTCCTGTACCGAAAGCGCGGCAGGAGTGGAGCCGAGGCCCCGAATCAGAGCCACCTGATGGTCGTTAAGGGACACGTTCGAACCCCACGATGACCTGATAAACTCCGATGCTCATGTTGAGGCCGCCATTAGACAACCCACCTTGTGCTGCTGTCAAGCGAACGGCGAACGATGGGGTTGAGTCTTCGTATCGCTCTTTAAGCAAGCTCCCCAAACGTTCGCGCCGTGCTGATTCGGGAGGCCTTGGTTTGCATCGATGACACGCGGCGCGGGTTCGTCTAGACGCCGCCCGAATGGCGTTTGACGCAGGCTGGACCCGCTTCGTCGCCAGCGCCAAGGCGCCAAGGCGCAAAGGCAGGAGAGCTCTGCGGCTCTGCGGCTTTGCGCGCCACAGACGAGTCGCGGCGAGCGACCGGGGTGGGCGAGGCGCGGTGGCGCTCGGGATTTGGGCTCCCGGTGGTGGTGTGGGCGGCTAGGCGCGGCGGGGGCTAGCTCGCGCCAAGCCGCCAAGGCGCAAAGGCAGGAGAGCTCTGTGGCTTTGCGGCTTTGCGGCTTGGCGCGCCACAGACGAGTCGCGGCGATGGCTCGGAGTGGGCGAGGCGCGGTGGCGCTCTGGATTTGGGCTCTCGGCGGTGGTGTGGGCGTCTCGCCTCGGCTGGCGCGGCGCGGGGTCGGGCTTGGCGCCGACATTCTTTGTGGTGCGCCCCGGCGATCTCGGCTTGTGCCGCCGCAGCGCGATGCGGTAGCCTCTCCTCAACCCTGCTTCCAAGTTGGCCCCCAGGACGGGCGACGACGCCGAGCCCCGCATGTCCCGCCTGATCTTCGCCGCGCTGCTCTTCACCTCCTGCGCCGCCGAGGTCGCCCCCCGCGCGGAGCCGGGCGACCCGCGTGTGCTGCCCGTGGGCGCCACCGCCACGCTAGACGGCAGCTTCTCTGAAGGCGACGGCCTCTCCTACGCCTGGAGCGTCGAGCCCGAAGGCGCCACGATCACCGAGCCCGAGAGCCCCTTCGCCACCCTCATCGCCGAGGCGCCGGGGCACTACACCTTGGGCCTAGAGGTCTGCGACGAGTCGGGCCGCTGCGACGTCGCCGAGACCTGGGCGCGGGTGGATCCGCCGGGCAACGCCGCCAAGGTCAGCGATTGGGGCCTCGGGGAGTTTGGGGGGGCGGAGAGCGGCGTCGGTCTCCCTGGCCGGCTCTCGGACTGGGAGCCTGATGAGGACTGGTGTGAGGAGTGTCGCAGGCCCGTGCGCAGCGGCGCGACGACCTGGAATGAATTCTGTAACAGCATCCCTGAGGATGAGAAGAAAGAGCGAAGCCTCTGTAGAGCGGGCAACAACAAATCTGCGGACTACCGAGACAACTTCTGCTCGGCGCGCTGCTCGGGTTGATCATGCTCACCGCGACCCTCACCACACGACGCCTGCACTGTCCAGATGTGAAGCTCTTGACCGCAGACCTTATGCAGAACGGCCTCGCGCTGGTGATGGACCGGACAGGCGATGCGCGCCTGTGTGTCCGCTGGCTCGATGAGGGGGGGCAGCGCGGCCCGCCGCTCCTGTGGGATGACGACATCTGCGGCGACGGAATGGTCTACGACCCCGAGACCGATCGCCTCGTTGTGGCCCTCAACGGCCCGCCGCACGTCTTTGAGGGGACGAGCGGCGTCTGTCTGGGCG
This sequence comes from Myxococcota bacterium, assembly GCA_023150775.1. Classification (GTDB taxonomy): domain Bacteria; phylum Myxococcota_A; class UBA796; order UBA796; family CAJQPC01; genus JADKFE01. The sequence goes on from JAKLKE010000034.1 coordinate 20,663, forward strand.
TGCTGCCGCACCACGACCAGCCGACCTATCGGGCCACCGTGGCTCCCGGCGGGCGGGTCGTCACCGAGACCATTGAGGGTGTCCGCCGGGTGACAGACCTCCGCACCCTCACCCGCCTCGCCGAACACTCCACACGAACCTGTCGCGGCTGGTCTGCCCCTGTTGGCCTCTTGCCCGGCGACCCCGTGCTCACCTGCCGCAGCTATGTCCGCGACGGCCAGTGGGGGACCGCGCTCGTGAACGCCCAGACCGGGCGAGACGTGGCGCGTGTGCGTCGCCCCTTCGGCGGCGGCCCGGCCTTTCAGAGCGCCGCGCCGCGCCCCAACGCCCTGGAGTGGGTGGGTGTGCTCGCCAAAGGTGACGACCGAGGCTTTGAGCCGTCCGAGCTCATGCACTTCACCCCCGAGGGCGCGCAGATCATTCACTCGGCGCCCTCGCGTCGGGTGGGCCCGGATCAGCGCAGTCTGCCGGGGATCGTGCGCCTGTCGTTTCTCACGAACGACTGGCTGTACACCGAGGGCGCGCGGCGGCCTCACCAGGCCATCCACCTGCCCACGGGCACGCGGCGCGACTGCCCGTCGGACGACATGGCCTCACAGACCGGTCAGGTCATCGATCGCCGCGCGGTCGCGGTGTTGGACCTCGACACAGGGATCCGCGCCCCGCTCTACTCCGGGGACGCCCCCGAGGAGGGCCGCAGCGTGAAGGCGATCTCGGCGGATGGTGGCACCGTCCTGGTGAGCACCCCCGAGGCGCTAGAGTGGTGGTCCATCACCCGCTGAACTCACCCCACCCGCCCCACCACCACCCAGTCCGCGCCGAGCTTGATGCCCTCGGGGTGCCGACGCAGGTGCTCCATCGCTCGGCCTCTCAGGGACTCGATCTGCCCGCGCAAGGCCGCGATGAGCGCCTTGTCGTTGAGGTAACCGAGCTTGGACTCACACACGCGGAGCTGGCCGGTGATGAACCGTTCGCGGTAGACGATGGGCGTGGACCAGGCGTCCTCGACGGTGAAGCCCGCGCGCTCCAGGTGGCGGCAGGTCCAGTCCAGCGGGTACTCCCGATAACAGCGGTGCTTCGCGAGCAGGATGCAGGCGTCGCGTAGGCGGGCCAGCTCCAGGATGAGCGCGCCGCCTTCGTCTTCAGCCACGTCGGGGTAGGGGGCCAGGCCGATGGTGTACAGGCGGTGGCGCACGAGCGGGCGCAGGCGGGGGAAGAGCTGGTCTTGGAAGTAGGGCGCGAAGCCGTCCACGGCGCCGAGCAGGTAGTCGGCCAGGACGGTGTCGAAGGTCTCCCCGGCGAGCAGGGTGGGGTCGGTCCAGTTGCCGATGATCAGGCGATCCTGGGGGCGCAGGGGCACCTTCTCGCGCAGGCCACGCGCCATGCTCTCCGAGGCCGTCACCGCGGCCAGAGCCTCGGTGGGGCGCTCGGAGAGCCAGCGGAGGCTGTGCTCCCCGGTGCCAGCGTCTAAGACGCGCCCCCAGGGGGTCGTCCCCTGAAGGCGCTCGACGCTGGCGAAGAGGCGGTCGGTCGTCGCGGTGCCGGTCGTCACAGCGCGGTCAGCTCAGCGGCGGGTGCCGCCTTGGTTGGCCGTGGGCGGGGGCGGCGGCTCCTCTTTTTTGGCGGCGCCGGGGCTGCCGGGCTTGGGGCCGTCCTTGAGGATCGGCGGGGGCATCTTGCCGGGGGCCACGAGGTTGGGCTTGTCGGCGCCGGGAGCGCCCGCGGGGGCGGTGCCGGGGGTGGCCGCGGCGTCGGCCGGGGTGGCCGGGGCGGCGGCGAGGGGGAAGGACAGGTCGAGCTTGATCAGCACGTCGTCCTTGATCAGGTCGTCGGGCTTGCCGGGGTAGACGATGCCGAAGTCTTTGCGGTTGATCTTGAACTCGGCCTTGGTGGTGGCCTTGTCGGCGGCGACGGCGATGGTGGCGGGGAAGGTGATCGTCTTCTTCACGCCGTGCAGCTCAAGGTCGCCGGTGACCTCGTGGGTGGCGCCTTCAGGGGTGGCCTTCTCGACGATGTTGCGCGAGGTGAAGCTCGCCTTGGGGAACTGGGCCACGTCGAAGAAGTCGGGCGACTGCAGGTGCTCGGTGAGCTTGGGGTCGTCCGAGGTGAGCGTAGCGGTCTCGACGGAGAAGTCGGCGCCGACCACCTTGCCCTCGTTGATGAGGGCGCTGCCCTCAAACTTGCCGAAGGCGCCAGGGTGCTCCTTCGTGACCTTCGCGCCGACCCACTCGATCTTCGAGGTGGCGACGTCGGCCTGGTACGCGGTGCCCGTCACTTCAGCCTTGGGCTCCTCGACGGGGGGGGTCGGCTCGGGCTCGACCACTTCAGCGGTGGGCTTGTCTTTCATCTCGCCCTCGCCGCAGGCGGTCGTGAGGGAGAGGACGATGAGGCTTGAGGCCAGCAGTAGACGCATGGGATGCTCCTTGTGGATTCGGCCTCGCGAAATATCGCGCTGGTGTCAGCGCGCAAGCCGGATCGCAGCGCATCCTATCGCAGCGCGCCCCGCGCTAAGTCCCCTGGAGCCCCGATGCCCATGTCCCCTGAGCAGCTCACCCCCGCCTACATCCAGCAGTTCATCGAGGAGGACTCCTCGTTGTGGACGCTCAAGCGTGTTGAGATCACTGAGGTTTTGCGTCTACTGCACGATCTTGGCCACGCGGCGAGCGTTCAGACCGAAGACCAGCTCTATGAGGCCCTGCTCGACGTGATGTACAAGACGCGCCCCACGGGCCCGACCTGATTCTGCAAGGATCGCCGACGATCGTGCCAACGCGCGCGGCGCGGGTGTACGATCGCCCCTCCCCGATCGCCGGAGCCGCGTGTGCGCCCTGAAGATGTGCTGGAGTTTTGGTTCGCTGGCGCTGATGGCCACGCGCCGCCGCCGCCGCACCGCATGGCGCTGTGGTTCGGCGCCAACCCCAGCCTCGACGCCGAGGTCCAGGAGCGCTTCGGCGCCACCTGGGACGACGCCGTCGCCGGTCGCCTCAACGCCTGGGCCGAGTCGGGGCCCATGGGCCGCTTGGCCTTGATCTTGGTCCTCGACCAGCTCTCGCGGAACATCCACCGGGGCCGCGCTGAGGCCTTCGCCGGGGACACCCTCGCCCGGGCCCTCGCCGTAGAGGCCATCGACGCCGGGCAGCACCTGCTCGTGCCGCCGCTCCACCGCCTGTTCTTCATCTTGCCCCTGGAGCACCACGAAGACCTGGCCTCCCAGGCCCGGGCCCTGGCGCTCACCGAGGCGCTGGCCGCCGACGCGCCGGAGTCGATGAAGCAGGACGCCCAAGGCTGGGTGCAGTTCGCGCTGAGGCATGTGGAGCTCGTGCGGCGCTTCGGGCGTTTCCCCCACCGAAACGCCGTCTTGGGCCGCGCGGACACCCCCGAGGAGGCGGCGTACCTCGCGGGCGGCGGCGAGACCTTCGGCCAGGCGGCCGCCAAAGAGGAGTCCCGCTGATGTCGGAGCGCTCCACCGGCCTGTTTCTGCCGGGGCACGTCCCTGGCCCCGCCCTCGCGGCGCTCTTGGCGCAGGCGCCGGGCATCTCGCCTGCGGACCTGCGCGGGGAGGAGGCCCCGCGTGTGGGCCACGGCGAGCGTGGGGGTCGGCCCTACACCCACCTCGCCCTGCGGCTGTTTGAGGTGGGCGGCCTGGCGCTCATGGAGCAAGAGCGGCCGCCGGGGCCCGAGGAGCTAGAGATGTGGCTCGGGGAGCGGCTCTCCCGGGCCTATGGCCTCGCGCTCTTCGCCCACTACGACGACGAGCGCGGCGCCGGGGGCCACGCCTTGTTCCGCGACGGCGCCTTGGTGAGCCGGGCCGTCATCGACGGTCGCCTGGACCGCCCCGTGCGCCGGGGCCTCGGCGCCGAGGAGCCCCTGGCGAACGTAGACCCTTCAGACTGGGTCTGGCCGCACATCGCTGAAGCCGTAGAGGCCGGCACGACGGCTCTGTTTGGCCCCGGGGTGCGCACCGATGACGACCTCGCGGCGATCATCCAGGCCGCGGCCGCCGCCCCGGTGAACGACGCGCCCAAAGCCGCCGCCGCCCCCGCCGCCCCGCCGCCTGAGGCCGCGCCCACGAGCGGCGGCGCCCGTCGACGTGACAAGCTCAAGGGCGCGCTCAAGGGGCTCTTGGGCTGGGATTGAGCCTCGACCGACTCGTTCTCTGGAGCAAAGACCATGGCCTTCGAGCGTTATCTCGGCGACGCCTACTTCAACGACGCCGAGATTCAGGCCTGGTGCCGCGCCTTGGCCGAGGCCCGCCCGGGCTGGGTGCGTTTGACCGAGCTCGGCCCCACCCGCGAGGGTCGGCCGATCCTGCTGCTCACCCTGGGCAAAAACGACGGCCACCAAGACGCCCGCCCGGGCTTCTGGCTCGACGGCGGCACCCACGCCGCGGAGTGGACCGGCGTGATGGCCGCGCTCTACGCCGTCTCCCAGTGGATTCAGCGCATCGACGAGGGCGACGCCAGCTTCATCCTCTGGCTCACCCAGCACACGATCACCGTGATGCCCAACGTCTCCCCCGACGGCTACGAGGCCATGATCCGGGGTGAGCCCTACTTACGCTCCACCTTGCGGCCCCCCCAAGACGGCGCCGCGCGCTCCGGCCTCGACCCCAGCGACCTCGACGGCGACGGCGCGACCCGCTGGATGCGCTGGCGCCACCCGGCGGGCCCCTTCGTACAAGACGAGGAGGTGCCGCTGTTCATGCGGCCCCGGCGCCTCACGGACTCCCCCCAAGACGCCTTCTTTATGTCGTTTGAGGGCAGCCTCATCAACTGGGACGGCGTGCGCTGGACGAGCGCCCCGGCGCGTTACGGCCTCGATCTCAACCGCAACTTCCCCGCGCATTGGGCGCCGTTCTCGATGTTTGGCCAAGACGGCGGGCGGTACCCGCTCTCGGAGATCGAGAGCCGGGTGATGATCGACGCCTTCGCCGCCCGGCCGATGTTGAGCGCCGGGCTCACGAACCACACCTACACCGGGGCCCTGCTCACCCAGCCCTACCGCCAAGACTCGCCGATGAAGGACGGCGACGTGCTGTTGATGGAGACCTTGGCCAAGGAGGCCTGCGAAGGCACGGGCTACCGGGTGATCCGCGTCTGCCCCGACTTCATGTACGACCCCAAAAAGGCCATCGTCGGGGTGTGGGCTGACACGATGTCGTCTGTGTTCGGCGTGCCCGGCTACACCCTGGAGCTGTGGAACCCCTACGGTCACTGCGGTGTCGAGGTGCCGCGCCCGGCGGAGTTCTTCGCCAACCCCGACCCGGCGGTCCTGCGCGCGATGGTCCGCCACTTCTCGGCCCAGCCCGGCGCGACGAGCCCCTGGCGGCCCTTTGACCACCCCCAGCTCGGCCCCGTCGAGCTCGGCGGCATCGACTACATGCGCACGATCCGCAACCCGCCCCTGGCGGCGCTGCCCGCCGAGTGCCACCGCGGCTTCTTGGTCGCCGACCGCTTACGCCTGGCCTTGCCCCAGGTGCAGGCCCAGCTCGTGATCCAGGGCGACGGCCCGGGCCCCCGTCTGGTGCAGCTCCAGCTAGAGAACTTCGGCTGTCTGAGCAGCGCCGGGCTCGGGCGGGCTGAAGAGGTCGGCGCCGCGCCGCCGGTCTCCGCGCAGCTTCATTGGGGGCCGGGGCTGCGCCTCGTGCATGGCGCCGCCGAGCAGGCCCACGCCCACATCGACGGCTGGGGCGGGGCCCGAGGTTTCGGCGCCGCCCACCCGATCTACCCGTCTTTGCCTACCCGGGGTCACCGGGCGGGCTTCGTGTGGTGTGTCGAGGGCCAAGGCACGATCACCGTGCGTTGGCGCGGCGGCCGCGGCGGTCAGGGCGCCATCGACGCCCAGATCTCCTGATCTCAGATCTCCTGAACGATGCCGTAGGCGTTCAGGTAGCTGTACCAGTCGCCGCCGATCTCCCACCAGTCCTCGCCGCCGGCGTCGTCGCCGGTCTGCCAGGCCACGAAGGCCGTCGTCATGCCGCGCACGGTGAGGCCGATCTCCTCATCGGTGTAGGCGCTGCCCGCGCCGGCGCACAAGAAGCGGCAGATGTCGTCGGACGGGCTCTCAAAGTCGCAGTGATCGCCGCCGGGCACCCGCAGATCGCGGCTGTTGGGGGCCGCGTCGAGCATGGTGACGCCGTTGTTGTTGGAGTTGCACAGTCCGGACTCGCCGAACAGGCCGTAGAGTGGCACGGTGATGCTCGGCGCGGCGAGCAGACCGTCGGTCTCGGCGCTGTCGACGGCGTCGAGGCCCACGGCGCCTAAGGCGTTGGGGTCGGAGCCCGCGGCGAGGGCGGCGCTGAGCCCACCGGCGCTGTGCCCGACGTAGGTGACCTCATCGGCGCCCCACACGGCGTCGGCCAGGGTGACCATGGTGTCGGCGTTGCGGGGGTGGTCGGCGTCAAAGAACGACGAGAAGCACAGCTCGGGGGTGAGCACGACGTAGCCCCACGACGCGAGGTGGCTCGCCCAGTCGGCGACGTTCGCTGCGGTGCGGGAGAAGCCGTGGGCGACGACGACGTGGCCGTTGTCGGTGCCGTCGGTGGGGGCGAAGACCGAGTAGCTGAGCGTGCAGTCGGCGTCGATCACCTCGCTGCCCGTGGTGACCGTCACCGCCCAGGGGCCCTCCTCGCGGTAGTCCGTCGTCTCCGGCGTGTCGTCGCCGGGGTCGGAGGTGTCGTCGCCGGAGTCGTCCGTCGTCGAGCTGTCGTCGGTGGACGAGCTGTCGTCGGTGGTGGAGCTGTCGTCCGTGGCGGTGCTGTCGTCGGTGGTGGAGCTGTCGTCCGACGACGAGCTGTCGTCACCCCCGGCGGTGTCGCCGCTCACGTCGGTGTCGTCTACGGCTTTGTCGTAGCTGGAGTCCGCGATGCTGCCGCCGCAGGCCGCCGTCAGGAGGAGGAGGAGAGGGGTCACACGCATGGGGGAGCCTCGGTCTTGTATGGGGGTGAGCAGCACGAGGTATCCCGAAACCGCGCGTGAGCACACCCCAAAACCCGCGCTCCTCGGCGCGCAAAGCCCAAACTCCTGACGCGGCGCCTAAGACGGCGGCGGCATCTCGATGAGGTAGGTCGTCGTGAGGATCGTCGGCACGCCCACCTCAGCCATGCGGGGGCTCGGCGCCTCCTCGATCTCGTTGAGGATCGTCACCTGGCAGTCGTTGAACAAGGCGCGCACATCCTCCTCCGGCACAGAGAAGGGCGGCCCGTCGATCTTCGACTGGTCATACGCGAAGGCGTTGAGCAGGATCTTCGCGTTGGGCGAGAGCATGTGTTTGAGCTTCTGCACGTAGCCCGGGCGCAGGTTGGGGGGCAGCGCGACCAACGACGCCCGATCCCAGGCGCGGTCAAAGATGCCGTGGGTGGCGGGGTCTAAGTCGAAGAAGTCGCCCTGGAGCACCGTGAGGCTCACCGAGCGCCAGACGTTGTACGGGGCCTCCTCGGTGACGACGGCGTCGATGTTGTGCTCCTCGTGCAGCGCCTCGATGGCGAGCTCCGAGAGCTCGACGCCGACGACGTGGTGCCCACGGCGCACGAGCCAGGCGAGGTCGTGGGACTTGCCGCACAGGGGCACGAGGATCTGGTGGCCGGGGCTGCGGATCCACTGCCCGGCGTGCCGCTGCAGATCAGCGTGAACGCCGTTCTGATGAAAGCCGATCTGCTTCTCACGCCACCGCTTGAGCCAGAACTCACGATCCATAGAACCTCCGACCTCTTGTGGAACGGTGGGCGCCTCGCCGAGCACCTCACCATCGTCCAGGTGAGAGTATTCGCCCGGGCTGGCTTGTTCATCTCAATCGCAGAACGGTCCCTTAAACAGCACGCCGTTGTTGGCCTCGGAGCACTCGTTGATGATGCCGAGGCCCGTGCCGTCGTCGTCTACGGTGAGCCAGAGGCCCGTCGCGCCTTTGACCTCTTCAGCGTCGAGCTCAAAGAGCTCCGCGTCGCTCACCCAGCCCGACTCGATGGCGCCGGGGAGCTCGCGGGTGCGCAAGAGCGTGTTGCCGCCCGAGGCGTCTTGGGCGTACAGCGCCAGGGTGACGGGCTTGTCTGTGGGCTCATCGCCGAGGTTCCAGCCGCGCACCTCGACGATCACCGAGCCCAGCTCGCAGGCGTCTAAACACACCTCCACGAACTCGGCGGTGAGGTCTGAGGCCAAGGTGTACACGTCGCCTTCAGTGCCCGCGTGCCAGGTGTTGTGGGTGCTGAAGTTGGGCTCGGCGTTCAACGGCACGCTGAGGTCGTCGTTGATGTTGTTGATGTAGTAGGCGTGCTGGTTCCAGA
>JAKLKE010000350.1 GCA_023150775.1 Myxococcota bacterium
CGAAGGGGGAGTCCACGTCCATGTCCGCGGCGAAGCCGACCTCCAGCTTCTCGCCCTGAAGGATGTCGTAGACCGCCGAGCCGACGTCGAGGAAGTTCACGGTGATGGGGAAGTTCACCGTCTGGGTGGACGCGCCGGTGCCGACGTCGCCGAGATCGGCCAAGAAGCCGCCGCCGACGTCCACGCCAGCGAGGTTCACGGCGAAGTTCACGTCTTGGAAGAACAGGTTGGAGCCGTGGTCGTTGTCGACGTTCACGCGCAGGTTGAGGTCGGCGCCGGTGAAGGAGAGGTCTTTCACCTTGAGCTTCTCCAGCGAGAAGGTCGGGCGGCGCGGGGCGGGGAAGCCGCCGCCTTCGTTGTAGGGCAGGTCCACGGGGCCGAGGTCGGTGTCAAACCCGAAAGAGCCCTGGAGCCCAAAGCCGATCTCGTCTTGGCCACGCACGGCCTGGACCATGTCGAAGAGGGTCTCAAACTCTAAGGAGACCGGCAAGGCCAGCTCGCTCGCGTCGGCGGCGGCGAGCTCTAAGCCGTCGGGGCTGTCGCCGTTGAGCCACTCGACCTCTTCAAAGGCGAGGGAGTAGTTAAAACGGTCGAGGTTGATGGTCAGCGGGTTGGGGTTGTTGACGTTGAACACGAAGTCCGACTCGATGCCGTCCCAGTCCACGTCGTTCACCCGAAGCTCGGAGAAGCTCACCGTCGGCATGTACGGCTCGATGTCGAAGTCTTCACAGGCGGTGCTCAGCGCCGCGACCAGGACGAGGGCGGGGGCGAGCTTGAGGGTGCGGGTGTTCATCGTGTGAGCTCCTCGACCGAGAGTGGGATCCAGGTCGTAACGGGTCCATCATAGCGGGGAGGCGTCGCCGCCGCCGCGTCGGTCCGGTGGACGGCGCCGGGTGACAGAGCTTCGACAGGCAACGGAAGAAACATCGCCGGATCCGGCGTGACCACGACGACACGGAGCGCCTCGGGGTGAAGCTGCGCCTTGAGCGCGGCGCGGGCGGCGTCGATGTCGGGGCTGGGGTTGGGCTCGGGCCAACGACCGGCGGGGCCGAGGGCGGACTCGACGAGCAGGGCGGGCAGGCCCGTCGCGGCGGTGGGCGCGGCGGTGGTGAGGGGGAGGTCGCCCCGGGCGGCGGCCTCTAAGGCGAGCTGGGTGAGGCCCAAGGTCTCGGCGAGGCGAAGGTTGGGCAGGCCGCTCACCAACAAGGTGAGGGTGCCCGCGGCGTCTTCGTCCCCCAAGGTCGGGGCGGGCACGCGGCGGAGGCTCAGGCGCGGGGCCGGGGCGCGGGCCTTGAGCAGAGGCGCGAGCAGCTCGGCCTCGGCGGCGGCGAGGCCGTGGTCCAAGGCGGCGCGCTCGGCGGCGTTCAAGGCGGGCAGGGGATGGCCGAGCGCGAAGGCGGCGTCGCCGGGGCGCACGATCACCGCGCCTTTGACGCCCTCAACCTTGGCGACGGGCTTGGGGGTGGGCGGCGTGGCGGCGCCGGGGGGCAGGCTCAACAAGGCGGCGTGAAGCTGGTCCGAGGCCTGCGCCAGAGACGCCTCGGGGGCGGAGACCCCAGAGAACACCGCGCTGCGCACCACCCGGGCCCCGTGCTGGGCGCGAACGTCGTCGAGGGTGAGAGAGGAGAGCGCGCTGAGCCGGCCTTCAGGCGGGTGCCGGTAGGGATGGGCCTCGTACAGCCAGGCCATGAGGCCCCAGGCGGCGAGGTCAGCGGGGTCGGGCTCGGTGAGGGCGCGCGCCGCGGCGTCGCGGGCCCGATCCATGCCCTCTTGGCTGAGCTTGGGCGTGGTGAGCGCGGCGCCGAGGGCCTCGGCCAAGGCCACGGCGGCGTCCCCAGGGCCGGTGACGGTGAACGTCGCCAGCTCACGGGTGACCCGGTGGCTCGCCTGGCCGCCCAGCGCCGCCGCGCGGGCCTCAGCGTCGGCGGCGATCAAGGCGGCGAGCAGCGAGGACAGCCCCTCTTTGCCCGTCGGGTCGCTCGCCGAGCCCAGGCGCAGGGTGACGGTGATCACGGCCTGGGCCTCCGTCGCCGGGCTCAGCTCCGTGAGCGTCGGCGGCGCGAGGGTGAGGCGCTCGGCGGCGCTTGGCTGGGAAGAAGGGGCGGGCAAGCAGGCGAACCACAGGAGCGTCAGGGCGGTGAGCGCGGGCATCTGAGGCTCCAGCGGGGCGGATTTTGCCCCGGACCATTCTACCGCGGGCGCCGTGGGATGGGGGTGGCGAGGCGCTTTGGGCTGTGGTATGTCGCTCTTGAAAGTCGTTTTCAAGAGCGGCGACGCTCCCGAGGCGCAGATGGCCCAGCTCCCTCAGAATGACGAGATCCCCTTGGCCTCGCTGCCCTCGGGGACCACCGCGCTGCTTACGCGCGTGGGCGGCGATCGTGCGTTCAGGCGTCGGGTGATGGAGCTGGGCCTCGTGCCCGGCGCGGCGGTGCAGAAGCGGAAGACGGCGCCGTTGGGAGACCCGATCGAGCTTGAGGTGCGCGGCTGCCGGCTCTCGATCCGCCGGGCCGAGGCCGAGGTCGTGTGGGTGAAGGCATGAGCGCGCCGCGCCCGCTCATCGCCCTCGCCGGGAACCCCAACACCGGCAAGACGACGCTGTTTAACCACCTCACCGGCTCACGGGCCCGGGTGGGCAACTACCCCGGCGTCACCGTCGAGCGCCGCGTCGCCACGATGTCGCTGGGCTCGGGCCAAGACGCCGATCTGGTCGATATCCCAGGCACCTACTCCATCGTCGGGCGCTCTGCCGAGGAGCAGATCGCGATCCGGGAGCTGACGGGTTTGGGCGGCGGGCGGCGCCCGGACCTCGTCGTCTTGTGTGTCGACGCCACGAACCTCGTGCGGAACCTCTACCTCGCGCTCCAGCTTCAAGAGCTGGGCGTGAACCTCGTCATCGCGCTCACGATGATGGACGAGGCCCGGGGCATCTTGCCCGAGCCGCACAAGCTCGGCGCGGTGCTGCAGTGCTCCATCGCCCCGGTCGTCGCCCGCAGCGGCGAGGGGGTGCCGGCCCTGGTCGAGCTGATGCGGGACCGCCTCGCCACCCCCGACGCCGCCCCGCGCTGGCGCTGGACCCCGTCGCTGACGCTGCGTGGGGCCATGGACCGGGTGCGGGCCGCGGCCCCTGAAGGCTGGCCCAAAGACGACGCCTTGGCCTTGTGGGCCTTGATGTCGGTCACCGAGACCGACGAGCTTCAGGGGGTGCCCCAGGCGGTCAGGACGGCGGTGCTCCTCGGCGGCCCGGCGGGTGAGGCGGTCGATGAGGAGGTCATCACCGCGCGATACCGCTGGTTGGACGAGCACATCGCCCCGGCGCTCAGCGGCCCGCCCGAACGAAGCCTCACCGACCGCGTCGACGCCGTGCTCATCCACCCGATCTTCGGCTTCGTGGTGTTCTTGGGCATCATGTTTGTGGTCTTCCAGTCGCTCTTCGCCTGGGCCGACCCGGCGATCACGCTCATCGAGGACATCTTTGGGGCCTTGGGCGGCCTGATCGCCTCAAGCCTGCCCCCGGGCATCCTCAACGACCTCTTGGTGAACGGCGTCATCGGCGGCATGGGCTCGGTGGTTGTGTTTCTGCCGCAGATCCTCCTGCTGTTTTTTATGCTCGGGCTGTTGGAGGACTCGGGGTACATGGCCCGGGTGGCCTACCTGATGGACCGGGTGATGCGCCTGATGAACCTCAACGGCCGGGCTTTTGTGCCGATGCTCTCGGGCTTCGCCTGCGCGATCCCGGCGGTGATGGCCACCCGCACCATGGAGCGCCAGCGCGACCGCCTGCTCACGATGATGGTCGTCCCGCTGATGACCTGCTCGGCCCGGCTGCCGATCTACACCTTGATGATCGGGGCGTTGTTCCCGCCGGATCGCCTGTGGGGTGTGGTGCCGGTGCAGGGCCTCTTGATGGTGTTCATGTACTTGTTCTCCGTGGGCATGGCGCTCACGGCGGCCTGGGTGCTCTCTCGCACGGTGCTCAAGGCGCCAAACGTGGCCTTGGTGCTGGAGCTTCCGCCGTACCGCGCCCCGCGCCTGCGCGACGTGCTGCGCATGATGACCTCCCGGGCCTCGATGTTCCTGCGCGAGGCCGGCACGGTGATCTTGGGCTTCACGATCCTGCTGTGGGCGCTTCTGAGCTTTCCCAAAGACGTGGCGTTCACCCAAGACTATGAGGCGCAGATCGCCGCGGCGCAGACCGAGGCCCAGGTGGCCCAGCTCACGGCGGCCCAAGACGGCGAGCGGCTGCGGGGGAGCTACGGCGGTCGCCTCGGCCACGCCATCGAGCCGGTGATTCAGCCCTTGGGCTTTGACTGGAAGATCGGCGTCGGCCTCATCGGCGCCTTCGCCGCCCGGGAGGTCTTCGTCTCGACGATGGGCGTGGTCTACGGCGTCGGCGGCGACGTGAACGAAGAGAGCGTCACCTTACGGGAGCGGATGCGCTCGGAGCTGCGAGCCGACGGAAAACCCGTGTATACGCCGCTTGTGGGCATGTCGCTCATGGCGTTCTTCGCCTTGGCCTGCCAGTGTATGAGCACCTTGGCCGTGGTCAAACGAGAGACCGGCGGCTGGCGGTGGCCGACCTTCCTCTTTGTCTACATGACGAGCCTCGCCTGGACGGTGAGCTTCCTCATCTACCAGGGCGGGCGGCTTCTGGGCTTCGCGGGCTAAGGCGCCGTGGCGACGAGGGGGATGCCCCGGATGAGCGTCGTCGCGCAGTCTACGCCGTCGTGGCGCTCTTGATCCGAGGCGACCTCGACCACCTTGGTGAAGAGCTCGATGATGCTCGTCTTGAGGCGCACCTCACGCACCGCGCCGCGCTGCTGGCCACGCTCCAAGACCAGGGCGGGGCCGCGCAGGTCGAGGGTGCCGTTGTTGAGGTCGATCTTGCCGGTGAGGTGATCGAAGGCGAGGGCGAGGTTGACCTCACCGAGCATCTGGGTGCGCGAGCGGTTGCCCGAACGAAAACCGAGGTTGGAGGGGACCAAGGCGCCGCCGAGCTGGTGCCCCGTGGGCCGGGCGTTGTGCCGCCGGGCGGTGGACGGGGTGTGGTAGAGCCCGCCGAGGACACCCTCACGGATGATGGGGATCGGCATCGGGGGCACGCCCCGGTCGTCAAAGGCGAGGGTGTAGGGGGCCCCGGTGAGGCCGCCGTCGTCGATGAGATGAATGCGCGTGTTGCCCAACTTCCCGCCGGGGGCCTTGGCGACGAAGCTGGCCCCACGCTCGACGAGCTCGGCGGAGAAGGCCGGGGCGATGGCGCGCAGGAGCCCGGCGAGCACGCGGCTCTCTAAGATGAGGGCGGGATCGCCCGGGGGCATCGGCACCTCCTCGCGGAGGTCCATCAGGCGGCGGGTCAGCTCGACGCCATACGGCAAAGAGCCGACGTTCGCGAAGTTTCGGGCGACGGCGGAGTGGGCCAACACCCGGCCCGTGTGGCTGTCGCGGCCCTCGACGATGACGTGGTAGAGGGTGTCTGCGGCGGCGGAGTCAAAGCCGCGGCTGGAGGCGAAGCTGCGGGCGCGGCGCTGCTCTTGGTAGGTGATGCGGGTGGGGTCTACGCCTGGGGACTCGGCGCAGGCCTCGCGGTTGATGAGCAGGACCTCGTCGCGGTCTTCGTCGCTGATGTTGGGGTAGCGGGGATCATCGACGCTCAGCCCGCGCAGGGTGATCGGGTATCGTTCGGCGGGGCCGCCGTCGGCGTCGGCGGGGAGCTTCTTCGCTTTGTTGATCGCCGCCTCAAGGGCGGGTTTGACGCCTTTTCCGGCGAGGTCGGGCAGGGTGAAGGCCACGGCCTGGCCCTCGTGGAGCGTGACGACGCCGCTCACCACCGTCTTGGAGTCTTTTTTGGTGGGGGCCCGGCGACCTTCAGCCCAGACGTGCTCCGCGCGGTCGGTGCGGGTGATGAGCAGCTCAGCGTGCTCGGCGCCGAGCGCCTTGGCCTCGTCGATGATCTTGAGGAGGGCGGGGACGTTCGTGCGCTCGTCCTGACGGCGATCCATCGTGTGACGCTCCGAGTTAGGGAGGCTCGCTCAATCGCCCGGAGTCCCGATGCAGCGCGCGCCTCGCGTCAACATATCCACCTGGAGCGCCATCGGCTGGAGCGGCCTCGCCCTCGTGGCCTGCGCGAGCTCCGAGGTGTCCGCGCCCGCCGCCCCGCCGAGCGTGTCGCCGCCCGCCGCCGCCGCCCCGCCCGCCGCCGCCGCCCCGCCCGTCGCCGCCCCAGCGGGCAGCCTAGATCGCCTCGTCGCCATCGGGGATCTCCACGCGGACCTGCCCCAAGCCCTCGCGGTGCTGCGC
>JAKLKE010000351.1 GCA_023150775.1 Myxococcota bacterium
CCCTCGCAGGGCGTCCACCAGACGCGGGAGCGTAGACATCGCGGCGGGGTCCCCTCCCCCACCCAAGCTCAACCACACCGCGCGCTGGCCATCGGGAACGCCCAGAGCCCGGCGGGCGGCGTCCCGAGGCAGAAGCTCCTCTCGCTCCCGCAGCAAGATCGGCCCCAGCTCACCGGGCTCATTCTGCCCAGGAGACCCGGCGTCGTCGGGAACAAGCACGGTCTGGTACAGGGGCAGAAGCCCGCTGTAGCCGGGATCCTCGGCCATCGACGCGCGCACGGGCCGGGCGACCAAGGCGCGCTTCGGCGCGAGCTCTAAGGTGGCGAGCAATTCGCCGTAGGTGCCGCCGGGGAAGGTGTCGACGATGAGCAGGTCGGGCTGGAGCAGGGCGACGGACTGCAGCACCCAGGCCCGGGCGATGGTGAGGCCGCGGCTCAGGTCTACCCCGGCGTCGCGTAACATCGCCTTGGACGGCAGCTTGAGCGCGGGGAAACCTTCACGGCGGGCGAGGGTGTCGGCCTCGCTGGAGGTGAGCACCCACAGCTCTAAGCCGACGTCGAGCACCTCGGCGTAGCGCCGCATCCAGCGGGCGATGGCGAGCTGCCGTGTGAGGTGGCCCAGCCCGCGCCCGTTGATCGCGTAACACACCACACGCAGACGTCTCACGACACGTCACCCAGGTCATCAAACGCGCGGCTGACGACGTGGCCGACGACGACTCCTTGAATAAAGTCGTCCCCATCATTCGACACCGTCGGCGTGTTCGGGGCGAAGGTCTCGACCACCTCGGGGTGACGGTCGTACCAAGCGGCGAGCTGCGGCGTGAGCGCCGAGGCCCGCTGCCCGACCATGAGCAGATACCACAGCTCCGGCGAGTCTCCCGAGGGGAACCGCTCGTAGTCGGCAAAACGAACGACCCGCTCGCGCAGCTTCGCCGCCTTCATCACCGCCTCATCCGCCTTGGCGATGGTCTTCGCCATCTTCTCCAGCTTGGGCGGGTTGGACACCTGGGCGTGGTATTTTTTGGGGCGCATGAGCTTGGCGGCCTGGGTGTTGCAGCGCCCGGCCAGCTCACCCAGACGGCTGCGCACCACCTCAAGCCCCGACTTGAGCTGCTCAAGGATGTCGCTCTTGGCCTTGAGCCCGGCGACACGACGCAGGAGCGCACACGCCACACGGTCCTCTTCGTTCCAGCTCTCCAAGAGCGCCGGATCGGCCTGCTCTAAGTGTTTGCCCAAGGCCCGGCGGCACTCGTCGAGGTAGAGCTCAGGCAGGCGCGACAGGCGTGAGACGGCCTCATCATGGCGCCGCACCAGACCGAGCACGGCGTCTCGTTCGGCGGTGAAACGTTTGACCTCACCGAACCACTGGGTCATCGAGGCGTGGGCCCGCTCATACACCGGCAGCACGTCGTCGCCAAAATCCGCGAGCCCCAAGGCGGCGCAGACCTTGTCCCCGTTGGCCCACACCCGCCAATACCCGGCGTCCCACCAGCGCAGGGTGAAGTTGGGGGTGTCGTAGCCTACCTGGATGAGCTCCAGAAAACCCTCCAGCGCCTCAAACTTGAGGCACTCATCGTGCCAGTTGTTGTAGTGGTCGGTGGCCTCTTCTAAGCTGCGGGTGATGGATCCGTAGGGGCCCACCAAGGCCTCGCGGCGCTGATAACGTTCGTCCGCCTGAATGCGGCTGACCTCGTGGCTGAGCGTCGTCTGCTCTTTGGGCATCGCCTTGAGCGGGTCGCGGCGCTCAAAGCCGCCATAAGCGTACTTGACCTTGGCCACGGCGAGCCGCTCGGCGCTCAGCTCGGAGACGATGTGAGACGCCAGCGCGACGGCGTCTTTTTGACGCGCCGTGGTGACCTGGTCCACCGCCGCGCCGGTGAGGCGCAGCTCCTCTTTGAGGCGCATCGCCACCTCACCCGCCTGCTCCGCGACGCCGCGCAGCGCCTCGCCGACTTGATGACCGACCATGTGCGTCTACTCCCCAGCGCCGAGGCAGCGCGCGTAAAATCCGCTCAGATGCGCCTTGAGCTGCACCAAGCAGGGCTCATGCACATACATCATGTGGCCCGCCGGGTAACGTTCGTGCTGAATTCGGCCTTGAACAGAGCCGTCGAGGGCGAGGTGGTCGAAGGTGTAGTCCGTCGCCATGTACGGCGTGGCGAGGTCAAACAGCCCGCTCGCGGCGAACACCTGCAGGTGGGGCTGCTCCACCATCACCTTTCGTAAGGGCTCGCTCATGTTGAGCGCGCGGTTCTCGGCCCCATCCCAACGCCAGGGGTTCACCTTGTCGGAGAGGACCCGGTACTCCTCATCCCGGCGCACGCCGAGGCCACGCATGTGCTGGTGCAGGGCCGCGGTGAAGGGCCCCAGAATCGACGAGAAGGAGGGGTCGTACTCGGAGGTCTCGCCGCCGCCGTCGCGGTCAGCGCCGACAAAACGGCCGTCGAGGCGCCCGACCGTGCGGCGTCGATCACGGAGGAGCTCCTTGATAAATCGCTCCAGGCTCACCCGCAGGTCACAACGCTCGATGTACTCCCGGGACAAGCCCAAGAACAGAGACAGACGCTCGGCGATGACCCGACGCTCGTCGGCGGGCAGCCGCGCGCCCTTCATCAGCGCGGGGCCGTAGTCCTCAAGGGCGAACTCTTCGACCTCGGCGAGCAGCTCGTGAAGATCGCCCTCACGGCCCAGATGATACCAAGACGTCGCCGCCAGGGTGGGCAAGATGACGACGTAGGGCAGATCGTTGCCGGGGTGAAACTCTAAGGTGCCGATGTCGATGGCGCAGGAGATGAGCACGAGGCCCGAGAGGCTCACGCCGAACCGCTCGTGCAGGCGCAGGGCGATGCCCGCGACCCGGGTGGTGCCGTAGCTCTCCCCGGCGAGGAAGATCGGCGAGGCCCAGCGGCCCTCCCGGGTGAGCACGAGGCGAATGAGCTCGGACATGGCCTCCACATCTGCGGTCACGCCATGCCAGGTTTTTGCGTCTTGCCCAGCCTGGGCCCGGCTCCAGCCTGTGCTCGGCGGGTCTACGAAGACCAGATCGCTCTCCTCAAAGAGCGTGTGCACGTTGTCGGCGAGGACAAAGGGCGGCCGTGGGCTCAGCTCGGGGCTCAGCAGCACCCGCTTGGGGCCAAAAGCGCCCAGATGCAGCCAGACGGAGGACGAGCCGGGCCCGCCGTTGAAGCAGAAGGTGATCGGCCGCGCGCCGGGATCGGCGCCGGGGCGCAGATAGGTCGTGACGCCGACACGCAGCTGAGCGTGGCCCTCGTCTTCGTGGCGCAGCACGAGGCCCTCGACCTTGACCTTGTACGCCAACGTGGCGCCGCCGACGGTGATCTGGCCCTCTCCTTCACCCCAGAGCTCGTGGTTGACCGGCGGCGCGGGCGGCGCGCTCGCCTTGATCTGCGCCTCCAGCGCTTTGGCCAGAGGCTCACCGCCGCCTCCGGGGAGCACGACGACGACGGTTGGGTCAGCGGGCTTCTCAGACATCAGCGCACCTCTTCGCAGCGGAGCGCCTAGTCTACACCCTTACAGCGGCTAATCGCAGATCTCCGCCGTGCTGTCGAGGCTGAGCACGACGATCGGGTCAAGCCCCCCGGCGGCGATCTCCGCGCCGTCCACCTCAGCCTCGGCGAAGCTGCGATACACACAGTCGGGGTCGTGGTGGATGGGCCCGCTCCAGGTGGCGCTCACCATAAACAGCCCGCTGGCCTCGGTGGGCACGCCAAACACGGTGCAGTCAGCGTCTACGCAGTCCAGGACGTTCTCACCGTCATAGTCGCCGCCGTCTGATCCTCCACACACACCGTCGCCAGGGCCCCGCCGACCTCCACACACACCTCAACCTCCTTGTCGCAGGCGGTGAAGATCGTGAGGGCGGCGGTGAGGGCGACGAAGAGGGGCTGGCGCATTCCCCTACGATACACCCGGCGGGTGGGGGCTTGGTAGCAGAGTCCGCGTGAGGGCGAAGCCGCGCCAAGCCGAGGACAGCGTCCGGCCCTCGACTGGCCCCGGCCGGTCATCGCCGGGCGTGGAGATCAGCGCGTCGGGGTCGGCGAGTCGGGATCCCCCGGTAGACGAAGCCGGGGAGAGCCGCGCCGCGGAGCGCTTTGGCGGTATTCACACCCCCTGCTTGGGGACTTGCCATCTTCGCCGAGGCCGCGAGCGGCGGGCGCCTATCGAAGTAGCCTCGGCCCGCCGGGGAGGCCGCGGGCCTGATCGCCCTCGTGGCGACGCGCCAACGCGCCTTGAGGATCCTCCGACTTCAGGCCACGACAGCTCAGGCCAAGCCAGAGTGGAGGAGGATCCGCTTGCGCCGCGGCAGCCTAACTCTTCACAACACCAATAGACTTTGCCCCACCGCCGATCGCTAACGCGCCGCCGCTGCCGCATCCCCCTCGACCCGACCCAAAAAAAAACGCGCGTGTTCGCAAACTCTTCCCCTCAACCTGTGATAGCGTCTACCCGTTGATGGGTTCGCAGATGTCTACCGTTACGCCTCATTCCCTGCGCCTTACAACGCTCATCGCGTTTGGGCTAACGTTCGTCTCAAGCGCCTATGCGGGCTGTCCTGCGAGTCCTGAGGATGTCGTAACAGGCGCAAGTGACGTGATCTTCGGCTTTGAGCGGGGCCCAAAAGGCGCAGATCGCCTGGAGTCGGGCAAGCTCATCATGGAAGCAGGCGTGGTGTGCTTAGACGCCGTGCCGATGCCTTACGACGCCGCCTTGGTGTATCAGGCCAACGCGCTGATCCGGTTCATGGCGATGGAGGACGCCGAGGCGAGCCTCTGGCTGCGCGCGATGAGCGAGACGATGCCGTCGCTTGGGCTAAGCGCCGAGGCCGCGCCTACCAGCGGGGCGTTGGACTCGCTCTACCAGGCGGCGCGGTCCACGCCCGCCTCCCCCCGCGCCGAAGTGAAGATCCCCAAAGGTCACACCCTCTACGTCGACGGACAGCAGACGATCAGCGTGCCCTTGGTGCGCCCGAGCCTCGTCGTGCTCACCGACCCGGATGGACGCGTCGTGTGGAGCGGCGCCGTGCGCCCGGGTGACGACTTAGAGGCCACCTGGAAGGACTTTTACCCTCCGCGCCTCTGGCCCCTCGCGATGACGGCGATCGGGCTGACCGTCGCGCTCGTGGCGGGCGGTCTTGCCATGGCGCCCAACCAGAGGGGGGGCCCATGGAGCCAGTAGGCGGCCAGGGCACCCCATCGCGGCAGTACGAGCTGCTCGGCCTCCTGGGCGAGGGTGGCTTCGGCGCCGTCTACCTCGCGCGTTTTTTGGGCGAGGGCGGCTTTGAGAAGCTCGTCGCGGTGAAGGTGCTCAATGCAGACCTCGAGGACATGGTGGAGATCGCCCGCCGTTTACGGGACGAGGCACGGATCCTTGGGCTCTTGCGGCACCGGTCCATCGTAGGCGTTGATCGCCTCACAAAGCTGGACGGGCGCTGGGCAGTGGTGATGGAGTACGTCGTCGGCGAAGACCTCGCCCAGCTCGTGCGACGAGATCGAGTGCCAACAGGCCCGGCGTTAGAGATCATCGCCGATGTGGCGAGCGCGCTGCACGCGGCTTGGCATATGATCGGTCCCAACGGCCAGCCGTTGCACCTGCTTCACCGGGATCTCAAGCCCGCGAACATCCGCATCACGCCAGACGGGGACGTGAAGGTGCTCGACTTCGGCGTCGCCCGCGCCGAGTTTGACACCCGCGAGGCCGCGACGAGATCGATCGCCTTTGGCACCCCCAGCTATATGCCGCCGGAGCGCCTCGATCTTATGCCCGACGGCCCTGAGGGCGACATCTACGCGTTGGGCGTCGTGCTCTTTGAGCTGGTCACCCAAGAGCGTCTGCCCCAGACTTCAGCGAACCCAAAACGCCACGATCGTGTTCTTAGTGAGGCCCAAGAGCGTCTACGCGCGCTCAACATCCCCCCGCAAGTGCTCCAGCTCGTGCTCGACTGCATGGCGTACGAGCCCGAGGCGCGGCCCAACGCACGGGATTTGGAGGCGCGGGCGGTGCGCTTGTCACGGGTGCTCGGCGAGGACCCTCTGCGCACTTGGGCACAGCGCGGTGTCGCGCGTGAGGGCCACGGCTACGCGCCCATCGGCGGCAGCCTGAGCGGCGTCGTGCTCACTGAAGAGCCCCCGTCGTTGTTGACCGCCTGGGAGCGCCCCGCCGCCCGACCCCAGCTCGCCCGCACGCCGACGCCTTCTTTGGTGCCCGCGCGCACCGGGGTGTGTGAGCGCACGCC
>JAKLKE010000352.1 GCA_023150775.1 Myxococcota bacterium
TGAACTTGCCGTCGGGGCTGTTGCCGTGCTCGTCGAGCTGGAGCTTCGTCTCGATGTGCCGGATGACGCGGTCGGCGCCGAGCAAGGCACAAGAGAGCGTGTGGCAGGCCTGAATCAGGTACTTGCCCGTCGGCTCCTTCTTGAACATCGTGTAGAAGGTCGCGACCTCCATCACCTCGGACGGCTTGAGCGAGAGCGTGGTGGCGACGAGCTTGAGCACCTCAAACTGCAGCCAGCCCCACTTACGCTGGGCCTTCCACAAGACCGGCATGATCGCCGAGCGTTGTGTGGGGTACTTCGCGACGATGGCCGCGATCTCGGCCTTCTCTTCTTCCGTCCACTCCACGGGCCCCTGCACGGTGAGCCCGTGCATGTCCCGCAGGTGGATGGATTTCTGGTCGTGGGACATCGCTCAACGCACTCCTACCGGTCCAGCTCACCGGCGATGATGTTGATGGAGCCGAGCGCCGCCGCCACGTCCGCGACCATCGCGCCCTGCAGCATCTGCGGGAACGCGGAGTAGTTCGCGAAGCAGGGGGGGCGCACCCGCACACGCCAAGCGCGCGGGCTGCCGTCCGAGATGATGTAGAAGCCGAGCTCGCCGTTGGGGCTCTCGGTGAAGGAGTAGATCTCGCCCTTGGGCGGACGGACGCCGTGCATCACCAGCTTGAAGTGGTTGATGAGGGCCTCCATCTGGTTGTAGACCTTGTCCTTCTCCGGCAGCACGACGAGGTGGTCGTCGACGAGGTGCGGGCCGTCGGGGAGCTTGTCCAGCGCCTGGAGGATGATCTTGCGGGACTCCTCCATCTCGTCGAAGCGGATGAGCAGGCGGTCCATGGTGTCGCCGTTCTGGTAGACGGGCACCTTGAAGTCGTAGCGCTCATAACCCCAGTAGGGCTGGTCTTTGCGCAGGTCCATGCTGAGGCCGGTGGAGCGGAGGCAGGGGCCCGTCCAGCCGAAGTTCAACGCCCGCTCTTTGGTGGTGGGGCAGACGCCCTGGGTGCGGTCGATGAAGATGCGGTTGTTGGAGACGAGGCTTTTTACGTCGCCGACGAGGCCCTGCATGTCCTCCATCGCCTGGCGCAGCTTGGTGATCCAGCCGTCGGGGAGGTCCTGCACCACGCCGCCGATGCGCGGGTAGTTCGTCATCATGCGGGCGCCGGAGAGCTCCTGAAACAGGAAGAGCATCTTCTCGCGCACGTTGTTGAGGTACCAGAAGTTCGTCAGCGCGCCGAGGTCGACCATGTTGGCGCCGAGGCAGACGCAGTGGTCGGTGATGCGCGCCATCTCGGACGTGATGACCCGGATGGCCTGGGCCCGGGCGGGGGCCTCGATGCCCATGAGCTGCTCAACGGCGTAGCACCAGGCGCTCGCGTTGTGAATCGTCGAGCAGTAGTTCATGCGCTCGGCGTAGGGCACGACCATGTTGTAGAACACAGTCTCCGACTGCTTCTCGTAGCCCCGGTGCAGGTAGCCGATCTCCGCGCCCGCGCGCAGGATGGTCTCGCCGTCGAGCTCAAGCTGCAGGCGTAGGGTGCCGTGGGTGATCGGGTGGGAGGGGCCGATGTTGACGACGAGGGTCTCGGTGACCTCGCTCTGGGCGACCGGCTCGACGCCCGCGGGCAGCTTGGGGGTGTTCATGCCCACTCCTGCTTGTCGGTGAGGAGGTGGTCGATGGGCCGGGAGAGCTTCTGCCGCTTGGTGATCGGGTAATCTTTGCGCAGCGGGTGGCCCACGAAGTCGTCGTGGTTGAGGATGCGGCGGAGGTTCGGGTGGCCGGTGAAGCGGATCCCGAACATGTCGTAGACCTCACGCTCCATCCAGTTGGCGCCGCGCCAGATCTCCCACAACGACGGCACCTCGACGCTGTCGTCTTTCACGGCGACCTTCACGCGGTAGCGGTGGCGCAGGTCGTAAGAGAACATCTGGTAGGCGATCTCAAAGCGGTGGCTGCGGACCTCGTCCTCATCCTCGCCGTCGCCGCCGTAGCCCAGGTAATCGACGCCGCCGACGTCCATGAGCATGTTGAAGCGCAGCTCGGGCTCATCCCGCAGAAACGTGAGCACCTCCACCAGATCGGCGGGGAGGATGGTCACGGCCTCTTGGCCACACAGCGCGTAAGTAGAGAGGATTCGTTCACCGAACCGCGCCTTGAGGCGGTCGGTGATCTGGGACTGGTCCATAGGAGGCTCCCGAAGAGGGTGATGTCACCGCCAGGCGGCGACCTTCTCCTGGCTGATCTTCTGCTGGAGCTTGTAGACCGCGCCGATGACGTTCTCGGGGGTCGGGGGGCAACCAGCGACATAGATATCGACGGGGATGATCTCGTCGATGCCCTGCACGACGGAGTAGTTGTCGTAGAACCCGCCCGAGGACGCGCAGGCGCCCATGGACACGACCCACTTGGGCTGGGGCATCTGGTCGTAGATCTGCTTGAGGATGGGGGCCATCTTCTGGGTGACCGTGCCCATCACGAGGAGCAGGTCGGCCTGACGCGGCGAGAACCGCACCAGCTCAGCGCCAAACCGGGAGATGTCGTACTTCGGACCGACGACGCCCATGAACTCCACAGCGCAGCACGCCGTGCCGAAGGGCAGCGGCCACATGGAGTACTTACGTCCCCAGTTCACGACGGTGTCGATCGTCGTGGTCAGGAAGGGGTTGTCGAGCTGGCTCTCCAAGCCCATGGTGGCTCCGCGGTGAGAGGGGTGGGGCGAGGTGGTGGGATGCCCCGAGAGGTGTACGAGAGGCGGTTAGTCCCAGTCCAGCGCGCCGCGCTTGAGCACGTAGTACCAGCCGAGGAACAGCACGCCCAAGAAGAAGAACATCTCAGTGAAGATGTAGATCCCGGCGCCAGACACCGACGAGTAGACGTAGTCGCGGAAGACGACGGCCCAGGGGTAGAGGAACACGGCCTCAAGGTCGAAGAGGATGAACAGCACGGCGGTGAGGTAAAACTTCACCGAGAAGCGCTGGTTGGCCGCGCCGACGGGCGCCACGCCGCACTCGTACACCGCCTCTTTGGAGGCCGTGGGGCGATGTGGGCCGAAGTACTTGCTCAGCCCGACAAACGCGAGGCTGAACACGACGGCGATCAGGACAGCGAACAGGATCGGAAGATAGGCGACGCCCATACGGGCCTCCGGCAGGTGGCGATCTCTATGGCTTGCCCCCCGCCTGTGTCAAGGAGGGAAGGGAAGACGCAGGGGGCCTTGACCGCGGATTCACTCGGTCTATGGCTTGTCCTGGGCCATGTGGACGGCTAGAGTGCGCAGATGCTCGTGCTCGGACTTGATGAGGCTGGTCGTGGGGCGGTGCTCGGCCCGCTCGTCGTCGGGGCGTTTCTCGTCGATGACGCCGCCCTGGACCGCCTTCGCGCCACCGGGGTCACCGACTCCAAGCTCTTGAGCGCGCAGCGGCGTGAGGCGCTCCTCGATCCCCTCGCGGCGATCGGGCGCTGGGCGGTGGAGCCGATACAGCCGGCGCAGATCGACGAGGGCAACCTCAACACCCTGGAGGAGGACGCCTTCGTGCGCCTCATCCTCAGCCTGCGCCCCGACCGGGTGATCATCGACGCGCCCTGTAACCCCCGGGGCATCCCCGCCTTCTGCAAGCGCCTCTTGAGCCGCCTGGACTACAGCCCGGGCCTGCTCGTTGAGCCCAAGGCCGATCTCAACCACCAGCCCTGCGGCGCGGCGAGCGTGTTCGCCAAGGTTCACCGGGATCAGGCCCTACGCGCCCTCGGCTCGGCGGCCTTGATCGGCTCGGGCTACCCCTCGGATCCCGTCACCCGCGCCTGGATCCAAGGCTTCTTGAGCCGGGGCGAGGCGCTGCCCGACTCCGTGCGCCGCCGCTGGGGCACGATCGGCGCCTTGCAGCAGCAGAGCCTCTTCGGCTGATGGAGCGCGCCGCCACGCCGCCAACCCTGGGCCTCGTCCTGCCGCTCTTTGATGAGGAGGACAACGCCGAGCGCACGGTGCGTGGTTTACACGCGGCGCTCTCTCAGGTCGGCGCGCCGTTCACGCTGTTGATGGTGGACAACGGCTCCACCGACGGCACGCCCCAACTCGTCGACGCCTTGGCCGCCGAGCTTCGCCACGAGGCCCTGCACCTCCGCCCCAACGCGGGCTACGGCGGCGGCGTGCTCCACGGCCTCCGCGCGCTCAACACCCCGGCGCTGGGCTGGAGCTGGGGCGACGGCCAGATTGACCCCGAGGTGGTGGCCGAGGTCTGGTCCCAGCTCGCCGATCCCGGCGTTCAGCTCGCCAAGGCCCGGCGGGTGCGCCGCGAGGACGGCCCCACCCGCGCCGTCGTGAGCGGCGCCTACAACCTCTTGACGCGCCACGGCTTCGGCCTGCCCACCACCGACGTGAACGGCTGCCCCAAGATCATGACCCGAGCGCTCTTTGAGCGGCTAACGCTCAGCTCGACGGACTGGTTCTTGGATCCGGAGCTGATGCTCAAGGCCCAGGCCCTTGGTGTCAAGGTGGCCGAGGTGGACGCCGTGATGCGCCCCCGGATCGGCGGCGCGTCGAAGGTGCGCGCGGCGACGCTCTGGGAGTTCACCCGTCATCTTTGGGCCTGGCGACGGGGCTGGCGGCCCAGCCCGCGCGACGCTGGGGATCGCTGAGGATCACCACGAAGCGCGCGCTTTGGCGTGGGTTAGGCTAAGCGCGCTCCCCTGAGGTGCCTATGTCTCCGTCTCGATCGGCGCTCGTCTCCGCTGGCCTCTTCGCGCTCACCCTCTTCACCGGCTGCACCGACCCCATCCCCACGGCGGTCGCCACCTGCCAGGCGCTCCCGGGCCTCGCGGTGGATGAGGCCGGGCGAGAGCTCCTCGCCCCCTTGCTCGTCGCCGCCGATCTCGCGGCGCTGGACGCGATGCCCCCCACGGCGGGGCTCCAGAAGGTCGGCTCCGAGCGCCTCGCGGAGCTGCGCAGCAAGACCACCTGCACCCCGGGCAAGGTCGAGAGCGCCGGCGGCGAGGGCTGGGCGGTGCCGATGACCCGGGTGAGCCCCAAGGTGAACCCCGACGGCAGCTTCGGTGAGCCCGAGACCACCGAGATCAAGTGGATCGTCACCGAGGCCCAAGACGGCCTGCGCGTGAAGACCCGCCTGGAGTACGTCTTCACCACGCGCAAGTCCGTCGAGAAGGCCGTCGCCGAGAAGGACTGG
The DNA here is from genome assembly GCA_023150775.1 of Myxococcota bacterium. Lineage (GTDB taxonomy): Bacteria > Myxococcota_A > UBA796 > UBA796 > CAJQPC01 > JADKFE01. The sequence goes on from JAKLKE010000352.1 coordinate 5,176, forward strand.
CGCCGCGTCTCCTCCACCTGGCGGGCCATCGCCAAAGAGTTCCCCGACCCCCTGCTCGCCGTAGACATCGCCGAGGCCGAGGCCCAAGAGGCCCGCTACGAGCTCCTCGGCCAGCTCAAGGGCGTGTTCGCCGAGGCCAACGACACCGAGGTGATCGGCCTCGTCGAGAGCAAAGCCAAGGTTGACGTGCCCAAGGTGAAGGTGCGCATCAGCTTTGAGACCGCCGGAGAGCCCATCCGTGTGGATCTGGAGGCCGGTCCTGTGCCCGCGGGCGGCAACGTGCCCGTGCGCACGCCGATCCCCGAGGGCGCCATCGGTCAGGTGCTCGTCGAGGTCGTCGAGGTGCTCAACTGACGGCGACCTGGGGCGCCTCCGCCGCGGCGCGCACGGCGTCGGGGGCGGCCTCGGGCAGCACGTTCACCGGCTGCCCCTTCCACATCACGAGCTTGTCATCGCCGATGACGCCGCAAGACACGAAGAACTTGATCGCGTCCTCGACCGGCATATCGACGGGCTGCACGTCTTTGCGGGGCATCAGCACCGGGTAGCCCAGGTGCAGGTGGTTCGACGGAAAGAACACCACGACGCGGTCGTCATCGGGATCGGCGGTGAGGCGCTCTTTGGCGAGCAGGCCCAAGGTGTAGCGCCCCACCATCGGGTACTCGGCGATGATGACCTGGGTGAAGGGGATGTTCCGCGCCTCGGTGAAGGTGGTGACGATCTGGCGGCTCGCGTGGTAGAGCCGCCCCACCCCGGGCACAAAGGCGATGCTGCGCTCGAACCACTCGAAGGCCCAGCGGAAGATCACCAGCCTCGCCAACCAGCCGATGCCCAAGACGATGCCGATGGTGGCCAAGATGCCCAGCCCCGGCACATGCACCAGGCCCTCGGCGTTGGAGAGCAGCGGGATGTGGTAAGGCCCGCCGGGCAAGGAGCGGGCGAGCCAGGTCAAGAAGGAGTCGATGCGCACGCCCAGGGGCCCATCGACGGCGTGGAAGATGACGGTGAGGATCTTCCAGGTGATGAAGATCGGGAGCAGCGCCAACAGGCCGCTGAGGAAGATCTGGCGTAGGCTTGAGT
>JAKLKE010000353.1:0-292 GCA_023150775.1 Myxococcota bacterium
GAGGTGTGGTAAATCCAGGCCTCAATCGGCGAGCAGGTCGGCGGATCGTCGATCTTAAAGCGCCTCAGCTCGTACCAGTCCGTCGTCTCACAGTCTGGCCAGTCGAAGCCGACCTGGTCGCAGCTAAACAGCAGGACCAGCTCGTTGAGCTGTTGCACCTTGGCCGCCTCAAGACGGTCGAGCACGGAGCGCCAGGGCTCGCCGTCCTCCACACAGACGCCGACGCGGGGGAGGGGCGCTTGGCTGGGGTCGGCCACAGGCGCGCAGGAGAACTCGTGCCCCCAAGCATGGG
>JAKLKE010000353.1:302-6244 GCA_023150775.1 Myxococcota bacterium
AGGTTTGGGTTGGAGTAGGCCTTGTAGTCGCAGCGGTGGAGGGCGCCATCTCGCGACAGAACGCTGATGGATTGATGATCCGCCACAAATCGAGAGAGGTCATGATCGAGATCGATATCAGCAGAGAGAAAGATCTCTGCCATCGCAGGTCGCCCGTCTGGGCCACGCCAGATCACGAATCGATCATCGGACTGAAGATGCTCCCAATAGGAGAGGTGGTCCCGAACCCCATCGACCGTCGCGGCGGGGGATGGGTTGAACCCGAAGGCGAACGTCGTCCAGGCGGGCCCTGTCTCGTCTGCGTCTATGGCTGCTTCCATGGCCGCGTAGTAGTGGTTGGCGGCATGATCGTAAATCGTGAGCATTAAGTTACGCGCGTCTCTAAAGCTCTGGGCGCCGCGTCGCTCCTTCTCAGGCACCAAGGCTTCGATGTCCGGGCGAATCCACACCGCCTCAGACGCGCTGTAGGTCACCTCAAAGACCGCGATCAGGTCGGGGTGCACCGCGATGCCCCCAAACGACGCCGTCGTCAGCGGCACAAGCTCCGGCGGCACATCGGGCGCCGGTCCACAAGCCAGAAGCGCCAAGACGGGCACGAGGGTTCGCCAAGGGCGGGTTAGGCGAGGCGTCATCGAAGGTCCGCGGGAGGGGAGGGGAGCGCGCCTGCGACACCGGCGCTCAGCCCCCGGTTCGCCCCTTGTTTGGCCTCGGCCTCTCCGACCGCCCCTCGCCCCGCGCCGCCCGGAGAGGTAGGATGAGCGTGCCCTGTCATCCTCCGAGGTCCGCCATGTCCAACAAGAGCCGCTCGATTCGCCTCGTCACCGAGATCCCTGGTCCCAAGAGCCAAGAGATCGTCCGCCGCCGCGAGGCCGCCACGCCCCAAGGCGCGGCGAAGCTCACGCCCATCGCCGTGGCCTCGGCGCATGGGGCCGTGGTCACGGACGTAGACGGCAACCAGCTCCTCGACCTCGCCGGGGGCATCGGCGTGCTGGCCGTGGGGCACACCCCCAAGGCCGTTGTGGACGCGGTGAAGGCCCAGGCCGAGCAGCTCCTGCATATGTGCGCCATCGTCTCCACCTATGAGCCCTATGTGGAGCTCGCCGAGCGCCTCAACACGCTCACGCCGGGCGACTTCCCCAAGAAGACCGTGCTGTTGAACACCGGGGCCGAGGCCGTCGAGGCCGCGGTGGCGATCTGCCGCTCGTACACCAAACGGCAGGGTGTGGTCGTGTTTGAGGGCGCTTACCACGGGCGGTCCAACCTCACGATGGCGATGACGTCCAAGTTTAACCTCTTCAAGAAGGGCTTCGGGCCGTTCTCCCCCGAGGTCTACCGTTTCCCCTTCCCCAACGTCTACCGCCGCCCCCAAGAGATGACCGCCGAGTCCTTCGTGGACTGGCACATCCAGAACCTCGACCACTGCTTTATGGGCATCGTAGACCCCTCCCACGTCGCCTGCGTGGTGATTGAGCCGGTGCTGGGCGAGGGCGGATTTTTGCCGGTGCCCGCGCCGTTCTTGCAGGCCCTTCGGCGACTGTGCACCCAGCACGGCATCGTGCTCGTGGCCGACGAGGTGCAGGCCGGCATGGGGCGCACGGGCAGACTCTACGCCATCGAGCACTCCGGCGTGGTGCCGGACGTGGTCGTGAGCGCGAAGTCCCTCGCCGCGGGGATGCCGCTCTCGGCGGTCACCGGGCGGACGGAGATCATGGACGCGCCCCACCCCGGCGGCCTGGGCGGCACCTACTCCGGCAACCCCCTCTCTTGTGTGGCGGCCCTGGCGGCGCTGGACGAGCTGACCACGTCGGCGTTTCTGGCGCGCTCCGCCGAGGTGGGCGAGCGCCTGCGCGCCCGGCTGTTGGCGATTCAGGCCCAGCACCCCGAGCAGGTCGGCGACGTGCGCGGCCTGGGCTCGATGTTGGTGATGGAGCTGGTCAAAGACTCGGCGAGCAAGGCGCCGTGGATGGAGCTGTGCGCGGCCTTGTGCGCCGAGACGGTCAAACATGGCGTGATCACCATCCGCGCTGGGCTCTTCTCCAACTGTGTGCGGTTTCTGCCGCCGCTCAACCTCAGCGACGAGCAGCTCGACGAGGCGATGGACGTCGTCGCGCACAGCCTGGAGATCGTGCTGGAGCGGCACGGCGTCTCGCAGAAGAAGGACGGTGCGGCGTGAGCCGAACGATCCGACGCCTGACGCTGAGCGGCTCCCCCGAGGCCCGGGGCGCGCTGCATGGGCAGACCTACGCGGACTCGATTCGTGTCTACGCCCAGTCGCGGGTGAAGCTCTCGACGGCGGGCACCCGCCTGGGCCGAGAGGACGCCATCGACCTCGCCACACGCTGCCTGCCCCACCACGAACAGTACGCCCCGGATCTGCACGCGGAGCTTCTGGCGATGTGCGCGGCGGCGGGCATCAGCCCGGCGGAGGGCGTGATCGTCGGCGGCTACACCGACTTTTTGGACGTGGTGCGCGCGGTGGACATGGGCGCGCCCATCGAGGACACCTGCACGGCCGCCCTGGTGCCAGCATCCGCCACAGACGGCCTCGGCGGTCTGTTCACCCAGACCTGGGACATGCACGCCTCGGCCACGCCCCATGTGGTGATGTTACGCCACGAGCCCGAAGGAGGCCTCGCCGCCTTGACCTTCACGACCGTGGGCTGCCTGGGGCAGATCGGCATGAACGAGGCGGGGATCTGTGTGGGGATCAACGATCTCAGCTCTCTGGGCGGTCGTCTGGGCGTCACCTGGCCCTTTGTGGTGCGGAAGGTGCTGCAGCAAGACAGCCTCGACGCCGCCGTGCGGGCGGTGGTCGAGGCGCCCTTGGCCGGGGGCCACAACTACCAGATCATGGACAGACAGGGCGCGGGGGTCAACATCGAGTGGATGCCGGGCCGGGTGGAGGTCACGCCGCTTCGCGACACGCCCATCGCCCACAGCAACCACTGCGTGCTGCCGACGACCTTCGCCCGCCAGGCGCCGCGCCCCGAGGCCCTGCAGCGCTCCTCCTTGGAGCGCCTGCGCCACGCCGACGCCCTTCTGAGCGCCCGCCCCATCACCGTCGAGGGCCTCATGGACCTCACCCGGGACGAGACCTGGATCTGCCGCCACCCCGATCCGCCCTTCGAGTACGAGACCTGCGGGGCGGTGGTGATGCGCCCGGCGACGGGGCGGCTGTGGGCGGTGTGGGGCAGGCCGTCTGAGGGCGACTACGAGGCCTTTGACCTCGGCGGAGCCTAGGCCTACAGCGGGGACCGTCGAGATTGACCCCAGATCGCGCCGAATGACGGCGCCCGGTTGGGCCCGCCGAGCCGCGGCATGGGGGCTTATGCCTGCTGTTCATTGATCACATCTTCCGTGCGGAGTGGGCGCGCCGAGGCCTGGGTTTCGGGCGAACGAACCACAGAGGCACAGAGGGCACAGAGTTATGAACACAGAGGGGTCGGTGGGTATTCGTATAGAGTTTAGCAACTTAGACTCTTTAGTCGCCTGCCCTCCTCAAGCCCTCCGAGTCGCGGCGGAGTTTCGACCCCTAAGCCAACCCCTCTGTGTGCCCGAACTCTGTGCCCTCTGTGCCTCTGTGGTTCGTTCTCCTGCGCCTCGACGCGCGAAGACAGGCCCCCGAGACAGATCCTTGGCAGCCAAGTATAGGGATCGTGCAACCCCACGATTCAGAGGATGTGCGGAATGGATAGCTCATGCTGAGGGGAGGCGGGCTCGACCCGGCGTCGTCCGGCAAGTGAGATGGGGTCAATCTCGACGGTCACCGCTGTTAAGGCACCTTCGACCTCGGGATGGGCTTCTCGGGGCGCTTGACGGGCTGATCCGGCACCTGGCGCCGTCCGCCGGACTGTGTCGGCACGGCGGCGCCGGGCTTCTGGAGGATGATGCCCAGCTTCACCGCCTGAAGGCCCTTCGTCGGCAGGGCCTCGGCGCGGAGGCCCGCGAGCAGGCAGTTGCCTTGCGCTTGGGTGACCCCGGACATCTTCACCCGGCGCAGGCGGCCCGTGGGCTCGACGGTGAGGGTGAGCTCGATGGGGCCGACGTCTTGCAGGCCGCAGGTCTCACGCAGCGCGGGGATCCGGGCGGTGACGGCGTCGCTGAGCGTGGTGTGCACCGCCGAGCCCACCTTGAGGGTGCGCGCCGGGGGCAAGAGGGCGTCGGGGAAGGTCCAGGGGGCCACCCACCACGCCGTGAAGCCGAGGCCACCGGCGAAGCCCCCGAACAACAAGACGCCGAGGACGATCCACCCGAGCCAGCTTCGGCGCGGCGGCCACTCCGCGGTCATGTCGTGGGGATCGGGCGGCGGGATGAAGCTGGGCTTGGGGCTGAGGTCGGTCTCGACGACTACCGGCGGGGCCGAGGGGCTGGGGGAGACGCCCGGCGGGATGCGCTGCGGCTCAAAGGTCGGCACCTGGGAGGGGACCGAGGGCGCGTCGGGGTCGGGGAGGGTCGTGCGGGAGCGCACGGGCATGGGCGGCAGGGCGCTCTCGACGGGCAGGGGCGGAGGGGCGACGCGGTGGCCGTCGATGTAGCTCTTGCGCTCGGGGAACGCTGGATCCGGCGGCGGGAAGGTGGGGTCGGCGCTCGGGTCCGCCGCGAAGACCGGCGGCGGCGCCTCGGCCTGGGAGGGGGCGTCGTCGTTGGCCATCGTCGTCGGCGCGTCGTCGGCGGAGCGGGAGCCCGCGAGGGTGGTGGGGGCGTCGGCGCCGTCGTAGGCCGGGGCGCCTGAAGAGGAGATGCTGGCGCTGAGGTCGATGACCTCGCCGTCGTCGAAGGTGTCTTCAGCGGTGTGCGGCGCCTCGGGGGGCGGCGGCGCGGGCGGAGGTGTGGCCGGGGCGCCGACGCCGGGGAGCGGCAGGTCGGCGGCGATGGCGAAGAGCAGCTCCCGGGCCTGGGCCATGCTCACCCGGCGGCTGGGGTCGGGCTGCATCGTCGCGGCGAGGAGCTGGTTCCACCCGGCCACCCGCGCGGCGGTGTCCCAGCCGTCGCCGAGGCGCGGAGGCAAGGCCACCCGCAGGCTGTCTAAGGTGCGCTCGGGGTCGAAGTTGAGGCCCTCATCTTCGGTGAGGTGCCGCAGGGTGACGCAGAAGTGCAGCACGGCGGCGAGGGCGAAGAGGTCGGTGCTGGCCGTGGGGGGCTGGCCCTCAAACTGCTCCGGGGCGGCGTACTGCGGGGTGCCCACGAAGGCCCCGGCCCGGGTGAGGCCCTCGCCGACGCCGCCGCTCACCTTGGCGATGCCCCAGTCCGTGAGGCGCACCATCGGCACCTCGCCGGGGCCCGGGGTGCGGGTGAGCAGGATGTTCTCGGGCTTCATGTCGCGGTGGATGACGCCTTTGGCGTGGGCCACGCTCAAGGCGTCGCAGAGCTGCACCCCCACGGCGGCGGCGGCGGTGACGCTCATGCGGCCCTGGTTCGAGAGGTGGTCGAGCAGGCTTCCGCCCTCCTCAAACCGGGTCACCAGGTAGGGGGAGTGCCCGGCGCGGTGCACGAAGCCCAAGATCTGCACGATGCCCGGGTGATCGAGCTCGGTGAGGATCTGGGCCTCGGTGGCGAGGCGGCGCAGGTAGGGGCCCTGGTCGCGGTGGGCGTAGAGCACCTTGATCGCCAGCCGGGGGCCGATGAGCTCTTGGTGATCGCTGAGCTCCTGCGCGAGGTAGGTGGCCCCGGCGCCGCCGATGGCGAGGCAACGATCGACCTTGTACCGGCGATCGAGCACGTCTTGGGGGTTGAGCAGCTCACCCCAGCCGTCGCGGCGGCGGCGGGAGCGGCAGGCGAGGTTGGGGCAGGACTCGGGGTCACCCTCAAACGTGGTGAGGCAGCGGCTACAGTACTTGGTGCGGGGCGCCGGGCTGCTCATGGACCCTCCAGACAATGCAGGCACGCCTACAGCGGTGGCCGTCCAGATCGCCCCGAGATCGCGCCGAAGGGCGTCGTCCTGG
>JAKLKE010000354.1 GCA_023150775.1 Myxococcota bacterium
AAGCTCGTCACGTTGTTCTTCAGGCACCTCAGCCTGCCGTGCACGTAACGCTTCCGCGAGAGCTTGTGCGACGGCAACAGCCTCAGCTTCGTCGAAGCTAATGATTGAATGAACTAGCCCCTCAATACCCGCGTTTGCGGCATCTACATCTCTGCCCTTACGAGCGATCTGGTGCAGCCGCTCAGCGAGTACAAGGGAGCTTGTCACAACCTCATGACCGACCTCGCCGCAGATGCGTTTTAGGTCTGCGAGTCTTGCTGGTTTAAACAGCATGTTCGTGTCGATGAAGAACGTCACTCTGCGGGCTCCTCGCCTAGAATAAGCTCCATCGTAGCGAGGCTCACCACCTCCCAGCGCGAGGGCTCACCTTCCGCGCTCCTCTTTACGAAGAACACAAGCTCGCGGGGGAGAATGCCGAGGTCATCACGCAGCGGCTTGGGCAGTCGAACCGCGCCGTCTTCACCCACAAACTCCGTCGCGCTGTCCGGCGGCGCGTTTAGATTGAGGTGCTGGCCGAACTTGGCCCGAAGCTGAGCCTGATCTGAACGCCTCGCGACTACTCGATCGCCATCACGCTCAAGGAGCCTGAGATCCACACTCGCCGCGGCGAGCGTGTTGGAGTGGGTCGCGATGAAGATCTGCGGCCCGATACGCTCCAACGCTCGGTGCTCAAAGAGCCTCACAAGCGCGAGCTGCTGGTTTGGGTTCTGGTGTGTCTCGGGCTCCTCTACGCAGAGCGCGGCGCTCTGGGTGAGATGCAGCGCGGCGAGGAGACTCACGAGGGCCTGGGTGCCTGAGCCGAGTTTCCGAAGTGGCAACACGCCGCGATCCTCCACGAAGGAGAGGTCGGGCTTGCCGTCCTCACCACCCAGCTCAAACGCTCCGCCCAAGAGCCCACGGGCGCTCTCATTCAGCTCTTTTAGGAGCGCCTTCCCGCTGTTTCGACGAGCGAGGACGTTGCTGCGTAGGGCGTCTGCGATGGACTGTAGCGTATCAGACGAGACCGGCGCAAAGCTCGGGCCGACCAGCTCAACGAGGTTTGTGTGGCCGCGCGTTGTCTCCGCCCAACGAAGGTCAGCGGCTTGACGGACGTTTTGGGACTCGCGGACTCGTTCGTTGTACTCTTCTTCTGACCACACCAGCCCCATATCGTGTGCTTCTGCTGCCCCATGCTCCACATCATATTTGGGATGGCTCAACAAGCTGTGAAGGACGTCCACATTTCCATCGTGCCACGCGAAGAGCTTGATTACGATGCTGTGATCCTCAATCTGAGTGATCTCAAATGTGACCCGTCGGCGTGTGTCTTCCCACTCCGCCTGCAAGCGCACCTGTCGAGGTCGTCCCAACGTGAACATCCACTCATCCTCCCCGAGCCGCTCATAGGCCGCCTCAGCCCGCTGCGCGTCTGCGAGCACGAGCTGCGCCAGCGGGATCGCCATGAGCCTCCCCAACAGCCGAAAGGCCGACAACACCGTCGATTTGCCGGAGTTATTCTCGCCATAAAGCGCCACGACCTGGCCCAGATCGTCCAAGACGAAGGGCTCGGCGAAGCATCGGTAGCCGGAGATGGTGAGGCGCTTGATCCGCATGGGGCTCTCTGGAGGGTCGCTGAGAGCTTATCATCTTCATTCAACTGGGGCTGTCACCGCCCCTCACCGCTGCTCATCCACAAGCTCAGGGTTCACGGTGAACGACGCCGTGGCGCTGAGCGCCTCGCCGTAGGAGCGGCCGAGGCCGTCCACGAGCTGCACGGTGACGGTGTGGGCGCCGGGGCCTAAGGTGAGGCTCATGGCGCTGGCGCCGTCGTCGAGGTGGATGGCCTGCTCACGGCGCGTCACGGGCTCGCCCGCGGGCACAGCGCGACCGTCCACCAACACCACGGCGAAGCCTTGGCCGGGGGTGGCCGCGCCGGCGGGGCCGAGGGTCAGGCCCGTCGTGGTGAACGACACGGGGACCGGGTTCTTGACGACCTCCCCCTCCGTGGGGGCGCTGAGGCTGAGCCGGGCCTCTTTGGGCGCCGGGACCGGCGGCGGCAGCGTCTCTGGCGCGCTGCGCTGGCCGAGCTGCTCACCGGGCGGCGGCAGGGATTCGGGGCCGGTGGGCACGGGGCCCGGGTTTTGGGGCTCCACGGCGCCAGAGCACGCGGTGAGCAGGGCGAAGGCGACGAGGACGATCCGCTGGCGCATGGGGCTCCGAAGGGGTTTCGCCTACTCCTTCATCTTCTTGAGCGCGAGGCCAGAGAGCACGGAGGAGACGTTCTTGTTCTTGGCGATCTTGGCGAGATCGGCCTTGGTGAGGTCTTTGAGCAGGCCGATCGAGATGTTCACCGGGCAGCGTGGGTTGTTCGCGAGGGCGAGCTTGATGGGGTACTTCCGGATGGCCTCCTTGTCCATGCTGATCTCGCGGAACACCTCACGCGGCAGGTTGCGGTTGCCCGCCGCCGAGAGCAGCTCGTTGTCGCTCATCCGTTTGGACCGCACGACGGCGATGACGACGACCTTGTTGCTGTCTCGCAGCAGGATCTTGCGCGCCTCGGCGTTGCCCAAGTACGCGAGCTTGATCTTTTTGCCCGGAGACATCGCCTTGATCTGCTCGACGAGGGTGAGCTGCTCCTCGGCCGAGGTCTCGTCTTTGTCTCGAATGAGCTCTAAGGGGAAGCCCCAGGCGTCTTTTCCGAGGTCGACGGCGAAGCCGCCGCCGAGCTCTCCCAAGGCCTGGCGCTGCTCGCGGCTGAGCTTGAGGGCCTCGGCCACCTCGGGGTTGGACATCGGCGAAGGCAGGCCCGCCAAGGCCGCCTCCACCTCGGCCTCCACCGCCAGGCGCAGGGTCGTCGCCTCGTCCATCACCGGCGGCGGCGCCCGTTTGGTCTTTGGGCGCGGCGGCGCGTCTTTGGGCGGCGGGGCCATGAGCGCCGCCTCGATGGCCTCGGCCTCGGCCTCGCTCAGCTCGCGCTCGGGCTCCTCGTCCTCACTCGCCGCCGCCACCCCCGCCGCGGTCTTGGGGCCGCCGAGCTCTGGGGGCACTGTCGGCAGGCAACGATGCAGCTTGAGGAACGAGGCGACACGATCACGATCCGCCGGGGTCACCCGGGGGTTTCGCAGGAGCGCGAGGTAGACTGCCGGCGTGATGAGCAGGCGCTCTTGGTTTCGCAGCACGGCCTCTAACAGATCGCCCTCGGCGGCCTCAGCGATGCGTAGGCAGGTGCCGTCTTCAGCGTTGGTGACCTTGTAGATGGCCTCCATCAGCGCCTCATCTTCAGGGCGCTGCACGCTGAGCAGGTCGAGGAGCCGGGGGTGCGTGAGCTGGGTCACGCAGCGCACGAGCGTGTCCTCGGGCATGGTCTTGAGCGTCTTCATCGCCGCCCGGGAGACCTTTCGGTCAGCGTCGCCGATGAGCACAAACGCGAGGTTGACCAGGACCTCCGGCGGCAGGGGCAACAGACCCTTCGCCACGGCGAGGCGCGTGTTCAGCGGCGCGTCAGGAGAGACCTTCTCTTGGTGCTCCGGGGGGATCCCCAGGCGATCCAGAGCGAGCTGAGACACACGGGCTCCGTGGGCGCGTCTTGCGCCCGGTGCTTCACCTACTCGTCGTCGTCGTCGGCGCGGCGGAACGGCGAGTCAGCGACGATCTTGTCCACGAGGTTCGTGGGCACATCTTCGTAGCCCTCAAATCCCGCCGTGTACACCCCTTTGCCGCCGGTCAATGACCGCAGCGTCGGCGCGTACCGCAGGATCTCCGCCAAGGGCACCGCGGCCTGCACCACGGTGTTGCGGCCGCGGGTGTCGATGCCCAAGACGCGGCCCCGGCGGCCGGTGATGTCGCCCATGACGTCGCCCATCGTCTCTGAAGGCACGATGACCTCCAGCTTGTAGATCGGCTCCAGGAGCTTCACGCCGCCCTTCTGCATCGCGGCCGCCAGGCCCTTCGAGCCCGCCATCTGGAAGGCCACGTCTTTGGAGTCCACGGGGTGGTATTTGCCGTCTTTGAGCGCCACGCGCAGGTCTACGACGGGGTAGCCCGCCAAGGGGCCGGCCTCCATGCGGCGGCGCACGCCCTTCTCTACCGAGGGGATGTACTGCCGGGGGATGGACCCGCCGAAGATCTCATCGGCGAACTCAAAGCCCGCGCCTCGGGCGAGGGGCTCGACGTCGAGGATACACACGCCAAACTGCCCGGCGCCGCCGGTCTGCTTCTTGTGTTTGCCCTCGATCGACGTCACCTTTCGGCGGATCGTCTCTCGGTAGGGCACGGCGGGGAGATCCGTGGTGACGTCCACCTTAAACTTGCGCCGCAGCTTGTCGACGGCGAGGTCGAGGTGGGCCTGGCCCATGCCGCGCAGCACGAGGCGCTTGGAGAGGTCGTCGTAGCCGATGCGCAGGCTGGGATCTTCGTCCATCAGCCGCTCCACCGCCGTCTTGAGCTTGTCTTCATCGGCGCGGCCGACGGGCTGCAGGGTGTAGTCCATCATCGGCGCGGGGTAGGTCACGCCCTCAAGACGCAGGCGCTCGCCAGGGTTGACAAGGGTGTCATTTGTGCGGGAGCCCTTGAGCTTGGCCACGCCGACGATGTCGCCGAACACCCCACGCTCGACGGTCTCCCGGCCCAAGCCGCGCAGGGCGAAGAGGCTGCCGAGGCGCTCGCTCTCGCCGCTGGAGCTGTTCACGACCTGACCGTCCGCGGGCACCTGACCCGAGAACAGGCGCAAGACCGAGGCTTTGCCCGCGTGCTCGTCGATCTGGGTGCGGATGATCTGGGCCACGAAGGCGCCGTCGGGGCTGGCCACCCAGTCGAGCGCATCGCCGTTGGAGTCGATGGCGGCGGGCGCGGCGCGCTCCAAGGGGCTCGGCGCCGCCCACTGCAGCAGGTCCATCAAGGCGTGAACGCCGATGTTCCGGGTGGCGGAGGTGAAGATCACCGGCAGCACGCGGCCCTGCTTGAGCGCGTTGTGGAAGCCCTGGCGCACCTCGGCGTCGCTGAGCTCGAAGGTGTCGAGGTACTTCTCCAAGAGCGCGTCGTCGGAGGCCGCGACCACCTCGACCAAGGCGTCGATGGCCACCTGGGCGTCGTCCTGAAGGTTTGCCGGGATGTCGCCCTTCACATAGCGGCCCGAGCCGTCGCGCTCGTACACGAGGCCCTTGCGCTGGAAGAGCGAGACGACGCCGGTGAAGGTGTCTTGCACCTCGACGCCGTCGGGGCCGGAGATGACGATCACCGCCGCGTCGGCGCCGCGCAGGGCGGCGAAGGCGTCGTAGACGAAGTTCGCGTCGCCGGGGGTGTCGATGACGTTGACCTTCACCCCCTCGTGCTCAAACCAGGCGAAGGACGAGTTGATCGAGCCGCCCCGTTTGTGCTCCTCGGGCTCAAAGTCCAGCGTTGACGAGGGGCTCCCGGCCACGCCCAGGCGGCTGGTGGCGCCGCTCAAGAACAGCATGGCCTCGGCGAGGGAGGTCTTGCCTGAGAAGCCGTGCCCCAACAGGGCCACGTTCCGGATCTTGTCGGAGGGGAAGGTGCTGCTCGGCATCGGTGGGGCTCCAGCAGAGGGACGTGAGGTTCCGCTAGTGTAAACAGACCGATCCGCGCGGGTCAACCGGGGGGGCGCTCGCGGTCCTCCCCGCGATTGAGCCGATACAGCCGAGAGAGGCCGCGCAGGGTCAGATCGGGGTCGATCTCGTCGATCTCTTCGCAGCTTCGGGCGACGAGGTGTGAGAAGCCGCCTGTGGCGACGCAGCGCACACCGCGGCCATCGGGCGGGGCGAGCTCACGTTTGCAGTCGCGGGCGAGGCGATCGACGAGGCCGAGGTAACCGTAGAACAGCCCGGACTGCATCGCCTCGACGGTGTTGGCGCCGATGTGCTGTTTGGGCCGGGCGACCTCCACCCGGGGGAGCTTGCTCGTGCGCGCGACGAGGGCCTCGGCGGAGATGCGCAGGCCCGGGGCGATGACCCCGCCGACAAACTCACCTTGGGCGTTCACGCAGTCGAACGTCGTCGCCGTGCCCAGATCGACGACGATGACCGGGCCGCCGAAGCGGGTGAAGGCGGCGACGGCGTTCACGATGCGGTCGCTGCCGACCTCGCGGGGGTTGTCTACCCGCAGCTTGAGCCCCGTGCGGAGGCCCCGGCCGACGACCAGAGGCGACTGGCCGAGGTACCGAAGGCTCGCCTTCTCGTAGGTGTAGAGCGCGTCGGGCACCACACAAGAGACGATGACGCCGGTGACGTCTTCAGCGCGGT
>JAKLKE010000355.1 GCA_023150775.1 Myxococcota bacterium
CCGCCGCGAAGATCGCCCCCGGGCCTATGTGGTCGAGGCCCCGGAGCTCGGCGTGCGGGTGCCGATTCAGGTGCACGCCGCCGTAGGCACGGGGGTCGTGGTCGCCGGGGTGCTCGGCGCCGGGGAGGCCGCGCGGTACTCGGCCTTGGGCGACGGGGTGAACGTCGCCGCGCGCCTGCTCAACCAGGCCGGGCCCGGGGAGATCTGGGTGGATCTCACCACGGCGACGCGGCTGCGGGGCCGGGCGGTCTTGGAGTCACGCGGCGTCGTGCCGCTCAAAGGCCGCGAAGAGCCGGTGCACTGTTTTCGGGTGCTGGGCCTCACCGCCACAGACGAGAGCCGGGGCCTCGGCCGCCGCACCCCGCTCATCGGGCGTGAGGCCGAGCTTGGCGCCCTACGTCACGCCGCAGGCCAGCTCAAGCGCGGCGTCGGCGGCCTCGTCACCGTGCTCGGCGCGGCGGGTGTCGGCAAGAGCCGGCTCCTGCGAGACGGCCTCAGCGACGGCTTCTGGAGCGCGCACGCCGGGCGCTGCATCTCCTACGGTCGCGCCTTGCCTTACCACCCTTGGCTCGACGTCGTCGGCAGCCTCATCGCCGATGAGTCCCTCGTGGAGGGGCTTGAGCACCTCGACGCTCACGCGCCCCGGGCCACGCCGCGGGTGTCGGCCTTGGGCCTGTTTCTGGGGGAGGAGGCCGATGATCGCCTCGACGCCAGCGCCCGGCGTGAGGCCGCCGTAGACGCCCTGCGGGAGCTGCTCACCTTGGCCGCCCGGGCGAGGCCGACTGTGGTGAGTCTCGACGATCTCCACTGGGCCGATGACGCGAGCGTCGAGCTCCTCGACGCGCTCTTGCCCATCGCCGCGAAGGCGCCGCTCTTGTTCGTGATCGTGCGCCGTCCCGAAGGGGGTGACGACGCCGAGGCCGGGCTCACCCAGGCCGCCGCACGTCTGGGGGTGCCGCGCCTGGGCTTGGAGCTGGGCCCGCTCTCCGAGCCCGACACCCGCCGACTCGTCGCCCGCCTGCTCGACGACGACGCGGTGCTGCCCGAGGCCCGGCTCACCCGGCTCATCCGGCGCTCAGGCGGCGTCCCGCTGTTTGTGGAGGAGCAGCTTCGCCACCTGCAAGACGAGGGCGCGCTCACCTGGTCTGGCGACGGCTGGGTGTTTGACGCCGCCCGCGCCGATCAGTCCGAGAGCACGCTCCCGCCCACCCTTCACGCGCTCTTGGCCGCCCGCGTGGACCGTCTCCCCCCAAACCTTCGGGCCCGGGTTGAGCTTGGCGCGGTGTTTGGCGAGGAGTTTGAGTCCGCCGACATCGACGCCTGCTTAGGAGACGACACAGACGCCTGGGACACGCTCTGCGCCGAGGGTGTGCTCGCCCCCGCCCGCGCCGGGCGGTATCTCTTCGCGCGGCCGATGCTGCAGGAGGTCGTCTACAGCACGCTCCTGCGCCCCCAACGCCAAGCCCTGCACGCCCAGGCCGCCGAGCGCCTCGCCCGGGTGAGCGGCGCCCGCGCCCAGCACGCCTTGGCCTGGCATCTGGAGCGCGCCGGTCAAGCCGCCCAGGCCTCGCGGGTGTGGGCCGAGGCCGCCCGCTCGGCGAGCCACGTCGGCGCCCCGAGCCAGGCGATTGAGCTCCTCGACCGCGCCATACGCGCCGACCCCACACAGTCTCCCACCCTCGCCCTGCAGCGCGCCCGCCTCTTGTTGCGCCAGGGCCGCGTCACCGAGGGCCGCGAGAGCTTAGACGCGCTCTTGCCGAGCCTCCGCGCCGGGGCCCCGGCGGTCTTGCTCTCACGGGCGCTCTCCGAGCGGGCCCTCGCCGCGTACCTCGCCGGGGACGGCCCAGAGATTGTACGTTTTTCCGAGGAGGCCCTCGGCTTGGCCGAGCCCACGGGCGACCGCCTCGCCCTCGCCGAGGCCCTGCGCCGCCTGGGCATCGGCCAAGAGTTCTGCGGGGAGGAGGCCCTGGCCCAGGCCACCTACCGCCGCTGCGTCGCCGTCGTCGGGGACGCTGAGGACCGCGCGCTCATCGAGCTCGCCGCGGGCAGCACAAACGATCTCGGCGAGCTAGAGCGCCACGCCGGGCGGTACGAGGCGGCCTTGGGCTGGTACGAGCGCTCCTTGGCCTTGTGGGGCGAAGATCCCCCGGCGTTTATGCTCCTGATACAGACGATGAACGCCGGGGCGGCCTTGGTGGGCCTGATGCGTTTCCCCGAGGCCATCCTGCGCCTGGAGTCTGTGGTGGGTGAGGCCGAGCGCGCCGGGGCCCGCAGCGTGCTCCCCGAGGCCCTCACGCTGTTGGCCCTGGCCTTGGGCGGCGAGGGCCAGCTCTCTGAAGCCTTCGAGCGCGCCGCCGCCGCCCGAGACGAGGCCACCCGCCAAGGGCAGCACGAGGGCCTCGCCTTCGCCTGCCGGGCGCTGGGGCACCATGCACGAGGCGACGCGCTGGCTTAACGAGAGCGTCGCCGTGTTCGCCGCCGCCGGGCGAGCCGTGGAGGAGCAGCACAGCCGAGAGGCGCTCCTGGCGGTCACCCGGGGCGAGGCCCCAGCGCGGGGCTGGCTCGCCTGGGCGCAGCGGGCGGGGTGAGCGGGGCGCGGCCCTCAGCCCTCCTTCGCCCGCAGCCAGCCGGTGACGAGGCGCGGGTCGGCGTGGTCGTAGCGGGCCTCTTCGCCGGGGGAGCGCGCCGGGGCCTCACGCCAGGCGTCGCCTTCGCGCCAGCAGAAGGTCCAGTCGCCGGGCGGCGC
The DNA here is from genome assembly GCA_023150775.1 of Myxococcota bacterium. Lineage (GTDB taxonomy): Bacteria > Myxococcota_A > UBA796 > UBA796 > CAJQPC01 > JADKFE01. The sequence goes on from JAKLKE010000355.1 coordinate 2,747, forward strand.
CGGGGTCGTGGGACCTTGGCCGCCGATGAGGGTGAGCCCGGCGCGGAGCACAGGGCGCAGGCTGCGGGCGGCGGCGCTGGCCTCATCCGTGGAGGGGGTGATTCGTTTTTGGGGCAGCACGCCGGTGGTGAGGTGGATGGACGAGCCCAAGGCGGCGAGCACCCAGAGGTCGAGGGGGCGGCCGGGGCGCAGGCGCGGCGGGCTCGGCGACCACAGCGGCCCGGAGACGCCGGTGGGGGACCACCAGCGCTCGGGGGCGGCGACGGGGATCACCGCCAGGACACCGTCGTCGGCGAGCTCAGGGGCGCCGATGCGCAGGGGGATGGCGGGGTGCGACGGCGGGACGCGCGACCGCGGGCTCACAGACTCCAAGGCCACCCGCAGGCGGTAGAGCCCGAGCGGTCGCCCCAAGAGACGGGCGGCGGGGGCGCCCTCCGCGCCCGCCACGTTCAGGTTCAGCCCAGCGCGCTGGCACAGCTCCAGCAGGCCCTCGAAGGTGCCCGGCGCGCGGCCCTCGGCGTGGATGAGCGTGTGGACGAGGCTCTGCAGGGGCTCGGGGAGGTTCGCGCCCAAGGCGGCGGGGCCCGTGGCCTCGGGGCGGCCGGGGCCGGGCTGGAACCGTAAGCCGCCGGGGCGGCGCTCAAGCTGGCCCAGGTTGGCGCCGGTCTGGGGGTCAAAACACTCCAGGGCCCCCTCGACGGGGTCTGGGGCGAAGAGCGCGGCGAGGCTCGGGGTGTTGGCCTGCCACTCGCCGCCGCCGTCAGGGCGCTGCAGGCGGGCGCTGAGGCGGGAGACGGCGGTGAGACGCAGCGGCGTGCGCTCTGTGGCGGATGGGCTCAGCTCGGCGACCTGGCCGAAGGCGTCGATGATCCGGGCGCGGGTGACGCGCAGCTCCCCGGCGCTGTGCTCCAGACCTTTGTGCACCCGCGACCAGTCGGACAGGGTGAAGGTCAAGGCGTCGAGGGTGTCAAACAGCGCCCGGCCGCGCCAGAGGGACTCCAAGGCGTCGTCATCGTCTACAGCGAGGGCAGACGCGAGCTGGCGGAGCTGGTCGGCCATGGCCCGGGCGGGGCCGTCGCTCACCAAGGCGCGGCCGCTCAGCTCTCGGGGGGCGGACCATTGTTTGGCCGTCCAGGTGTGCTCGACGCCGTCGAGGGTGAGCGCACGCAGCTCCTCGGCAGGGGTGAAAGTGAAGCTGTAGTCGATGTAGGCCGCCGACCAGGGGTTTGACCACAGCCGGCAGGCCGGGGCGGAGGGGGGCACGGCCCCGGCGCCGAAGCTCTGGCGCACGGTCTCTTCAGGCAGAACCGCCCGGGCGAGCAGCTCCGCCCGGGCCTCGTAGGGGCCTTGGGTGAGGAGCCAGGCCAAGGTGAGGCGCTGGTGACCGTCGGCCCGATCGTCGTCGGCGGGCAAGAGGTCGGGGTCGAGCCAGAACGCCTCGTCGAGCAGCTCCCGGGCAGACTGTGGCAGATGTTTTACGCCGGGACCGGGCTTTGTGTGGGCGTGAAGGGGCCCGAGATCGGCGGCGATGCGCGCGGTGACGGTCTGGCCGGTGAGGCGGCAGCGTAAGCTGCCGTCGGGCTGGCTGCGGTCGTCGTAGCCGTGGGTGAGGCCCCGGCCCGCGCCGAGGAGCGCCGCCGCCGGGGGTGAGGCCTCGTACCAGCGCGGCCCGAGGGGATCGGCGGCCTCGGCCTCGCTCAAAAAACCCGCCGCGTGCAGCCGCGCGGGGAGACCCGGCACAGACTCCGCCCGGGTGGCGTCGAGGCCGAGCCCGGCGGCGAGCACCTCCAGCGCGTCGGCGTCGGCGCCCTCAATCTGTGTCTGAACGGCGCGGGCCAAGGCGTGGGCCGGGGTCTGCCCCAAGGTGAGGCGCGCGCCGGCGAGCGACGGCGCGGGCGCCGCCTCAGACACCTTCACCCCGGCGACCATGCCGTGCAGGTAGGTGCGGTTGGGCGCGCCGCCTTGGGTCTCTTCAGCGAGGAGCTGGGGCGTGAGCAAGCTCTGGAGCGCCCGAGGCAGCTCCAGGCGGTCGAGGGGCGCCGTCGCCATGTCGGCCAAGGTGGAGAGCGTGGTGTCGCCGGTGAGCGTCGAGATGTGCGGCGGCTGGGCCCCGCCCAAGAGGCTCACGGCGCTGCGCGCGGCGCTCAGCTCGCGGCTCAGCGTCGAGATCACGGCCTCGGCGCCGTCCCCTCCCCCGCCCAAGGCCTCACGCAGGCGCTCGACGTCTTCAGCGGTGAGGGTCGCCGCGTCGGTGGCGCCCGCGGCCAAGGTGGCGGTGGTCTCTTCGCCCGGGGCCGACCACGACGCCGACCAGCCCAAGGAGCCCAAGACGCTGGTGTCGCCGCCGCTGAGGGGATCCTCTTCGAGATCGGAGTACCAGCCGACGACGAGGTAGGCCAAGGGGCGGGCGCGTGAGGGGAGATCGGCCAAGGTGTCGAAGAAGGCGAAGCGGCCCCGCGCGGCGGGGGCGTAGCCGAGGCGGGCGCCCAAGACGAGGCCCCGATCTTGATCCGCAGGCAAATCCGTGAGCGTCCCGTCGGCGCTCTGGAGCCCGGCGCAGGTGAAGCGCGCCCGAGGCCGGCTTGGCACGGGGTGACGCCAGGCGTCTGTGAGCAGTTTGCTCGTCCCCGTGCGGCTGTCGAGCACCCAGCTCACCGAGGCCCGGCGGCCGTCTGTGGCGGTGTACAGTCGGGTGATGAGCCAGAGATCTGGCACAGAGGGGAAGATGGGCGTCTCCCCCTCAGCGCGGCAGAGGCCGTCGGGCAAGGCCCAGCGCAGGGTGACCCCGGCGCTGAGCGTGGCGGTGGAGAACGGCGCGTCAGACCAGGGCGCGGCGGGGCCGCCGGAGGTGGTCTTGTGGGTGTAGAGGGCCTGGAGATGAACAGGGACCTTGAGTCCGCGTGGCAGCATTGCAGGGCTCCGTGGGGCTCAGGAGAGGGTCAACGAGAGCGTGAAGGGGGCGCGCTGGAGGCTCGCGGCGAGCTCCGCGCTGCGGGCGGGGGCGCTCACCGAGGGGTTCCAGGCGAGACGAACCCCAGCGTCGGGCTCATCGAGGGTGATGCGCGCCGGGGGCTCTGACCAGAGCACCAGCAGCGTGCGCTCGTCCAGGCGGGCCTCGCGGATCGCCGTCAGCGGCCGGTCTTTGGCGTCGTAGCCCTGGGGCCAGAGGCCGTCGTGCTGGGCGACCAGACGGGAGCGGAGGAGCGCCCCGGCGTGGGGCGGGGCGCCGGGCTGGGGCAAGGCCCCCTCGTTGCGCATCCAGGCCAAGGTCCGCTCATGCAGCTCGCTGAGGCGCCCGAGGCGGTCGTCGCGGTTCGCCGCGGCGGTGACCGCGCCCAACACCAAGGCGGCCTGCCAGTCGGGGTCCACAAAAAACACCCGCAGAGACTCCATCGGCAGCGCCGCCGGGTCGGGCACGAGGCAGGCGAAGGGCACACCCTCCAAGCGGCAGAGCG
>JAKLKE010000356.1 GCA_023150775.1 Myxococcota bacterium
ACGCCGACGCCGACGCCGACGGCTTCGGCTCGCCGAACTACACGGTCCAGGCCTGCACCGCGCCGGCGGGCTACGTCGACAACACCGACGACTGCGATGATCTCGACGCGACGGTCGGCGCCTGCGACGAAGAAGAAGACAGCGGCGGCGACGGCAAACGTGCCCTTTGCGCCACGACCAGCGCTCCGACGGCCTTCGGGCTCTTGGTGGGCGCCCTCGGTCTCACGTTGACGCGGCGTCGTCGCGCGGTTTGATCCCCCTCTCACGCGCGGCGCTCAGGCGCGCGCCGACCTCTTCCCCTCACATTTAGAGGAGTCGCCCTTGACCTCCGCCCTGTTCCTCCTGCTCATCGCTTGCCAGGCCCCATCCGGTGACGCGCCGTTGTTTCCTGGCTCCGCGCCCTTGTTTGAGTCCGAAGAGGAGGCCGCGCGCTACGGCTTCGTGGCCCAAGACGGCGTGTTTCTCGCGGAGAACACGCTCCACGGGCTGCATCTCCACACGGACGACGGCGAGCTGAAGCTCAGCGGGATGACCTCGGAGATCGGCCTGCGCCTGCGCCGCTGGGGCAACGGAGAGCCCTCGCAGGAGGCTGAGGCGCCGCGCTGGACCCTCGGAGACTGCCGCGGGATGAGACGCTGCGCGCCCGACCTCGTGGGCCACCACGAGGGCCTCTCGGAGTGGTACCGGAACGGGCACCAGGGCGTTCAGCAGGGCTTTGAGGTGGCGCGCCGGACGGGCTCGGGCCCCCTGGTGCTGGAGATCGAGGTGAGCGGCGCGACGGTCGAGCAGCGAGACGACGATCATCTCGTGTTTCTTACGGAAGACGGCCGCCTCTTCAACTACCAAGGTCTAGTCGCCTGGGACGCCGATGGCGCGGCCCTTGAGGGGCGCATGGAGGTGTGGGGCGACGGCCTGCGCCTCATCATCGACACCGACGGCGCGCAGTTCCCGATCACCGTTGATCCCTACCTCCACCAGTACTGGTTCCACTACGACCGAGAGGAGATCGCGACGAGCACAGCGATTATGCGCTCGTTTGGCCCCGGCGACGTCAACGGCGACGGGTACAACGACGTGCTCATCGGCGTCGATGACACCACAGGCGGCGGCACCGTCTACGCCTACCTTGGCTCTCCCCTCGGGCTACCGCTTGAGCCCGCGTGGACCGCGACCGCTGGGCAATCGGGCGCGCAGTTCGGGCGCACCGCGGCGATGGACGGCGACGTAAACGGAGACGGATACGACGACGTGGTCGTCGGCGCGCCGGGCTACGACTACGGCCAGTCCAACGAGGGCGCGCTGTTCGTGTATTACGGCGGCCCCGACGGCCCGAGCACCACCGCAGACTGGATGAAGGACGCCAACCAGGTCGGCGCTGAGCTGGGTTGGGCCGTCGATTTCGCGGGTGACATCAACAACGACGGGTATGATGACGTCGTCGCTGGCGCTCCAAGCTATGACGGGACCGCCACAGACAGCGGCGGTGTGTTTGTGTGGGCAGGCTCATCGTCTGGTCTCGCCTCCTCGACCCTCTGGTCACGGTCGGACACGCCGAGCTCCTCCAAGCTCGGGTACGCCGTCGCCGGGCTCGGCGATGTCAGCGGGGACGGGCTCGACGATGTCGGAGTCACCGCGTCGTACTTCTATGTGACGACGGGCAAATACGGCGCGGCCTATGTGTATTATGGCGACCCCGCGGGGCTCTCGACGACGGGCCCAGACTGGGCGTCATATAGCCCCGACGAGCACCATTACGGCGTCGAGATCATGAGCGGAGGGGACATGAACGGGGATGGCGCCGATGAGCTCGTGATCGCCTCCTCGGCGAAGTCGGTCTACAGCAACAGCGACAAGTACGTCGAGGTCTTCTACGGGAGCGCATCTGGATTAGGGCTCTCCGCGAGCTGGACTTACTCGGACGGCGGATTGAAAGTGTACTGCGGTAGCGAGGTGGGCGCCGGAGGGGACGTCAACGGGGACGGTTTCGATGACCTCGCGGTAATCTGTATTGATGAGGGCGGCAGTGGCACTTCGGCCAAGATGCGGCTTTTTCATGGCAGCAGCTCAGGCTTAGGCTCACGATACGCGGACGAGACCTCGACCTCTACCTCAAGGACGCTCGCCTTCGCCGGTGACATGGAGCCCGATGGTTACGATGAGATGATCTTCGGGGGCACCTCTGCGTTCATGTACAACGGAAGCCCGGACGGACTCAGCGTCCCCGACTTTTACGACTGGACGATACCCAGTACAAACGCCTATTATGGCGACTTCACCTACGCTGGAGACCTGAACGGTGACGGCTATGAGGACATCGCCGTCGCTGAGGCGCCCGGGTACGTTTACAGTCAGGTGAGCATCTACCTCGGCAGCGCCACCGGGTTCCCTGAGACGGCCAGCGCTTCGCTCACCCTCGTCACGACGACCAGCACCTACGGCTCTGCCCTCGCCGGGGGCTGTGACATCAACAACGATGGATACGACGATCTGATCGTCGGCGACTCCGCGTATGGAAACGGCTACATCTGGGTTCACTACGGCAGCAGCACAGGGGTGTCCAACACAAACTATGGCTCCGTGGTCGGCACACAGTCGGGCGCGCAGTTCGGCGAGTCCATCTCTTGCGGGGATGTGAACGGCGACAACCTCGATGACGTGCTCGTCGGCGCCACGAAGCATGACGACGGTCAGACCGACGAGGGTGTGGTGTTCTTGTTCGTCGGCGCCAGCTATGGGTTGAACCCCACGGCCGCGTGGAGCAAAGGCTCGGACCAGAGCAACGCCCGCTTGGGCAACCCCGTGCAGATCATGCCGGACCTCAACGGGGATGGTTACAATGACATCGCCGCCGCCGCGGAGCAATGGGACGGCAGCTTCACCAACGAAGGCGCGATCTTCGTCGCTTACGGCAGCTCCTCCATCCCTGGCGCGTTCACGACCAAACTCCAGGGCGGTCAAGCGAGCCTCGGTTGCGACGTGGTTGATCCTGTCGGAGACATCAACGGCGACGGCATTCAAGACCTCGGCTTGGGCTGCCCCTACTGGGACACCAGCAGCATCACGGACGCCGGAAAGGCCGAGATCTACTACGGCGCGTCCGGCGGCCTCTCGACCACACCGTCGCTCCAGATCTTCGGCACGACCAACTCGGGCTTCGGGTCGGCCTTGGCGGGCATGGGCGACATCAACGGCGACGGCCTGGATGAGCTCGCCATCGGTGAGATGACCGACACCGACATCTCGTACTATCTGAGCCCCGGCGCCTCTAGCTCCCCTACCCCGTTCTTTGTGCTGCTGAACTCGAGCGGCGAGATCGACGACATCGTGCAGGCCCCGGACGTCGACAACGACGGCCACGTTGACCTGATGTACTTCATCGTCGGATCAACCACCTCCGTCCGTCTCTTGAACATGCCAGACCTCGACGGCGACGGCTATTTTTACCTGCTTGACTGCGACGACAGCGACACCTCGGTGTATCTCGGCGCGACCGAGGTCTGCGACGGCGTAGACAACGACTGTGACGCCATCGCCGACAACGACCCTCCGCTGTGGTACGGCGACGCCGATGGCGACGGCTTTGGGGACCAGACCTCTTCAGTCGCGGCCTGCACCGCCCCCTCGGGCACGGTGGCCACCGGCGATGACTGTGATGACTCTGACCCAGCGGTGCTCAATGGGCGGGACTGGTACCTCGACGCAGACGGTGATGGCTACGGCGCCTCGTCGGTGGCGGCCTTCGTCTGCGACGCGCCTACAGGCATGACCAGCGTGACCGGCGACTGTGATGATGACTCGACGAGCGCTTACCCCGGCGCCCCCGAGGTCTGGTACAACGGGCTGGATGAAGCCTGTGATGAAGGATCCGACTACGACGCTGACGCCGACGGCTACGACTCGTTGGGCTATGGCGGGACAGACTGTGACGACGCCCGGGCGGATGTGTACCCCGGCGCGCCGGACCTTCCATACGACGGCATCGACACAGACTGCGCAGCGCGGTCGGACAACGACGCTGACGCCGATGGATTTGACTCCGTCACCACCGGCGGGACCGACTGCGATGACGCGCGCTCAGACGTCCACCCAGGCGCGGACGAGGTCTGGTACGACGGCGCGGATCAAGACTGTGACGGCAACGATGATGATCAGGACCGCGACGGGTTCGGCGCCGATGAGGACTGTGATGATCTCACCGCCGCGGTCAACCCGTTCGCCGCAGAGATCTGGTACGACGGCGTCGATCAAGACTGTGACGGCGGCTCTGACTTTGACGCTGACGCCGATGGACACGAGGCGGTCTGGGGCGGCGGCGAGGACTGTGACGACGAACATCTTCCCCGGCGCTGAGGAGATCTGGTACGACGGCGTCGATCAGAGCTGCGACGGCAACGACAATGACCAAGACGGCGACGGCGCGATCTGGGGCGTTGACTGCGACGACACCAACCCCGACATCGCGAGCTGCGAAGGAGACGAGAGCACGGACACGGGCCTGGGCAGCGGAAAACGTTGCCAGTCCCCTCCTGGGCCGCTCAGCCTGCTCGGCGCGCTCATCAGCTTGGGCTTGGCCCGTCGGCGGCGGGTGTAATCGGAGGTGACCGGCGCCGGCGCGACGACTCGCGCCGCGCGTCGGGGCGCGATGGCTGTGAGCCGGCCCTAACGCAGCGAGCGCGGCGCGGCGGCGCCGAAGTGGCGGTACAGCACGCGGCGTAAGCCCAGCTCGGCGCGCAGAGGGGCGAAGGCGGGGTCGAGGGCGAGATCGCGGCGCAGCTCGACCTGCAGGGCCTCGGGCAAGGAGCCGCGGGCGGCCACGGCGCTCTCTACCAGGGCGAGGGCCTCGTCCTGATCGCCGATGAGCGCGTGGTACATGGCGCCGTAGAGGGGCACCATGGCGTGATCGGGGCTGAGCTGGCCCAAGTGGTCGAGCTGGGCCGAGGCGCGGGCGTACTCGCCGAGGCGCGCCAAGGCCACGGCGCGACCGCCGAGGGCCATGACGCTGTTCGGGGAGCGGCGCAGGGCGCGGTCCCAGAGCTCAATCTCGGCGCGGTGACGACCCAAGCGGCGCATACACCCGGCGAGGCCCTCCAGGGCGCGCACGTCGTCGGGGCGCGTGACGAGCAGCTCGGCGTAGAGGCGCGCGGCCTCCTCAAAGTTGTCGTTGTTGTACTCGCCCCGGGCGACCTGGTGGCGAAGCTCAGGGTCGTCGGGCTGGCTGAGGAGCTTGAGCCGCGCGAGCTCGGCGTCGATGGTGCCGGGCACGGCCTGGCGGTACCACGCGAAGTAGCCCCAGCCGGTGACGTCGTCGTCAGGCGCGGCGGCGCGGGCGTCACCCCCAGGCGCCACGGCGTCGGGGGCGAGGGTGAGCCCGCCCGGCTGAACGGCGGCGGTGCGCTCTTGGCGAGGATCGGCGTCTTCGCGGCGGGGATCGGCGCGGAGCCCCAAGGCGCGGCTGATCTCCGCCACCCTCGGCGCGTCGTGTAGGCTTGAGAGCGTGTCTACCCAGAGACCGCCGACGCTCACCGCCAGCGCGACGAGCAAGAACCGGGGGTCGATGGGTGAGCTTGAGGGCATCCGCAGGCGTGTGGGCTCGGTGTGCTCGACCTCAACCTGCACCGCGCCCAAAGAGAAGCCCGTGCTCTGCCCCTCCGCCAAGCGGCGCCCACGCACGTCGAGGCAGTCGCCGACGCGGTAGATGACGATCGAGGCGCCGGGGAACTGCAGGAGGCTGTTGATCTCGTCGCCGAGCCGCACCGCGCCGCGCACGGGGACCGTGCGGTCCTCGATGACCCGTCCGTGGAACGCCACAGTGACGTGGAGATCACCCACCTGCGCCTCCGCTCAGGTTGATCCCAGGCTCGGGACCGTCCACATAGTATCGCACGAGAAGGTCGTTAAAGCGCGGATCTTCGCGCAAACCGCCGAACGCGGGATCCAGGCGGATGTCTTGGCGAAACTCGATGTTGTGCAGGGTGTCGAGGCGCTGCATCCCCGCCAAGGCGTCGTCCAAGAGCGCCAGGGCCGCGTCGGAGTCGCCCCGGCTGGCGTAGATCTTGGCGCGGTGGAGATCGCCGTAGGGATCGTTGGGCTCTAGGCGATCTAGCCGCTCCATGATCGCCAGGGCCTCGTCAAAACGCCGCTGGTGGGCGAGGTTCACCGCGAGGTTGTTCAGGGCGTGGGTGTTGTCG
>JAKLKE010000357.1 GCA_023150775.1 Myxococcota bacterium
TCAGCTCACCGTCGAGCACGAGCACCATCGAACGATCCGCCTCGCCCTCCACCATGAGCACCTGGCCGGGATCGACCTCGGAGGGCATAAACGCCGCGAGGGCCTCCATGAGCTTGGCCTTGGAGACGGAGCGGAACAGCGGCAGGCGGTGGACTTCGGCGGGGTCAAACACGCGGGTCAGCGCTCCGAGACGGAGGAGGTCAGCTCGACGCGGCTCGATTGCCAGGCGAGGGCGGCCTGGGCCTGGGCCTGGGCCTGGGCCTGCTCGGCGTGGTTGGCGCTCTCGACGACGGAGGCGAACCAGAACGCCGCCGTGAAGGTGACCGTGCCCATGGAGACGAGGCGCAGGTTCAGCTCACGGTCGATCTCTCCGGCGAAGGAGGCCTCCCGCATCTCGGTGATCGCCCAGACCGACGCGGCGGCGCCGAGGGCCTGGGGCGCGCCGAAGACCAGGGCGGGCGTGGGGCGGCCTTGGGCGAGCTGGGGCACGCCGAGGGGGAGGACCTGGGTCCAGCCGGGCGCGGCGGCGGCGGGGCCAGAGAGGAGCGCGGAGAGGAGAAGGATCACGAGGCGGCCGGGTCGGGGGTGTCGCGTTGGGGCGCAGCCTTGAGCCGCGCCTTGCCGTCCTCGACGGTAACCCGGAACTTGACCGAGGTGCACTTGTACTGGCTCTTGAGCACACGAACCTGCTGCGCGAGCTGCTTCTTGACGCTCTCAAAGTCGAGCTCGCCGGGCTGCCCGCAGGATCGCCGGGCCTCCATGTAGCGCTCGTACACGTCACGATAGGCGGCGTCTTCGCGGCGGGCGCGCTCGGCCTGGGCCTGGCCCTGGATCGCGGCGGCCTTCGCGGCGGCCTCGGCCTCGTTGGCGGCGGCGCCTAGGGCGGCGAGGCGGGCGCGCTCGGTGGCGTCGGCGCGAAACCTGAACTTGGCGTGGGTGCCGCGCTCGATCTGCACGAGGTTGCGGGTGAGGTAGAGGTCGAGGTTGGACCAGCGCGCGCGCAGGGTGCGCAGCTTGTGAAGCTGCGTGGCGTTCGTCGGGTTTACCTGGCTGAGATCCCGAAAGACGCGCCGCATGTCGTCGCGCTCTTTCATCGGCTCAATGGGCTCAAGCCCGGAGAAGTACTTGTCATAAGCGACCTTGAGGAGGAAGAGCCCACGCTCCACCTCCTCCATGCGTCCGTCCAGGACCTTGTCCGTCTTCTGTAGCCTTGCCACGGGGCCTCCCGCTGCCATCATAGCAGGCGCGCGGCCAGATCCCGCGAGGCTCCGGCGAGCGGCGGGCGCCGAGCGGTGACCTTGGCAGAAACTGCCAACCATCAGGGGAGCGAAGGAGAGGGCATCGACTGGAGGACCGGCGCCGCACAGCGTCGCTCGTCCAGAGTGAGCTTAGATCGCGCCGAAGGACGGGGCCTGGTTGGGCTCGCCGAACCGACGCACGGGGGCTCATGCTGAGGCGGGGCCGACCAGGCGTCACCCGGCGAGGGAGATGGCATCGACTGGAGGACCGGCGCTGTATACTTGGGCCCCATGCCGCTCGCCCCCCTAAACGTCCTCCTCGCGGACGAAGAGACCACGATCGTTGAGCTCTTCGGGGAGTACCTGCGCGTGAGCGGCCACGAGGTGCGCGTCGTGCGCCGCGCCGAGGATCTCCCCGACGCCTTGGCCCGGGTAGACCTAGACGTCGTCGTGCTTGATGAGGGCCTCGCCGGGGGTGAGCTCGTCGAGCACCTCCGCGCCTTACGCCGCCGGGGCGTCGCCACCTTGATCACCAGCCGCGCCGGGGCCGTCGCCTCCGCCGTGCGCGCGCTCCAGGCCGGGGCCGCCGACTACCTGCACAAGCCGTTTAAGCTCCGCGAGGCTCATCGGGCGATGGTCTCGGCCGCTGAGGCCGCCCGCGACGCCCGGGAGGCCGCGCGCCTGGAGGGCCCCGCCGTCGCGCTGCGGGTGGCGCGGGCGATGCGCCGGGAGACCTTCAACACGACGCTGCGGGACGCGGCGGCGTTGGTCAGCGCCCAGCTCGGCGCGGACTCGGTGCTGATCGCCGCCCACGACCCCGCCGTGGGCCGCTGGATCGAGCTTGGCCGAGCGCACCCCGCGATGTTCGCCCGCCTCGACCTCGACGCCGTCGGCGCCATGGCCCTCAAAGGCGAAGAGCTCCCCCCGGTGGAGCAGAGCTACTTCGGCGCCCCCGGACCACGCCTGCGCGCGCTGCGCCTGCCCATCGACCTCCCCGAGGCCGCAGGCCCCCCGGCGGAGCTGCTGCTCGTGCTCTCGCGCCCCACCCGTGAGGAGGACGTGCACCTCACCCCGGCGCGGCTGATGGTCCACGGCCTCGGCCTGGGCATTCGCTCCGCGCTCTGCGCCGATCGCCTGCGCCCCGGCCCTCCGCCTTCAGCCTCCAGCGAGTCCTTACGCCTCGTGAGCGAGGCCCGCCTCGAACAAGCCTGGGAGCAGCTCATGCTGCCCATCGAGGACCGCCGCCGCATGAGAGACGCCCTGCGCCTGTGGTGTGAGGGCCTGCCCCTGCGTGTGGCGGCGGCGAAGGCCGAGAGCGGCGGCCGCGGCGCCCGCACCGCCGCCCTGTTCTGCGGCGCGTTCGAGCGCCACGACGGCTACGGCGGCCCCCTCGGCCTGGCCCACCGCGCCATCCCCCTGCCCTCAGCGATGCTCCGCGCCGTGCTCACCTGGGGCGCCCTCACCGGCGCCTGCCGCCTCTGCGCCTCCTACGACGCCGTGCACGCCCGGGTCGAGCTTGACGCACAGTCGGGCCCCGTGCTCTCCCCTTTGGCGGTGTCGATGTTGTCCAGAGTGCTGGGCCGGGAGGGGAGCCGAGGCGCGACGTTTTATCCTGAGGACACGATGTTGCCGGAGGATTAGGCCTCGGGATTCTGGCGGGCTCGGTGGTGGAGGCTCGGCGATGAGAGGGGTGGTCGTCGAGGTGACGAAAAATAGCCGCTTCTGCCAGAATCGACGCTTCGACGGCGGTTCTGGATGAGGCGCGCTTGCGCGGAGTGTTCAAGATGTTTAGATGCGCATCATGGAAATCCAAGCTCCTGAATGCCTCTCTCACTTCGCAACAAACCTCGGGCGTGTGTCCTCCCTCGTGAAGGGCTATACCCAGCAAGCGGTCCCTGCGGGCGTAAGCGCAGGGCAAACCGATCTCCTGCGCGCTGCAGTGGTTTTCCTACACGCCAGTCTGGAAGATCTCCTTCGCTCCTTAGAAGAGAGGCAGATCGACCAACAGGTCGAAACCGGCGGAGGTCTCGCGAACATTCCTTTTTCGTTAGATGAGGCGCGATCACGCAAAGAGAAGATCAGCCTCGCTGAGCTGGCGGAGTTCCACCTTCACCGGCCAGTGCGGGAGGTAGTCCGCATCTCGCTGGTTCAGGATTTGGCCAGCCGAAGCTACAACAATCTCCATGAGGTCGATCAAGCGCTTCGTAGAGTCGGGCTAAGGCTCACCCTAGACCCCCAGCAACGCCAAGCCCTCAACGTGATGATCGCCCGTCGCCACCACATCGCCCACCGAGCCGATCGAGCCTCGGCGCCGGGGCTCAGTCACCACACTGTCCTCTCCCTTCATCTCAACGATGTCAACGCCTGGATTGACATCGTCCGTGCCATCGGCGACGCTGTTCATCATCAGCTCGCGCCTCGGAGGAGCGAATGAACAAGGAACAAATTCAAGAGGCTCTTGAGCAGCTTCCCCTTCGGGAGAAGGAGGTCCGCGTCGGCGGGCGCCCCGGCCAGTGGCTCGCCGTCGTGATCTCCGCCGACTACGAAGGTGTGCCCGACCACAAACGCCAGTCCGACGCATGGGGTGCGCTCCTCGACGCCTATGGCATGAGCGTCAGCCGCGAGGTTGAGTTCGTCTACACCTTCTCGCGCGTCGAGGTGGAGGAGATGGAGGCCCAGGCAGCCAACGACGCGCTCAATGCCCAGGCCGCCGCGGGCTCCTGATCCCCAACCCGCGCCAAGAGGCGCAGAATTCAGCGCGAAGTAGCAAATGACCTGTCAAGCGCTCACGGCCACCTTAGAGCGCCTCCCCCTTCGGGAGCGAGAGGTCCGCGTAGAGGGTCGGCCCGGCCAATGGCTCGCCACGGTGATCTCCCCCGACTACGACCAGATCGACGATCACGAGCGCCAAACCGCTGTTTGGACGCTCCTTCATGACACCTACGGCTTGGGCGTCAGCCGCGAGGTTGAGTTTGTTTACACCCTCTCACCCGCTGAGTTGGAGGCACAACACGGGGAGGACGAGGAGGCCGCCAACGCAGCGATCATCGCCCAGGCCGCGACAGGTTCCTGACCCCCTCACAAGCGCCAAGAGGCGCAGAATTCAGCGCGAAGTAGCAAATGACCCGTGAAGAGCTCAAAGCCGCCTTGGAGCGCCTCCCCCTTCGGGAAAAGGAAGTCCGCGTCGAAGGTCGGCCCGGCGCCTGGCTGGGTGTGGTGATCTCTCCCGAGTACGAGGAGATCAGCGAGCTCGATCGCCAATCAGGCGCCTGGAGCCTGATGCACGAGGTGTTCGGCCTAAAGGGCTCCGAGGCCGTGGAGTTCGTCTACACCTTCTCCCCGACCGACCTGGAGGACATGGAAGCCCAGCGCGCCGAGGAGGAGCAAGCCGCCAACGACGAGCTCATCGCCCAGGCCGCCGCAAGCTCCTGACCCTCACCCCCAAGGCGTCTTCACCACGGGCGGTCGTCCCAAGGCCGTGAGCGCCGCCTGCGCCTCCTCCTCGCTCGGGTAAAAGCGCACGTCGGCCCTCGTGTGCGCCTCCAAGAGCGCGCGGCCGCTCACAAAACATAGGCTCACGAAGCCCGTGGCGCGGTCGCGTACGAGGGCGAAGCTGGGGTCGAGGGTGGGCACGACGCCGCGTGAACGGCAGCGCTCCCAGCCGTCGCGGCTGAGGTCGGGCTCAGCGCGGAGCTGGCCCTCCATGTCGCGGACAAACACCGCCGGGGGGCCGTGCTGGGCGAGGGCTTCATCGAAGGGGCTGCAGAGGTGCATCTCCGGTGTTTATCCTGTGCGCTCCTCCCAAGCCCCTCGGTGCTCATGCTCACGCCGCTCCTCCTCGCTCTGGGCCTCTCCGGCGCCGCCTTGGCCCTCGACCCCACCTATGCCGCCTATGACGCCCTCCTTCAGGCCAACGTGAGCCCCCAAGGCGTCACCTACGCGGCGATCGGGCCCGCGGGCCTCGACCCCTTCTTGGCCGAGCTCGCCGCTGTAGACCTCCGTGAGCTGAACCCCATCGAGCAGAAGGCCCTGTTCATCAACGCCTACAACGCGCTCACCCTGGACCTCATCGCCGAGAACCCCGGCGTCGCCTCGATCCGCGACCTCGACGGCGGCAAGGTCTGGAGCACCCGGCGCTTCACCGTCGGCGGCCAGTCCCTCACCCTGGACGACATCGAGCACAAGCGCCTGCGCCCCATGGGCGACCCCCGGATCCACGCGGCCTTGTCCTGCGCCTCCAAAGGCTGCCCCGCCCTGCTCAGCCGGGCCTACACCGCCGAGCGCCTCAACGATCAGCTCGACCTCGCCTGCCGCGCCTGGGTGCGCAGCAACGCCGCCCAGATCAACACCCAGGCCAAGACCGTCGCGCTGAGCAGCATCTTCGACTGGTACGGCGACGACTTCTTGGCCCAGTGGGAAGACAAGGCCAACATCCCCGGCGTCGAGGGCAAACAGCAGGCCGCGCTGAACTTCATCGCGTTCTACAGCGGCAGCGCGACGGCGACCTGGCTCACGGCGGGGGGGTACACGGTGACTTGGGCGACGTATGATTGGGGGGTGAACCGGCGATGATCAGCCCCGGCGCGGCGGCTTGGGCGGCGGTTGGCGTGTGGGCTCGGTAGTAATCTGCGTTGGGCCAGAAATGGAGCGCACGGGCTGGTTGATGATGATCTGGGTGAGCGCTCGCTCCGCCTCGGAGAGCACCGGTCGGGGTGGCCGGCTCGGCGGGGCCTTGTGATGGTCGTTGTTCATGGTGCCTCTGGTCAGTCCTCTTCGACGTTCAGTCTACTTGAACCCGCAGAAGGACGCCGACTTGTCGAGCGGGTCTCGATGGTCTCGACGGTCTCGACGGTCTCGACGGTCTCGACGGTCTCGACGGTCTCGACGGTCTCGACGGTCTCGACGGTCTCGACGGTCT
>JAKLKE010000358.1 GCA_023150775.1 Myxococcota bacterium
GGAGGGCCTGGTAGGTGGTGATCATGAGCACCAGGCGGTCATTCTTGAAGTCTGACTCCGGGTACTTCTCTTTCCACGTGAGCAGATGCTGGATCTTCTTGGCCGGGTCGGGCTCGGGGATCGGCTCGCCCCGATAGCGCACCTCAAACGCCAGGCCCATCTCTTGGGCCGTGCGCTCCAAGAGGTCGTCCACGGCGCTGGTGAACAGGCGGGAGAAGCGGCTGAGCGCGAGCTTGTGCGCCGCGTAAGGCGGCACGTCGGCGGCGCCGATCAGCGCCTGAAGCTGCCGCACCATCGCCGCCCGGCCCACCTTGGCCTCCAGCGCGGCGCAGGCCTCCCGGGGGCTGATCTTGCCGCCGAGCGACTTGGCGATGGCGCGCTCGTCGGGGTAACGCCGATCCTGCTCAAGCGCAGCCTCCAGAGTCGCCCGGCTGCCGATGATGACCGAGCACTTTTGGTTGCGGGTGGCCTCGACGACCTCGACGGGCAGGTTCATGACGCGGCCCCGGCGGTGGCGCCCGCAGACGCCGCGGCGACGGCGCGGGACAAGGCGCCGGGCTCGCGGCAGACCGCGCCGATCTGGCCCACGGTGAGGCTGGCGAAGCGCGCGCCGAGATCGCCGCAGCGGGCGAGATCCCAGCCCGAGCACAGGCCGACGAGGAAGCCCCCGGCGTAAGCGTCGCCGGCGCCGGTGGTGTCGATGGCCTTCACGGCGTGGATGCCGACGCGGTGAACCTCATCCTTGTGTTTGATGAGGCTGCCTTCGCGGCCCAGCTTCACGACGACGATGGGCACCTGCTCGGCGACGGCGTGAACCGCCTCGGCCGGGGGCAGGCCGGTCATGCCGCTCGCCTCGTCGGCGTTGAGGAACACGACGGTGGCGTAGTCTTTGGCCGCGCGCCACATGCGGTCGGGCACGGTGTTCACCACGAAAGGATCCGAGGCGTCGATGGACACCATCACCCCGGCGGCCTTCGCCCGGGCCATGGCGTCGAAGGCCACGTCCGCGGTGCGATCCCCCAGGAGCAGGTAGCCCTCGATGTGCAGCACCTTGGAGTCCAAGATGTGCTGGGCGAAGGGGCCGAGCTCGGGGAGATCGACGGCGGCGCCCAGGTGGGTGCACATCGTGCGCTCGGCGTCGCGCATCGAGATGAGCGAGAGGCACTTTCCGGTGAACGCGCCGGGCTCCACGCGCAGGCTGTGCTCACCGCAGGCGCGCTTGAGGGAGTCGCCGTACATCGCGCCGAACTGGTCGTCGCCGACCTGGCCGCAGAAGAGGGCCTTCTTGCCCGCGAGGCCGACCGCGCACAGGGTGTTCGCGCCGGATCCGCCGGAGTGAACCTCCGCGCCGAGGCCCTTCACCTCTAGATAAGTGCGCTGCCACTCCTCGTGGCTGACGGGGTGCATGATCCCCCGGGTGAGCTTGAGCTGCTGTAGTAGCGAGTCATCGGGGAAACGAACGAGCACGTCTACGATCGCGTTTCCAAGCCCTGCGACGTCGTATTTCACGGGGAGGCCTCCTGCGCCGGCCGCCTCCCCTATCCCAAGCCGAAGGGATGGGCGAGGGGCCGCCATGAACTCCTGACCAAGCCCTCGCCGCGCGGGTGTATGCTCTCCTGCCGCGCCGTCGCGCGGGTGGCCAGGAGGCGCTCGTCGTGGTTTCCCCAGGATCTCGCCGCGTCGCCGTGGGGATCGTGCTCAGCGTGTGCCTGAGCCTGTGGTTTCTGGCGTCGATTCATTGGCAGGAGCTCGGCGGGGCCCTGGCCACGGTGAAGGCCGGCCCCGTGGCCTTGGCCTGCGGGCTCCTGGTGATGGAGTTTGTGCTCCGGGCGGCGCGGTGGAAGGTGCTCTTGCGCCCCGCCGCGCCAGAGGCCAAGGTGCGTGAGCTCTTCGCGGCGACGGTGATCGGGGCGGCGGCGAACACGCTTCTGCCCGCCCGCGCCGGGGAGATCGCCAAGCCGCTGGTCGCCGCGCGCCGGGCCGGGGTGAACATCACCACCGCCGTCGCCACCGCCGTGATGGAGCGGGTCTACGACATCTTCGGCCTGCTCTCGGTCTTGTTGACCATGGCGATCCTGCTGCCCGATCAGGTGGCCGACACCAGCGAGGAGGCCGTGCTCGTCGTGAACCTCAAGCGGTACGGCGCGCTCTTCGGCGCCGTGGGGCTCACGGCGATGGCCATCTTCTTCACCTTGGCCATGCGCGGCGGCGCGGCCCGGGCGATCTTCGCCAAGATCGCGTCTTTGGGCCCCGCCCCGCTGCGTGACCGGGTGATGGGCCTCTACGACGGCTTCGTGGCCGGTCTCGGCAACGCCCGCGACCCCTTGGGGCAGCTTCAGGCCGCCGGGCTCTCGTTGATGATCTGGCAGAACGGGGCGGTGGCGATCTACGTGTTGTTCTGGGCCTTTGGCCTTCATCTCCCCTACTCCGCGGCCTGTTTCACCGCCGTCGCCATCGCCTTGACCGTGGCCTTGCCCCAGGCGCCGGGCTTCTTCGGGGTGTTCCACGTCGCCATCGAGAAGACCTTGGTGCTGTGGGAGGTAGACCCGACCCCGGCGAAGGCCTTCGCCATCGTGTTCTGGGGCGTGTCGTTCTTGCCGGTGACGACGATCGGCCTCGGGGCGCTGTGGCGGGAGGGCCTCACCTTGGGGGAGCTGTGGTCAAAGAAAGGTCAGGAGGTCCAACCGGAGGCCCCAGCGGCGCCGCGCCTGACAGAATGAGCCTCGGGGCCTGACGCCCCGAAGGAGCGTTTATGCGGGCGCAGCGATGGTTCGGTCTCCTCGTGCTCTTGGGTGTGGCGGCGAGCTGTGGGGACAAGGAGACCGACTCCGATCGGAGCTCCAGTGACAGCATTTGCGACTGCGACGCTGACACGGACACGGACATGGACACCGACACGGACAGCGACTCCGACGCCGACCTCAGCTCTACCGCCGCGGGCAACATCGACCTGCGCGACGGCACCGACAAAGGCACGGTGAGCATCCAGCGCGCGTTCTCGTTCTACTCGGGCTCGGCGACCTTCATCATCGCCTCGTCCAACCCCGACGCCACCTGCGAGACCTACGCCAACCTCCTCGACCCCGACGCGCCGCCCACCGACCGCACGAGCCTCTACCTGCCGGGGCATTGTAATCTCAGCTTCACCCTGACCAGCGCCCCGCCGCTCGCAAGCTACGACCTCCAGACCGACTCCGGCGCCATCGTCGGCGCGTCCTGCGCGTTCGGTGAGGGCGAGTGGGCGCTGAGCAGCTCGGGCTCGTACAAGGGCTATTATTGGACGGGTGACCAATATGAGGCGGCGGCCTGGAAAGGCACGTTCAACGTGGCGTTCACCAAGGAGGGCAGCGACGATCTGAGCCTGGAGGTAGAGCTGCGGGAGTGGGAGGGCAGCTTCCCCTACGCGACGGATCGGCCCGGCGAGCACAAGGCCAGCGGCAAGGTCGTCGGCAGCATTCACACCGAACACTGCCCGGGCTTTGAGCGCTCGTCCTTGTTCTGAGCCGGGCGCCTGGTCCCGGAGCCCCCCGGCTCAACGGGCTATGATCGGCGGCTCATGGCCTCCTCTCCGCCCCTCCAGAACCAAAGCCTGACGCCCGCCCTCGCCTTGGCCATCGCCTGGGCGCTCTTGCCGGCGCTGCCCGCCTGGTCACGGGGCGAGCTCATCGGCCAGCCCTACACCGACCTCTACCCCGCCGTCTGGGGCCTGTGGTGGTTCGTCTCCGAGCAGCCGGGGCTGCCGCTGCACACGACGCTGCTCGGCGCTCCCGAGGGCCTGCCGTTCTACTATTCGAGCCCGCTGCGAGGCTGGCTGGCGACGCCGATCCTCGGGATCTTGGGCCTCACGACCACCTGGAACCTGCTGCTCGTGGTCGCCCGGGCGGCGACGGTGCTCTGCGCGTTTGGGGCGGCGCGGGCCTGGGGCCTCGGCCCGGCGGGGGCGCTCACGGCGGCGGCGGTGTATGGCGCGGCGCCGTTCTTCCAAGGGTACGCCGTCGAGGGCATCGTCGAGGGCACCGACGGCTGGGCCCTCGCCCTGTGGCTGTGGGCCGTGGGTCGTGGGCGCATCGGCCTTGGGGCCGTCGCCTTCGCGCTCACCGCGCTGTCGTCTTGGTACATGGCGGCGACGGCTTGCCTCTTGGCGCCGTTTCTGGGTCGGGTGGGCCTGTTGAGCGCCGCCGGGGGCCTCACGCTCAGCGCCCCGGCCCTCGGCGCGTTCTTGGGCGCCTTCCCCGCCCGGGAGCCCCTCGACCCCGCCGTGCGCGCGGCGATGGGCACCTCGTTTGGGCTCTCGGCGCCGGGGGTGATGACCGGGCTCAACCCCTTCGCCCAGACGAGCTGGGTGGGCGTGCTGGCGCCGATCTTGGCCCTGGTCGCCGCGCGAAACAAGCCCTGGGTCGTCGCCGCGTTGACGCTCTGCGCCGCGCTCTCGTTTGGGCTGGGGCCATGGTTTGAGCTGCCGCCGCTCTCGGCCCTACGATTCCCTTACCGCCTGCACGCGGGCACCTTGGCGGCCTTGGCGCTGCTCGCGGGGCTCGGCGTCGAGCGCCTGGGCCTGGGCCGCTGGGTGGCGCCGCTCATCGTGATCGAGGGCCTCTCGCTCTCGCCCATTGAGCCGGTGCTTCCTGGCGCTCCGGCGGAGCTGCCCGCGCTCTACGCGGCGCTGCCGCCGGGGGACGTGCTGCTCGACCTCCCCGGGCCCTTGGCGATGCCGCCGGGGCAGCCCAACCCGTCTCGACCTCGGGCGCGTTTTGTGCTCTACGCGCAGACCATCCACGGCCGGGCGAGCCCGTGGCGCCCCGACTTCAACAGCGTCGGCGTGGCCGGGAGCGACGGCTTAGACGCCGTTCGAGGCCTCGATCCCCACAGCGGCCTGCCCGCGCCGACCCGTCTCACGCTGCCAGACGCCGTGGACCTGGTGATGCTCCGACGCAGAGAGCTACGCGACGGCGGGCGTGAGGCGGCGGCGCTCTTGGAGGCCGAGGGCTGGGCGCGCACCGCTGAAGACGAGGGCCTCTGGCTCTACACGAGGCGACCGTGAGCCCCGAGCGCCGCGCCGCCTTGGTCTTGTTGGCCTTGGGCCCGGGGATCTGGGCCTTCGCCGAGGCGCCCCACGCCCCGCGCCTCGCCGGGCTGACCTGGGCGGTGAGCGGCGTGCTGGTCGTGCTCTTGGGCGGCGGGCGGCGCTGGCCGATCCTGAGCGTGCTCACCTTAGGCGCGGCGACGATGGCGCGGATCTGGAGCGGTCCATGAGCGCGCTCTCGGCCTTGTTGGGCCTCGGCCTTGGGCTCTGCCTCCTCGGCGGCCGCCTCGCGGGGCCTGGCGCGGCCGGGGTGTGCCTCCTCGTCGGCGCCGTTGTGGCCTTTGGCGGCGCCTGGGCGGCGCTGGGCCCGGCGCTGGCGCTGGCCGCTCTGCTCATCCGTCGAGAAGAGGAGCTTCATCCAAACGTTTTGGCCTGGGCTCCCCTCACCCTCTGCGCCCTGACGAGCCTCGCCGTCATTGGGTCGATGGCCGGCTCGACGAGGCCGCAGAGCGCGTCGGGGATGGCGTCGATCGAGGCCCTGCGGGGGGAGCCTTGGCTGGCGCTTGGCGCGGCGGCGATCTTGGTCTTGGCCGCGCTCTCCGATGAGCAGGAGGCGCCATGATCAGCGCCGGGATGCTCGGCCTGCTCCTCGTCGCCGTCGGGGCCCTGAGCGCCGCGGCTGGGCGGCGCGTCGCCGGCGTCGGCCTCGGCGCCGCGGGCGCCCTGCTTCTGCTCAGCGAGGCCGCCCAGACCGGCCCTGACGGCGCGCGCCTCGCCTTGGTCGGCGGGCTCGTGCTCACCGTTCGGGCGATGTCGGCCTTGGAGGTCAAGTGAGCCGGGCGGCGCTGGCGGCCCTCGCGGTCGTGGCGGTGGTCGTCACGCGCGGAGGCGGTCTTGACCTGTCAGCGGCGATCGGGGCGCTGCGCCTGGGGATCACCCTCAACACGGCGTCCTCGCTGGCCTTGGTGACCCTCGCGGGCGCGGCGTTTTTGGGGCAGGGATCGGCGGCGCGGCCCTCGCCAGGGGCCTTGGCCTTGGGGGCGATGGCGGCGATGGCGCCCTCTCCGGCGCAGCTTGTGCTCGCGGCGAGCCTCGGGGCGGGCGCGCGCCCG
>JAKLKE010000359.1 GCA_023150775.1 Myxococcota bacterium
CGGGGTAGGTCTTGACCAGGTGAGTGAACTGGTCGAGGGCCTCTTTGGGCTGGCCTGTGTCCTTGAGGGCGGAGGCGAGGTAGAACGTGGCCTCGTCAGCGCGGGCGAAGGTCGAGTAGCTGCTGAGGATCTGCTTGTAGAGCTTGATGCTCTTGTCTTGCCACTTACGCGACTCGGTGTTGTTCGCCTTCAGGGCCGTCGGGTCGCAGGCCTTGTCGTTGTAACAACGATCGACCTCGGTCTGGTACGTGGCCATCTCCGTGAGGTAGATGTCGCGGCCTTCTTCGAAGTAGAGGTCGGCGAGGCGAAGCATCAGCTCGGCCCGGGACTCACCCTGGATGGTGTCGCCGGAGAGAAGCTGCCGAGCGAACTCCATCTCTTCTTGGCGCTTCTGCCGGGCGAGGCGGCGATACTCTTCAGAGAGGCCGGCGGCCTCGTCTACATCATTGGCCTTCAGGACGCGCCGCTCCTCACGAGCGTCGCGGTCATCCTGGGCGTACGCCGCGTCACCGAAGGTGGTCACGCCGAGCAGAGCCAGCGTGATGGGCAGCATTAGGGGGCGGAGAGACGACATAAGCGAGGAACTCCTCGGAGCGCCGGGGGCACAGGGTCAAGGATGAACAGCAGAGGGGAGGTCGGCGACTACTTACAGGAGCCCTGCTCGGTGTAGTAGTAGAAGCCGAGCTCATCCACCCAGAACTCGCCGTTGAAGGGCCAGAAGATGAAGTTCACGTCAGTGGCGAAGTCGACCTGATCGCGGTTGGTGGTCTCCGCGAGGTCGGTGTTCGCGACCTTGTACTGGTAGTCGCTGCGCTGGGCGGAGACGACCTCGAAGCGGATGATCTGGGACTGCGTGAGCAGGTCGCCCAGGTAGTTCGACATACGCGCCATCTCGGAGAGCATCACCAGGCCCGCGCGCTGCTTGTAGCGGCGACGGTCCTCCTCAAAGACGTTCTTGAGGTGAGCGCCGACGCTGTCGAGCCACAGCGACTTCTGGGCGTTGATGAGCTTCTCTTCGTCTTCCATCATTTGCAGATGCTTGACAAGCGCCAGCAAATCCTGGTTCCGGAGGAAGCGCAAGAACATCGACTTGGGCAGCACCGACTCTTTCTTCACGCCGCCGAAGTAGGCGTCGAAGGCTTGGTCGGCGAGCTTTTTGCCCTCGGAGGTGCTGTACTGCTTCACGAAGTCTTTCAGCTCGTCCTGCATCGGCTTGGCCTTGGCCTCGAAGGCCAGCAGCTCCCGCTCCACCTGGCTGTACTCGCACAGGTTGAAGAAGGTCAGCGCGCGCAGGATGGTGGCCTCGGGGATGAACTCGTCTTCAGCGTAGAAGGGCGAGTGCACCGTGAGCACCTGACCCAAGGTCAGGTTGAGGTCGTTCTGCATGAAGTTGGCCCAGGCGGCCTCGAACAAGGCCTGGGGCCAGTAGTCGGAGCTGCGGGGCACGAGGCTGTAGTAGCGGCTCGACTCGTCGAATCGCTGGATGCCGTAGTAGATGCGCGCGACGTTGATCAGCGCGAGGTCCTCTAAGGCCTGGACCTCAGCGAGCTCTTGTTCGGTGTAGATGTCGACGTTCTTGGCGTCGCGCACCACGTCACCGAAGGACTTCACCGCGGACTTGAGCTTGCCCGTGCGGTTGAAGATGACGCCCTCGAAGTACTTGGACTTGAGGTAGAGATCGCCGGACTTCGTGGAGATCTGGGCGAAGTAACGACGGGCCTCGTTGAGGTTGTCCTCGTCGTAGAGGCGCACGCCCATGAGGTAGTTGAGGTAGTTCTTCGCGGCGCGGGGGTACTCATCGGGCGGGATCTTGTGCACGATGCGCAGGAGCTCGGAGTCGTCCCCGGTCAGGCGCGCGATGGCGACGACCTTGGGCAGGGCGTAGTCAAAGAAGCGGTCGGACGGACCCTTCTTGACGACCTGCATGAAGTAGTACTGGGCGGAGTGGTACATCTGCAGCTCATAGAGGCTGCGGCCCAGGTAGTAGTAGATCTCCGAGGCGTCGTTGGGGCAGGTGCCGCCCTCGGCGAGGTCGAAAAGCACCTTGGACGAGGCCAAGGGCTTCGCGGCCTTGTAGAGATCGACGGCCTCCTCGATCTGGCGACCGCAGCCATCCTTGGAGGTGCGCTTCTCTTCGCCCTCCTCAGGCAGATCCTCGAAGGAGTCCTTCTTGGTGCGCTTCTCGCCGATGCGCTCCTCGTCCTCGAAGGAGGTGTCGCCGCCGCCGCCCGCGGGCTTCTTGACCTCGGGCTCGTCGTCGCGGACGATCTCCGTGTCGGCGGGCTGGGAGCTGGCCGACATCTTCTTGGCGGTGTCGACGATCTCTTTGGGAGCGGCGTTGTTGACGAGGCAACGAACGGCGTCGCTGGTGAAGACCTCGCCGCTGCTCTCCATCGTCTGCACGATGATGTTGGCGGGCACGTTGACGTTGACCATGTTCATGATCTCGTCACACGAGAGCGCCCAGGCGGGAGAGGAGGAGAGCAAGGCGAGGCTGAACACGCCAGCACGGACGAAGAGCGAGGTCTTCATGGGGATGCTCCGAGGGCCAGGCCCGCGTTCTTACTTGTCCAGAGAGTCCATCGAGGGGAAGAAGAAGCCCACGCCGCCGGAGAGGATGAAGTTGTTCTTCATCTCCAGGGTCGTGGAGTTCACCGTCTCAATGTAGATGAGAGAACGACCATCCACACGCACGCAGACCGTCTCGTTGAAGACGACGCGGGCGCCACCGCCGAAGTTGCTGGTGGAGTGGAACTGCACCTCGGTGGCGATGGCGATCTCTTCGCCTTCGGCCTGGAGGGCCTCTAGGTCGTCTACCGTCTGGGTCACGCCCATGCCGAAGGCGCCGTAGATGTCGAAGTTGATGATGCGGTTGCCGTTCAGCGCGACCTTGCCGTAGATCGGCGAGAACAAGAACGTGCCGTTGGCGACGAGCTGCAGCTTCGAGATGTCGGGGGAGACGTGGTTCTTGTCGACGAGCTGCTCGGTGATGGGCTTCCAGTCGCCGCGGCCCAGGTCGGGGGAGTAGGCGAGGTTGCCCTCGATCGCGAAGATCTCGGTGAGGTGGTAACCGAGGCCGACGCCGACCATGTAGCGGTTGAGGAAGGGGTCGTTCGTGACGAAGCCGACGTTGGGCACCGCCTCAAAACGACCGAGCTTGAGGAAGGTCTTGGGCGGCACCACCTTGATGAGCCGCTTGATCTCCTCCGTGGCCTCGTCCTCAATGACGTTCTCGGCCTTCACGCCGACGCGGTCGTCGATGTCGCCGTCTTTGAGCGCCTTCTGCTCTTCAGAGACGGTCTCTTCGCGGGGGCCGCCGAGGATGTCGTCGAGGTCGTCGTCCTCAGCGGGCTCTTCGTCGTCTTGGGCCAAGGCGTCGAGGGCGAGATCGGCGCCGACGACATCGTCGGCCATGGGCTCCGCGGCGATGGCGAGCCCGCCGAAGGTGGAGAGCGTGAGCAACGCCAGGGACCGTGAGATCAGTCGCATGGTGGACATCCTCCTAATTCGGGGCTCAGAAGTTCGTGACGCGGGGCTTCATGGTGGGGAAGTACATGGACACTCCCGCCGACGCCAAGAAGTTGTTGTACACGCGGTTCTCTTGGGCGTCGCTGTCGTCCAGCGGCGTGTAGTCGGGCTCACGACCCACATAGAGGAAGGAGCGGGCGTCGAGCTTGAGCGCGACGGACTGGTTGAGGAAGAAGTCCATGCCAATGCCGAGGTTCAACGTCGGCTTGACGAGGTTCGTCTTCGTGCCCAAGGAGACGGGCGGGTACACGCCTTGGGCGTCGAGGTCGTCGTCCCACTGGGCGTAGTACTCGGCGAGGGTCAACATGCCGACGCCGGCGGTGCCGTAGAAGTCGAAGTTGACGACGGTGGCGCCGACGAGGTTGATCTTGCCGTACACCGGGGCCCAGTTCGCCGAGAAGGTGGCGCCGAGCACCATCTTGTCGAGGGGCTGCTGGAAGTCGGTGTTGTCGGTGGAGGTGTGCGCGATGACCACGAGGGTGTTCGCGAGATCCTTGAGGTCAGCCGTGCCGAGGTCGGGCGAGTAGAGCAGCGTGCCGCCCATCGAGAGGGTCTCGGAGAGGTGGTACGCCACGAGCACGCCGCCGACGTAGCGCTGCACCATGGGGTTGTTCGGCACGACGCCGAGGACCGGGGCGATCTCGAAGCGCTCCTCTTTGAGGAAGAAGCGGTTCTGCACGACGTCCTTGGTGGCGTCGGTGGCTCGCACCTGCTCAAGGGCTTCTTGGGCAGGGGTCTTCGCGAGGGCGCTGGGGGAGTTGAGGGCCGCCGCGACGAGCAGGGCGCCGTGGAGGACCCCAGCGAGCTTCGCTTGAGCCGAGTTGGACAGGGACATCATCGCTCGCTTCTCCGGGCTTGACGGGCGGCAGCAGTGGGGGAGGTGCGTTCGCATAGACGCGGAAGGATAGCACAAGCGCCGAGCGTAGGCTTGGCGCGTCCTTGTCACGGGCGTGTCAAGGACACGCAAGGCAAGGGCGCAGGGTTAGCCGGATCTGGGCCGGAGTGTCAAGCGATCCGCGAACTTCTGCGCCGTAGGTGACCGAATTAGGGCCCAGAGCGGGCCTAGGGCCAAGGGGATCACCAAGCGCGAAGGCGCAGATCGCCCCCGGCGCCTCAACCTTGAACCTCGACGGTGAGCGTGAACCAGCCCATGCCGCCGCGGCGATCTCGGACGACGGCCCAGATCGTGAGCGTGTCGGCGAGGGGATCCACGGGCGCGGTCCAGTCCACGGCGCCCTCGGGGTAGAGCGAGTAGTCCACCTCGTAGGATCCGTCGGTCGCGTAGAAGGTGAAGTAGGGCTCCTCGACGCGGGGCTCGGTGACGCCGTCGGAGTTGAGGTACTCGTACTCCTCGATGGCGCCGTCGCTGAGGATCGGGTCGATGGAGTAGGTCTGGCCGCGCTGAACCGTGAGCACACCGCCGGGCATCACGTCGATCACGCCGTCGATGAGAAGCTGGCTGATGTCGGGGTTGTGGTTCGGCGTGGGGCTCTCGGAGACGGGCAGGCGCTTGATGCCGAGCTCTAAGAGGTCGTCCTGGTCAAGCTGATCGATGGCGCTCAGGTCTGTGTCGCCGGGCAGGGCGGACAGGGTGAGGAAGTAGTTTTTGCCCTCTTCGCGGTCCTCCTCCGGCAGATCGTCGAGGAGATCCGCGGGCACCTGCAGGCTCGGCGGGAGGAGGGGCTCGACGCCCAAGAGGCTGATCGCCTCGGGATCCGTGGTGTCGCAGCCGAAGCTGGAGGAGGCCTCTAAGACGCAGCCGGTCCAGACGATGAGCAGGTCTTGGGCGGGATCGACGGCCAAGGAGGTGAAGGTGACGAGGTCGCCTGGGCGCGGCTCTGTGGGCTCGGCGCGCACGGCGAGCAGGCGGGTGCGATCGACGAGCCAGGCGGGGCTGAGGCTCTGGGTGAGGCAGCCCGGGAGCAACAAGAGGGCCAGGGGCATCACAGGAACACCTCGATGTTGACGCCCGGCGAAGGGATGAACGGCAGCCCTCGGATGTAGGCGGACTCGGTGTAGTCGTAGTTGTACTGCACGAACTCGGGGTTGACCCCGCGGTAGGCGTTCAAGAAGTCAACGTAGGTGTTCATGCGCCACTGCTTGAAGGTCCAGGCCTTGTCGATGCGCAGGTCGAGCGCGACGAAGGACGGCAGGCGCTCGCTGTTGGTGTCGCCGGAGCTAAAGGCGGTGTAGAAGTTCTGGTCGATGTCGTAGACGCCGCCGGCGTAGGGGGTGTAGGGGTTGCCGGTGACGTACTGAAAGCGCCCGCTGGCCTCGATGCCGTAGGGCAGCTTGTAGCCGCCGACGACGGTGAGGATGTGGGTCTGGTCGAAGTCGAAGAGCACCCACTCGGAGTCGGGGTAGTCGCGGCGCTCGCTCTTGGACAAGGTGTAGCTCACCCAGCCGAAGGTCTGGTTCACCGCGGCCTGGCGCAGCATAAACTCCAGACCCTTCACCCGACCGACGCCCTCGTTGGTGTTGAACTGGTCGGTGGAGAGGTTCTGCAGCTCGCGGTTGGAGACGATGAGGTTGT
>JAKLKE010000035.1 GCA_023150775.1 Myxococcota bacterium
TGTGGATCGCTCTCAGCGCGTCAGCGCTCGCCCAGCCCGCCACGGCGGAGGCCGCCTTCGAACGTGTGGAGCGCGCCCAGCGCGCCTATGAGGCAGGCCAGCTCACCGAGGCGGCCACCCTCGCGCAGGAGGCGGTGCTGGCTGACCCCTCCAACGTGACAGCGTCCGCGCGCCGGGTGCTCGTCGAGGTGGCGCTGCGGGCGGGTGACCTCGACGCCGCCGACGCCCTCATCTCCGACCTTTACGCGGTGCCTTACCTGCGCCCAGCGCTTCAAGAGTGGGCGAAGCGCGCCACAAAGCGCGCTCAGATAGAGCGCCTGGAGTCCAGCGGAGACGCCGCGA
Organism: Myxococcota bacterium; assembly: GCA_023150775.1. GTDB lineage: Bacteria > Myxococcota_A > UBA796 > UBA796 > CAJQPC01 > JADKFE01. Next base: position 343 of record JAKLKE010000035.1, read on the forward strand.
GCGCGCTGACGCTCCTCGGGGAGCTCCCCACGGACTCACTCGACGACTGGGAGAAGGCCTGGCTCGCCCGCCTCATCTGGCGCCTGCCGCTGCGGGCCCTGGAGCAGCAGCTGCGCCTTCGCGACGCTAGGTCCGCCTTGCAGGACGAGGCCCGCCGGGACGGCCTAAACGAGGATGACCTTCGCTGGATCGCCGGAGCCCAGCGGCGCGTCGAGGTGCTCCTGCAGGTGCACCGCTGTGAAGCCGCGACGGCGCGCGCCCTGGCCAGCGACATGGTCCAAGACGCCTCGTTACGCCCCGCGGATCGCGTCTGGGCACGCCTAGAGGTCGCCCGGGGCGACCTTCGTGCCCTCCAGAACGACCCTGACGCCCTCAGCGTCCCGCTCTCGACCTTCTTGGCGTTCAGCCAAGGAAGCCCCGCGCACCAGGCCTGGGCCAAGGGGCTCCGAGCCTGGGTCGAGCTGGCCCAGCTGCAAGCCCAAGGCGATCCTGAGGCGCTCACGGCGCGCGCCTCTACGCTCAAGCCTATCGCCGAGGCGTGGCGCGCCGGGGAGCCCGGCTGCGCGGCCCCCGCCGCCGCGAGCGTGTCCCGCGCCAACGTGACGACGCCCGGCGCCCCCTGGCCAGGCTGGGCCCAGCTCGCGCTGGTGGGTGGCCAAGAGGCCTGGTCCTTACGTCTGCTCGACGACGCCCCGGCCAAAGACCCGCTGTGTGAGCGCCCCTGCGTCTCACCCACCGTGGCGCTCTCGGCCCGGGGCGGCGTGACCGTGTGGGGTCCGCTCGGCGCGGCGGTGGGGGCGACGCTCACCCTGCCGCTCCAGACCCTCGTGGTGGGCGACTCCCCGCCGGTCTTGAGCTCGGCTTGGCTCGGCGTCGGCTACACCGGGTCCTCCATGAGCTGGCTCGTCGGCCCTCGTATGTACACCTCCTTGCTCGTGCAGGGAGACGCCGACGCGCCGAGCGCCTCCACGAGCTTCATCCCGCTCGCGCAGCTCACCGGGCGCCTCACCGCGGCTGACCTTGGGCTCGACGCGCAGATGAACCTCGGCAGCAACGTGACGATGCGCCTCGTCGAGCTCGACGTCGGCTGGCGCCAAGGTGAGGCCCCTGGGGCGCTGCGGGTCGGCGTCACAGGAGGCCTCGCCTCCGGGCGCTGGGGGCTGTTTGACAACAACAACACCCTTTACACCACCCAACAACAAGACTGGCGCATGGGCCTGAGCGCCGGCGTCGACTGGGAGCGGCGATGACCGTGATGATCGGCCTATTGTTCATGAGCGGCGGGGCTTACGCGGAGACCTTGACCTGCGCGGGCGCGACCTTGTCGTTGGAGAGCTGTGACGGCGGCGAGGTGAACATTGACTGCAGTGGGCAGTCGAGCTGCACCATCGCTGCGGAGCTCAGGCTCACCTCGGGGAGCTGCGTCGTGCAGCGGGTGGGGAGCTGTGATGTCACGGTGGTGGGGGCGAGCAGCGGTTCTCCTACGTTCGCGGTAGACGCTGCTGCGAGCAAGACGGCAACGCTGACCCTACGCGACATTCAGCCCCAATGTGGAAATTCTTCATTCATCTACGTGGAGCCCAGCGCGAGCGCCGGGACCACCACCATCACCTTGGAGCGCATCAGCGCCACCACAGCTTGCGCGAAGAAAGGCCCCCTCCTCACCACGGTGAACGAGACGGGCACCCCCACCATCAAGGTGTCGATCACCGACTCCGTGCTCACCGGCTGGACCTCCGAGGGCTGGGACTCCAGTGACAACGGCAGCACCAACGAGGGCGGCCTCCTCTCCTTAGACAACACCAGCCTCACCCTCACCGGCTCACTCCTCGCCGACAATACCCTCAGCACCTCCTCCACCCAGACCGGCGGCGGCTTCATCAGCGCAGCGGGTGACGAGAGCGTGCTCACCCTCACCAACAACCTCTTCGTGCAGAGCAAAGCCGTCTCCCAAGACCAGCAGGGCACGATGCTGCGACTCGCGGCTGGTGCGCGGGCGACGATCGAACACAACGTGTTCATCGACGAGGCGGGGGTCACCGCGGGCTACGCGCCGCTCATTCATCTCTCGTGGGACTCCACCACCACCCTGAGCCACAACCTCTTCTACGGCGTGGCCTCAACGCTGCCCATCGGCACCCTCGACGAGACTATCCCTACGCTCAACCACAACCTCTTCCTCGGTCTCACCACGCCCTGGCAGATTGAGGGCGTGTACAGCACCGGCACGGACGTGTTCGACCCCCTCGGCGAGAACAACTGGGGCCAGGACGGGGTCACCGACGACGTCGGCGGGCCGCTAAAGGTCGGCGAGCTCGGGCTCGTGACGCTCGGCACGCTCTGGGCGGATCTCTACCCGGCGCTCCCGATGCCCACGACACGTTTTGATGGCGTCTATGGGGGCATCAACCTCACCGCGCTGGCCATCTGGCCGGACTCTTGCAGCCCGCTGCTAGAAGAGGCCACCTTGCCCGGGCCATTGGGCGGCGGCGGTGGTGCCTGGGTCGACGTGCTGAACGTGACGACGGCGTACAACGTCACCTGGTATTGTTCGGACAACGTCCTGGAGGAGGACGGCACTTACTGTTTTGAGGAGAGCGACGACCATTGCGCGGCTCGGGCCCTCGGCGAGACCTGCAAGACGACCGCCCCAGTAGGCGATGACCTGTGCCTTTCGCCCGACACTGGAGCGCCCACTCACTCCGGCTTGTCCGATGACAGCGGCGGTCCCAATGACACCGCCTCCTTAGGCGACCTCGCTGGAACAAACCCCTGCGGCGGCAAGGCCGGAGGCCGCAGCGCGCCCCTCACGATGCTCCCCGTGCTCATGGGGCTGCTGGCCCTCACCACGCGGCGACGCCGCGCCTGACGACTCGCCCTTGACACCCCCGCCACCCCCGCTCTATAGTATGGTTGACCAACCAATCTATGAGCGTCTATGCCTCGCCCTTCTCAGGTCTCCCAGCGCCGCGCCCAGCTCATTCGTGCCCTGGAGGGGGTCATGGCCAAAGAGGGCTATGAGGCCGCGTCGATCCGGGAGATCGCCCAGGCCGCCGGGCTCGCGCCGGGGCTCGTGCACCACTACGTCCCCGACAAGGAGTCGCTGCTCGTCGCGCTCACTGAAGATCTCGGCGCGCGCTGGCTCACGCGGCTCGACGAGGCCGAGGGCCTGGCCCCCGAGGCGCGGCTGCGGCGTTTGATTGAGCTTCACCTGAGCCTGGACGAGGCGCGGCCGGAGGAGCTCGGCTGCTGGCTGCAGATCATCGCGGAGGCCGCCCGGCGCCCCTCGGTCGGCGCGGTGTGGGCCGAGGTCGTGGTGGGCCTTCGCGCCAAGCTCGTCGGCGCGCTGACCGCCCTCGCCGAGTCCCGGGGGCGGCGCCTCGACGTCGAGGCCGGCGCCGCGGCGCTCTTGGCCTTGATCTACGGCGGCCTCACCCTGGGCCCGAGCGCCGGGGGCCCGCCGGGCTACGCGGCGGCGGCGGCCTGGGCGCTGACCGAGGGCCTCTTGGCGGCGGCGCCCGCTGCCGACGGCCCGTCTCAGGCCGCGGGATGAGCGGCGGGCTCAGCTTTGTGCCTCTGGGCGTCGGCGACGCCTTCTCGGCGCGCTGGTACTCCACCTGTTTTTTGTTGGAGCACGGCGAGACACGCTGGCTCGTAGACTGTCCCCACCCCATCCTCAAGATCCTCCGTGAGTCCACGGCGTCTTGTGGTGAGCCCGTCGAACCCAGCACAGTCAGCGGGGTGATCCTCACCCACCTGCACGCCGATCACTGCTCCGGCTTAGAGAGCCTGGCGTTCTACTTTTATTTCGCCTTGGGCCGTCGCCTGCCCATCGCCGCCCACCCCGCCGTGCTCAAACGACTGTGGGACAACCACCTCGCCGCCGGAATGGACGCCCTGCTCACCGCCGAGGGTCTCACCCGAAAGACGTTTGACGACTACTTCGAGGCCATCCCGCTCAGCCTCGACGCGCCGACCGCGCTGGGATCCTTTACAGTCGAATGCCACATGACCCGGCATCATGTGCCCACGACGGCGCTGCGGCTGTCTGCCGGGGGCCAGGTCTGGGGCTACAGCGCCGACACCTCGTTTGACCCGCGGCTGATTCAGTGGCTCTGCGCGGCGGATGTGGTGGTGCATGAGTGTAACCTCGGCCAACACACACCCTTGGACAAGCTCCAGGCCTTGCCCGAGGCCCAGCGCGCCAAACTTCGCCTTGTGCACCTGCCCGACTGGCTTGTTGAGGAGGACCTTTTCATCCCCGCCCTCGTCCAGGGTCAAAGGGTCCACATCCACTCTGACCCATCTTCGGAGGCGCCATGAAGACCCTGCCCCTGCCCCTCACGCTCCTGCTGCTCAGCCTCGCCGCCTGCAAAGGAGGCTCGATCTCCACAGACAGCGGCCTCGATGACAGCGCCGCAGACGACACCGAGACCGAAGGAGACGCCGACGCGGACAGCGACTCCGACAGCGACACCGACGCCGACACCGACAGCGACGCCGACGCCGACGCCCAGACGATGACCTTTGATCTGAATGAGGACGGCGCCGGGCTCTCTGTGCAGCTCGTGCACATTCTGAGCTTTGAGTCGGAGGATCCTTTCGGGGACGAGCTGGACACCGTCGCCGCCTCGGGGAGCACGGTGAGCTTCACCTTAGGCCGCCCCCCTGAAGACCACATCGTCGAGCTCGACCCCGACGGTCTGCCCGGCCTCTACGTGGCGTTCTACTTCCCGGCGGCCTGGGACGACATGAACGGCGACTCTGTCAAGGCCAGCGGCGAGACCTACGTCGGCGCCGGGCGCGTGTTCCCGACCTACTTTGAGGGCGAGATGCCCATGGCGCTCTTGCTCGCGGGCATCCTGCCCGGCTGGAACGCCCTGGAGTTTGTGGACGGTCAAGACCTGCCCACGGTCTACCCCATCGACGCCGTGCCGCTCCCCTTGTCCCTGCGCCCCACGCCGAGCTACACCCTCTCGGGCGGCGTCGCCGAGGGCATCGAGCTTGACGGGCGCGGGCTCACCGTCGTGCCCTCCGTCGATGGCGCCACGAGCGTGCTCTTCGACCAGGCCCTCACGAACCCCTGGAGCCTGGGCTTCTCCGACGCCCCGCCCGAGGATCACCTTGAGCGTGACGGCGGCCTCGCGACCGCCGTTGAGATCGCCCTCTCCTACCTCGACCTCGACGGCTCCGGCGACCTCACCGACGGCGACGCCCCCGCCGAGGCGGTCTGCCTCGACGACCGCGCCGTGGCGATGCTCTACGTCGAGCCGCCCACCGAGCTCTACGCCGCCTGGGTGCTCACCCTCCAGGGCCTCGGCGCCGGGTGGTCGCCGCTGGCCATCGGCGCGGACGGCTCCATCGCCACGATCACCGAGGCGGAGCTCGTGGACGTGCAGGTGTCGGGGGATTGTTCGTTGTAGGGGCGAGCCTAGGCCTCAGCGCCCCGACCAAAAGACGCCCCGCGCCCGTCACAACACCGTCGCGATCGGTTCACGAGCTTGAGCCGGTCGCGCGGTACGTTTCGGGCCCATGCGCACACGCCCAATTCGTGCCCTCTCGACGCCGCTCCTCCTCGCCGCCCTCACCGGGTGCAGCGGGGCGAACAACGACGCTGGCCGCCAGGCCTGGCTCGTCGAGCAGCTCGTGCAAGACAACCTCGTCTGGACCTCCCGCGACCCGGCCCTGCTCGCCGCGAAGTACCAGAAGATGGCGGCGGACCCTTACGACTTTATGCGGGGCAGCTTAGGCGTCTTCTACGCGGACCTCCAGCGCACGAGCGAGCGGCGGGAGACCACCCGGTTTGTGTCCCAGGCGGCCTCGGGTGAGCTGCTGCTCGTCGGCGACCCCCACCCGGAGAACGTCGGCACGTTTTTGCCTGAGACGCCCGGGGCCGACGCCCGCAGCGAGCTGCCTGGCCTGGTTCTGGACTTCAACGACCTCGACGGCGCGGCGTTCGGGCCCTGGATCCTCGATCTTCGCCGGGCCGCCGTCGGGATCGGCGCCTTGACCTTGGGCCTCGATGGCTGTGAGGCCGACTGCCGCGCCGAGGCCGTGTTGGCCTTGGCCGAGGGCTACAGCGCCGCCGTGCTGGGCCTCGACGACCTGAGCGCGAGCCGCGCCGCCGACTCCATCACCCTCGCGCTCCTCGACGACACCATCGAGGACGGCCTTGAGCGCAAACGACTCGACGACCTCACCGCCCTCGATGAAGAGGACGGCCAGCGCCGGTTTCGGCTCGATGAGACGCTGGATGAGCAGGGCGCAGGGCTCTTGGCGCTCAGCGACGAGGAGGCCGCGCAGCTTCATCGCCTCGTCTCGGGCCTGAGGCTGCCCGCGGGCGCCCGGGTGCTCGACGGCGCGCGGCGCTACGGCTCTGGCGTCGCCTCGTCTCCGGCCGTGCGCTACGTCGTGCTCTACGATCTCGGCGACGAGGGCGATCTGGACGACGAGCTGCTCCAGCTCCGCGAGGTCACCGACCCGCCCACACCGCCGAGCCTGCGCCCCACCCTGCCCGGCCTCTTCGACAGCCAGGCCGACCGCGCCGAGCACGCCCCGCGCCTCCTGTGGTCGAGCCCCCGCCTCGACCCTCGCCTCGACGCGCTCAACGACGGCGTGATGACGTTTAAGGTGCTCAGCTACTCCTCTTGGTTCGACGGCTACAACCACGACGACATCACAAAAGACTGGGAGAAGGGCAAGATCGGCCCGGCTGACCTCGCGGCCTTGGCCCGGAGCGTCGGCGTCTTGCTCGGTGAGGCCCACCTGCGCGCCCCCACGGCGAGCGGCGAAGACCCCGGCCCCACCCTCCGCGCGGAGCTGGCCCAGGCCGGCCTCGCCGACGAGCTGCTCAGCGACGCCGAGGCCGACCTCAGCCAGCTCCAGGCCGACTACGCGCACTTTCAGGACGCCCTGGACCTCTTGGGGCCCTGCTTAGGCGCCGATGAGCTGAGCCCTTGACGCTGCTCCTCCTGCTGACCGCCGCCGCCTGGTCGAGCCCCTGTGAGGCCCTGCTCCAGCCGCGTACCCCCGGCGTGCCGATGGCCCCCGCCCAGGCCGCCGCCGCCACCGACACGCTCTGCCTGCAGCTCGACCTCGACGTCGCCGGACGCGCCGCGTGGACCACCCCCGCCGCCGGGGTCTCCCGCGAGCTGCTCTTGAGCCGAGGTCAGGCGGAGCTTGAGCTGCGCGCCCCCGTCGCCAGCGCGCGGCTCAACCTCGACGCCGTGCGATCTGGCGGCGCGGCGGGCTACGTCGGCGTCGCCGGGGAGAGCCTCCTGCCCCGGCTGCAGGTCGCCGAGGCGCGGCTCGACCTGGCCCCCCTCGGCCTCGCCGCCGCCGGGGGCCTGGTGGACGACCTCTGGGTGATCGGCGCCCAAGACGCCTGGGCCCTGCCCGCCGTCGCGCTCACCATGGGCCAAGAGCAAGGCTGGATGGAGCGCAGCGACCTCGGCCTGTGGGCGGCGTGGACGGCGCCGCAGCGCCTCGTCACGATCTCCGCCTCGGCGCTCAGCGGTGAGGGCCTCGCCCGGCGCGAGCGCAACAACGGCCAGAACCTCATGGGGATCGTCACCCTGCGTCCCCTCGGGCTCACGGGCCTCCCCGCGGATCGGGTGGAGCTCTCCGTCATGGCCCGCGAGGGCTCCCGCGGGCTGAGCTACGCCCCCGACCACCGCGTCGGCGCCCGGGCCACGCTGAACCACCCCGTCGCCACCACGAGCGCCGAGCTGCTCCTGGGCTGGGGCTACGACACCGACAGCAAAGCCCTCCCCGCCGGGCTCAGCCTCAGCGCGCGCTGCGGCAAGCGCGGCCCCGTCATCGCCTGGGCGCGAGTTGATTGGACGACCAATCAACGAGATCTCGACGCCTCCGACACCTTGACCTGGCGTGTGGGCCTCGGGCCCAAGCTCCCCGGGCCCACCGTCGCGGGCCTGCCCGGGGTGCAGCTCGTCGTCGGCGCCGAGGGCCGCTACGCCCAGCCCCAAGCCACGGCCCTGGCGGGCGCTGAAGCCGCCGCCCAGACCCACACCGTCTTCCTCCAGCTCAACGCCCGCCTGCGCGGCGGCCTGCCCCTCTCCCCTACCTGAGGCCCCCTGATGCTCTCGCTCCTCTCCTTGCTCGTCTTCTTCACCCCGGGCTGCAGCCAAGCCGACAAGGTCACCGACGACAGCGCCGCCCCCGAGGGTGACGCCGACGCCGACAGCGACTCCGACAGCGACTCCGACAGCGACGCCGACAGCGACTCCGACAGCGACGCGGATCCCCCCGAGGCCAAGCTGGTGCTGAACGAGCTCGTCTCGGGCAACGAGACCGGCGCCACCGACGAGGCCGGGCAGAACGAGGACTGGATCGAGCTCCTGAACATCGGCGACGCCGCCGCGGATCTCTCCGGCTGGGGCCTCACCGACGCGCTGGGCGAGAAGGACCCGTGGCCCTTCCCCGACACCCAGGCCCTCAACCCCGGCGAGCGCCTGCTGATCTGGGCTGACGAAGACCTCGACGACGGCCCCCTGCACGCCGACTTTAAGCTCTCCGGCGACGGCGAGACCTTGAGCCTCGTGAACCCCGACGACGAGGTCACCGACGCCGTGAGCTTCCCCGCGCTCAACGACGATCAGGCCTACGCCCGGCTGCCCGACGGTGAAGGCGCGTGGGAGCTCAGCGACACCCCCTCCCCAGGCGCCGAGAACAAGTGATCAATCGCGCCGCGCTAGGGCCCAGGAGATCCCCCTTTTTTGGCGCGCCGAGCGGCCTACGCGACGGAGTTTAGGCCCACCAGACGCTTTTCCGTCGACCTTGCGCGCCATCAATGCTACGGCTTAGAGTGCGTGATCAGATTCGCGCGAAATGGACCACCCTGAAACAGTAGAGCGAGAAGATGGGAAACAGGCTGTTCGTCGGCGGGCTCGCGTGGGCCGCAGGCGAGCGTGAGCTGCGTGAAGCGTTCGAGCCCTTTGGGGCCGTCTCTGAGGCGACGGTCATCATCGATCGGGAGACCGGCAAGTCCCGTGGCTTCGGGTTCGTGACCTTTGAAAACGATCAGCACGCGCAAGCGGCGGTGCAGGCGATGGACGGCGCGAGCCTCGGCGGTCGTCGTGTGAACGTGCGCGCCGCTGAAGAGCGGGCCCCTCGGGGACCTGGCGGTCCCGGCGGCCCTGGCGGCCCTGGCGGTCCCCCTCGCGATCGTCGTGGCCCTCCTGGTGAGGGTCGCGGCGGCTACGGTGGCGGCGGTGGTGGCTACGGCGGCGGTGGTGGCGGCTACAGCGGCGGCGGTGGTGGTGGCGGTTACCGTGGCGGCGAAGGCGGCGGCGGTGGTGGCTACAGCGGCGGCGGTGGCGGCGGCTACAGCGGCGGTGGTGGTGGCGGTTACCGTGGCGGCGAAGGCGGCGGCGGTGGTGGCTACAGCGGCGGCGGCGGTGGTGGCTACAGCGGCGGCGGCGGTGGTGGCTACGGCGGCCCCCCTCGTGGTCCTGGCGGCCCCGGCGGTGGTTACAGCGGTCCTCCTCGCGGCCCGGGCGGTCCCGGCGGCGATGATCGTGGCCCGCGTCCTCCCCGTCCGGCGGATGGTCGCCCGGCCTGGGGCGGCGGTGACGGCGGCCCCCCTCGGCGTCCGGCCTGGGGCGGCGGCATGATGCCCGACCCGGCCGCAGAGGCCGGCTGGGACGAAGACCGCGACCGGCGGCGTCGTGATCCTGTGAAGGATCGTGAGCGTCCGGGCATCGTCGGCGATCGTGACATCGGCGTGAAGGCCCGTCGCTCTCAAGGCAAGCGGGTCCGCCTCGATGAGGACTTCGACGACGACGAATAGCCCCTCGGCGACGGGACGCCCGTCCTCCTCAGGAAGAGGCCGTTGTTCGCCCGCTCGGGCGCGACGGCTCACCTTCCCGAGCAGGCGGGCGTTCGTGTCTCTGGCCCGCCGCCTCGTCGGACGACTCAGCGCGCCGAGACGAGCTGCCCCGACCAGCTCTCGCCGCTCGGGTGAATCAAGAAGCGCCCCGGGAAGGGCCGACCGGGGCTCACCGCCCGGCGCGAGAGCCAAGGCGTCTCTTCGCCGCGCATCCAGGCGGCCACAGCCTCGCCGACGGCAAAACAGCCGGTGACCCCGGCGCCGCCGAGGCCCGAGGCCCACCAGAGGCCCTGGCGATCGGGATCTTCGCCGAGCATCGGGCGCCGATCCGGGGTGAAGGTGCGCAGGCCCGTCCAGCCGCCACGAAGGCCCACATCGGCCAAGGCGGGCAAGCCCCGCTCTAGCTTGTGCCCAAGCTCCGCCCGGCCGCGCTCGGTCAGGCCGCCGATGGAGCCGGGGCCAAGAGCCGGGCGGTCCAGGCGCTCATCACAGCCCGAGAGCAGCCAGCCCTCGGCCTCGGGCCGGGCGTAGAGGCCGAGATCATCGAGCCAAAGCCAAGGATGTTCGGGGCGAGAGAGCGGATGCGGCGCCGTGGTGTGGAGGCTCCGGCGAATCGGCGCCATGGGCCGCGCGAGGCCGATGCCCGCGGCGAGGCCTTGGCCCCAGGCCCCGGCGGCGATGACGACGGCCCCCGCCCGGAGCAGCGCGCCGCCGACCCACACGCCGACGACCCGATCCCCCTCTTGGGCGAGCCCCTCGACCCGCTCGCCCAGGCGCAGCGCCCCGCCCTGGCGGCGTAGACCCCGCAAGAACCCGCTGAGCAAGGCGTGGGGGTCGGCCACACGCTCCTGCGGCAGCCACCAGGCCTGGCGGATGGGGCTTCCACGCAGGGCCGGAGCGACCTCTTCAGGGCGATCCAACGAATGAACCTCGACGCCGCGCTGGCGCAGGTGGGCCACGGCGTCGGTGAGCTGGGCGTCCTCCTCGACGAGGCCGAGCACGGCGCCGACCACACGTGAGGGCGGGTGGTCCTCCCAGTCGTCGCCCGGCGCGGCGAAGGCCTCACCCGATCGGGTGGCGATGGCGCGCTCGACAGGATCCTCGACGAGCCGCCGCACCATGCCCGCGTTCTGCGCCGTGGCCTCAGCGCCGGGCTGGGCGCCTTGATCCACGACGAGCACACGGTGGGTCGGCGCGAGGTGCCAGGCCAGAGAGAGCCCAGCGAGGCCCGCCCCGATGATGAGCACGTCGGGGCTCCCCATGCCGACGTTCAGACCGGGGTGATGAAGGGGCGCATCCAGTCCACCTCACCGCGAACGCCGCTGAGGTAGATGCGCTGCACGAGCTGGGTGATCGGCCCCGGCACGCCCTCGCCGACGGTGCGGCGATCGACCTCACGCACCGGGGTGATCTCCGCCGCCGTGCCGGTCATGAAGACCTCATCGGCGACATACAGCGCGTCGCGGCCAAACTGGGTCTCGATGACCTCGTAGCCCTCGTGCTGGAGGATCTGAATCACCGTCTTGCGGGTGATGCCGCCGAGGATGTTCGTCACCGTCGGCGTCTTGATCGTGCGGCCCCGCACGGCGAAGAGGTTCTCGCCGGTGCCTTCAGCGACGTAGCCGTTGTGGTCGAGCATGATCGCCTCGTCGTAGCCGTTGTCGGCGGCTTCGTAGCGGGCGAGGATGCTGTTGACGTAGTGGCCGATGACCTTCGCCCGCTGGAGGTTCGAGTTCACCGCGTGCCGGGTGAAGCTCGACGTGCCCGCGCGGATGCCGTTCTTGGCGCCGTCATCGCCCAGGTACGCGCCCCAGCGCCAGGTGGCGATGGCGACGTGCACGGGGTTACCACGGGCGCCGAGGCCCATGGCGCCCATGCCGAAGAACACGATGGGGCGGATGTAGCCCTCATCCAGCTTGTTCGCCCGGAGCGTCTCTAAGCAGGCCGCGTGGAGCTGCTCAATGGGGAACGGGATCTTGATCTGGCACATCTTGGCCGAGTCGTAGAGCCGACGAAGATGGCTGTCGAGCTTAAACACCCCGCCGCCGCCACCGCCGGTCTGGGCGTAGGCACGAATGCCCTCAAACACGCCGAGACCGTAGTGCAGGGTGTGGCTCAGCACATGGATGTTGGCCTCGTCGAAGGGGACGAGGGCGCCATCCATCCAGATGAAGTCCGATCGTAAGGACATGCGCGGGACCTCGGCCTACTTCGTGACGACGCGGCCGTCAGCGTCGAGGACGACGACGGGCTTGCCGAGGGCGGAGAGCGGCGCCTGGTGGGTGGCGAGATCGCCGACCACGACGAGCGCGAGGGGTTTTCCGGCGACATGCTCCACGAACGCCGCCTGGGCGGCCTCGGGGGTCACGGCCTGCACCCGGCTGAGGTACGTCGCCGTCCAGTCCGCGGGCAGGCCGTAGCGCCAGATCGACGCCTGCTGCCCGAGCAAGAACGACGGGGTCTCAAAGCGGCCCGGCCAAGAGTTGATCATCGAGCTGCGCACATACTCGACCTCGGCGGCGGTCAAGGGCTTCTCACCCTTCACCCGGTCGAGCTCGGCGAGGAGCTCTTGCACCGCGACCACCGTAGCGTCCGCGCGCACCGAGGTGCTCGCCGACCAGGTGCCGGGGCCGAGGTCGTCGTCGACGCTAGAGCGCGCGCCATACGTCCAGCCCTTCTCTTCGCGGAAGTTCATGTTGAAGCGGCTCATGAAGGTGCCGCCCCAGGCCGCGTTGCCCAAGACCAAGGCGTCGTAGCCGGGCTCGTTGCGCCCAGGCACCTCACGCGAGGCCAAGATCACCGACTGCGCGGCGCCGGGCTTGTCGACCAGAAACAGTGTCGTCTCGGTCAGGCTGTTCACGGTGATCGAGGGGTCAGCCTGCTTGGCGCCGCCCTTCCACTTGCCGAGGCGGGCCTCCAGCGACGCCACCAAGCTGTCGAGGCTCAGATCGCCGCTGGCGAAGATGACGCCGTTCGCCGGGGTGAGGTTGGCCTTCTGCCACGCGGCGACCTCTTTGAGGGTGACGGCCTTCAGGCTCACCTCGGTCTCAAAGCGGCCGCTGTAGGCCTCGCCGTACATCGTGCGGGCCAGGGCCCGGCTCGCCATGGCGTTGGGCTCGGTGCGCTGGGCGAGGATGCCCTGGAGCGAGTCTTTGCGCAGGCGCTCCAGGTCGTTCTTGTCGTTGCGGGGGGTGAGCAGCACCTCGGCCATGAGGTCCAAGGTGGCGTCGAGGTTCTTGGAGAGGCCGCTCACGCTGAGCCCCGCCGAGTCGCCGCCGGAGTACGAGCCCACGGACGCGCCGAGCTTCTTCTGCGCCGTCGCGAAGGCGATCGTGTCCTTCTTGGCGGTGCCCTCGTCCAAGAGGTTCATCGCCAGATCAGCGAGGCCCTCTTTGCCCGCGGGGTCGGTGAACGAGCCCGAACGAACGGTGAGCTGCAGCGAGAACAGCGGCAGCTCGTGATCCTCGATCAAGACGACCTGGAGGCCGTTGGAGAGCGTCGCCGTCTTGACCTCAGGCAAGGTCAGGGCCCGCTTGCCCAGAGGCGCGGGCTTGGCGAAGCGAGGGTCGGGGGCCGGGGCCTCTACCGAAGCCGCCGGGGTCTCGATGGGGGCCTCTTTGGGACCACAAGACGCCAGCGCGAAGAGGAGAGAGAAGACGTGAGAGCGGCTCATTTGGCCTCCGTCGCGGGCCAGATGTGAAGGACGACGCGGCCGGTCCCGAGGGTGCTCTCGGCGGTCGCACGAATGGACTCAGGGGTGGTGTCCATGTACCGCTGCAGATCCTCTGCGAGCGCGTCAGGACGGCCCTTGTTGACGAAGTAGCTGTTCAGGCGATCGGCCTTGCCGGCCACGGTGAAGAGGCTCTGGTAGAAGCCGACCTCGTAGGCCGTGCGGCCCATCTCGACCTCCTCCACCGTGGGGCCCTTGGCCTTCACGACGGCGAGGATCTTGTCGATCTCGGCGACGAGCTCGTCCGTGGTGTGACCCGCGGCGGCGGTGGCCTCGATCACAAACATCGACGCGCCATCATTGCTCGACTGGTAGGCGGTGACGTCAGTGGCGATCTGCTTCTTGACCACCAACTCACTCACGAGGCGAGAGGACTGGCCGTCGGTGAGGGTGGTGGAGAGCAGGTCGAGCTCCGCGTCGCCGGGGGCGTACACGCCGGGGCTGGGCCAGGCGATCCAGACCTTCTGGAAGGGCGCGCCGACCTCGGTCTGACGGATGACCTTCTCTTCAGTGAGCTTCACCGAGGGGATCGGCGCCGGGGTGGGCTCGGCGCCGGCGGGGATCGGCGCGAAATAAAACTCGACGAGCTGCTTGGCCTCGGCCACGTCGAAGTCGCCGCAGATCACGATGCTGGCGTTGTTCGGGACGTACCAGGTCTTGAAGAAGGCCGTCACGTCGTCGAGCGTCGCCGCCTCAAGATCGGCGTGCTCCCCGATGGTCGAGTGGTTGTAGGGGTGGCTCTCGGGGAAGACGTTGTCGAGGAGCGTCACCCAGACCGTGCCGTAGGGCCGGTTCTCGTAGCGTTGGCGGCGCTCGTTGCGCACGACCTCTTTCTGGTTGTCCAGGCGCTCTTGGCTGAGCGCGGGGAGCAGGTAGCCCATGCGGTCGGCCTCGGCCCACAAGGCCAAGGGCAGGTACTCGCTGGGCACACCCTCGAAGTAGTTGGTGCGCTCAAGGTTGGTCGTGCCGTTGACCTGGCCGCCGACCTCTTGCAGAGGCTGGAAGTAGTCGTTGTTGTTGTGCTCAGAGCCCTGGAACATCAGGTGCTCGAACAGGTGGGCGAAGCCCGTGCGCCCGACGACCTCTTCAGCGGAGCCGACGTGGTACCAGACGTTGACCTGGACGATCGGGACGTCGTTGTCGGGGGCGAGGATCACCGTCAAGCCGTTGTCGAGCGTGTAGATCTCGTGCGGGATCGACAGCTCGGCCGCGCTCGCGACGGGGCCGGTGAAGGCGGCGGCGAGGAGCGCCGCGAGGGGGAGAGTGCTCTTCAAGGAATCCTCCGGGCCGAAGATGCGTTGGGCTGCCTAACGCATCTTCGCCGGACTTGCCCACCCGACCGCTTGCGAACGTCCGCCGACCTGTGTTAATTGGTTGGTCAATCAATCTACATTCAGGAGCCCCGATGCGCACGTCTACGAAGCTCGGCTTGCTCGGCGCGCTCTACCTCTCTCAGGGCCTCCCCTACGGCTTCTTCACCCAGGCCTTGCCCGCGCTCTTACGCACGATGGGGCTCTCGTTGCCCGACATCGGCCTCACGTCGTTGTTGGCCTTGCCTTGGGCGCTCAAGTTTTTGTGGGCGCCGTGGGTGGATCGTTGGCAGCTCCCTGGCCTCGGGCGACGGCGCTCGTGGATCCTGGTGATTCAGATGATCACCGCTCTGGGCATGGTCGGCCTCGCCCTCTTGCGTCCAGAGTCCCAGCTCCCCCTGCTCATGGGCGCGTTCTTGTTGACGAACCTGCTCGCCGCCACCCAAGACATCGCCACCGACGGCCTCGCCGTGGAGCTGCTCTCCCCCGCCGAGCGCGGCTTAGGGAACGGCGTGCAGGTCGCCGGGTACCGCGTCGGCATGATCTTGGGCGGCGGCGCGCTCCTGGTCGTCTTTGACAAGCTCGGCTGGCAGGCGACCTTTCTGGGCATGGCGCTGATGCTGGCCGTCGCCGCCATCCCCATCGGCCTGTTTCGCGAGCCGCCCTCGGCCCCGACGAGCGCCACCAGCGTGACCCCGCAGAGCTGGCGCGGCGCGCTGGGCGGCTTCGTCTCCCGGCCCGGCGCCTGGGCCTGGCTCGGCGTCGTGATGGCGTACAAGGCCGGGGAGAGCCTCGGCGGCGCGATGCTCAAGCCGATGTTGGTCGACCTGGGCCTCGGCCTCACGGAGCTCGGCGCGCTCACGGGCACGGCGGGCTTCTCCGCGGGCCTCGTCGGCGCGCTCATCGGCGGGGCGGCGGTCTCCCGCTTCGGCGCGGGCGTCTCGTTGGTCGTCTTCGGCGTGCTGCAGTCCTTGACCGTGGCGGCCTACGCCGTCGTGCCGCCTCTGGGCGTCGCCGCCTTGGGCCTGCCGATCTACGTCTTGACCGTGCTGGAGCACCTCTGCGGCGGCATGGCGACCGCCGCGCTCTTCACCCGCATGATGGACGCCTGCGCCGCGGAGACCGAAGGCACGGACTACACCGTGCAGGCCAGCGCCGTGGTGATCGCGACGGGCGGCGCGGCGACGCTCTCGGGCTTTGTCGCCGAGAACCTGGGATACAGCGGCCACTTTCTGCTCAGCGGCCTGCTGAGCCTCGCCGCCGTGGGCCTCATCGGCCTCGCCAAGCCCCCCAGCGCGCCAGCGTCACAGCCAGCGGCGTGAACGAAACCAGACCAACATCCCCAGCACCATCAGCACCATGACCACCCACACCGCCGGGTAGCCGTAGCGCCATTGAAGCTCGGGCATGTGCTCGAAGTTCATGCCGTAGACGCCGACCACAAAGGTGAGCGGAATAAACATCGTCGCCACGATGGTGAGCACCTGCATCACCTCGTTGAGCCGGTGGCCGTTCTCGGCGAGGTGGAGCTGCACGAGGCTCATCACGCGCTCACGGTTGGAGTCGATGAGGTCGAGAGCCTGGGCGACGTGATCGTAGAGGTCGCGGTAGTACGGCTTGTTGTGCTCTCGCACGAGCGCGCTCTCCGCCCGGAGGAGCGCCGAGATCGCCTCTCGCAAAGGCGCGACGGCGCGGCGCAACGAGACGAGCTCCGCGCGCAGCTCGTGGGCCTGAACGTGGAGATCCGCGGGCTGGGCCTCCAGATCGTCGATGCGCTGATCGACGCTGAGGATGACCTCGGCGGTGACGTCTACGACGCTGTCCAGAAGCGCGTGGAGGAGGTAGTCCGGCCCCGACTTCCGGATACGCCCGGCGCCGCCGCGCAGGCGCGCACGAATGGACTCAAAGCCGTCTCCAGGGCGCTCTTGGAAGGTGAGCACCCACGACTGGCCCACGACGACGCCGACCTGCTCCAGCTCAAACATGCCCCCGAGGCCCGGCGGCGCGGGGTTCACCATCTTCGCCGCGGCGACGATGTGGTCCCCGTAGTCGTCTACCTTGGTGCGGGTGTTGGGGTTGAGCAGATCCTCGATGGCGAGGGGGTGCACACCAAACGCGCCGCAGATCGTCGTGACGACCTCGACCTGATGGATGCCGTCTACGTTGATCCAGACGGTCTCCTCAGCGTTGGGGCTCGGCACGCAGGCGCGGAAGTCGATGTTGCCGACCTCGACGCAGCTCTCTGCGGTGTAGCGTATCAGGCTCACCCGAACCTGCCCTTCGCGGGGCTCTCCAGTGTAGACGGCCGCGCCCGGGGGCAGCCCACGCTTAGAGCTCCGCGGCTCCGCGCGTCGATTTTTGCGGTTTCGCGCCATCGTCTGCTCCCGTCCTGGCCTGGGCCAACACTATCCTATGGGGTCGGTTCGCGGGCGGCGCTTCCCCGGCACCCCGGGTTGTTGTAGGCTCTCGCCCCATGGAACCCCTCCTCAAGACTTGGCGCGCCCGGGTGTTCGCCGCCACCTGGCTGTCCTACTTCGGCTACTACTTCTGCCGGAAGCCCTTCTACTTGACGAAGGCCTCCTTGGAGTCCGAGCTAGGCTGGGACGCCGAGTTTTTGGGCTACGTCGGCACGGCCTACCTCGTCGCGTACAGCGTCGGGCAGTTCTTGGCCGGGTTCTTGGGCGACCGCTTCGGGCCTCGGGCGGTGCTGCTCACGGGCATGATGGTGACGATCTGCGCCAACGCGGCGTTTGGGTTCACCAACTCCGCGGGGCTGTTCATCGGCTTGATGGTGCTCAACGGGCTCAGCCAGGCCACGGGCTGGTCAAACAACGTCGGCACGATGGCGAGCTGGTTTCACCGGGGCGAGCGCGGCACGGTGATGGGGGTGTGGTCCACCAACTTCCAGGTCGGCGGCGTGGCGGCGAACACGATCACGGCCTGGGCCGGAGGCATGTTCGGCTTTCGCTGGTCGTACTTCGCGGGCAGCCTCGTGCTGTTGTTGGTCTGGGCCTTCTTCTTGTTCAACCAGCGGAACCACCCCAGAGACCTCGGCCTGCCCACGGTCACCGACCCGGCGGGCCCCAAAGATTCGAGCGGGGCGAGCATCGAGGAGGTGGATCCGGGCTGGACCCCGGCGGTCGTCACCAACGTGCTCTTGGTCGGCCTGTTTTACTTTGGCGCCAAGTTCATTCGGTATGCGCTGTGGTCTTGGGCGCCGTACCTGCTCCAGAAGAACTACAACCTCGCCGGGGACGACGCGGGTTACCTCTCGACGGTCTTTGACCTCTCGGGCATCGCGGGCGTCGTGCTCATCGGCGTCATGGCCGACAAGCTGTTTAAGGGTCGCCTGGCCTTGGTCGCGCTGATCTTCGTCTGCGGCCTCATCGGGAGCTGCGTGCTCATGGCGACGGCGGGGCAGCAGAACCTCACGCTGTTCACGATCTCGATGGGGCTCATCGGCTTCACGCTCTACGGCCCAGACGCCTTGATGACCGGCGCCGGGGCCATCGACGTCGGCAGCGCCAAACGCGCCGCCTTGGCCTCGGGCATCATCAACGGCTTGGGATCCATCGGGAGCGTCGCCCAGGAGCTGCTCTTGGGCAAGCTCCTCAAGTCGAGCGACCAGAGCGCCGTGTTCTTGACGCTCTTGGCCTCCGCCGTGCTCTCCGCGCTCAGCCTCTCAGTGCTCGTGGTGAGAAACCGCGCCGCTCAGCGCACACAGACCGCCGCGTAGCTGCTGCCGCCGATGTAGTCGAAGCCGTCCGGGCACATCTCGGCGGCCTCGACGTCGTCGGTCGTCCGGCCCTCGGCGTCGCGGGTGAGGTAGACCGGGGTGACCCGCTCGGGGATGTAGCAGTATTGGGTGTAGCTGTAGCCGCCGAGGTACTCCGAGCCCGCCGGGCAGATCTCGGCGGGGTCGTCGAGCTCCTCGGCGTAGCGGCCCTGGGCGTCGTAGGTGAGGCCCACGACCGCGCCGACGTCCCCGGCGCAGACCGTGCTGCCGTACCAAGAGGTGCCCATGAACTCCCAGCCCGCCGGGCAGAGGTCCGCCGCCGACTCAACGTCCTCGACGTAGCGGCCTTGGGCGTCCACGGTCAGGGTGACGACGCCGCGGGCCCCGTCGAGGCCACACTCCCCGCTGCCGTAGTAGGCATAGCCGAGGGCGGTGGTGCCGCCGGGGCAGAAGTCGCGCACGTCGGTCTCGTCGATGTAGTCGCCGGCGGCGTTGTAGAACAAGGACACCTGGGCGCTGGCCTTGTCAGAGACGCAGGTGTGGTACCAAGAGTTGAGGCCGACGAAGCTGCTCCCGCCGGGGCAGATCGCCGCCGGGTCGGACACGTCGTCGGGGTAATACTCGCGGTCGGCGTTGCCGATCACGCCGTAGACGCCCTTGACGCCCTCGTCTAAGCAGGCCGCCGCGTAGCCGTTCCCGCCGAGGTACGTCGCGCCTGGGGGGCACAGCTCGGCCTCGGTGTCGAGATCATCGGGGTAGTAGCGGCCCTCGGCGTCGCTCGTGACGTAGAAGACCTGGGCCACATCCACAGGCAAGACCGGGCCTTCGTCCTCGTCCTCGTCGTCGCGACCGTCAAACAGCCCGCCGCCATCGTCATCGCCCTTGTCGCGCCCGCTGAGGCAGGCGAGGCCGAAGGCGGCGATGAGGGTGAGAATCAGAGGTGTCGCGAGGCGGGGGGTCGGCATTGAGAGGCTCCGTAGACTTTGGGCCTCAACGATAGCCGCTCTCTCAAGGGCCGTCCACGACCCCAAACACACGAGCCCAAACACAAGAACGCCCCCCGGTTTTGTGCCGGAGGGCGTCTTGTTCACGACTCGCCGATCAAGAGATCAGTGGTTGTGGTTGTGGTCGTCCTTGTCGTCGTCGTACTCGGCCACCATCGCCTCGGTGGTGAGGAGCAGGGCGGCGACGGACGCGGCGTTCTGGAGCGCGGAGCGGGTGACCTTGGTGGGGTCGATCACGCCGACCTCCATGAGGTCCTCGTACACGTCGGTGCGGGCGTTATAGCCGTAACCACCGGCGCCCTCTTTGACGGCCTGGAGCACGATGCTGGGCTCCTTGCCGGCGTTGGAGACGATCATACGCAGGGGCTCCTCGATGGAGCGGCGCACGATGTCAACACCGAAGCGCTGCTCACCCTCGACCTTGAGGCCGTCGAGCACGAGGCCCGCGCGGATGAGGGCCACGCCGCCGCCGGGGAGCACACCCTCCTCAACGGCCGCCTTGGTGGCGTGAAGGGCGTCTTCAACACGCGCCTTCTTCTCTTTCATCTCGACTTCCGTCGCCGCGCCGACCTTGATGATGGCCACGCCGCCGGAGAGCTTCGCCACGCGCTCTTGGAGCTTCTCGCGGTCGTAGTCCGAGGTGGTGGCCTCGATCTGCTGGCGGAGCTGCGCGATGCGGGCGGAGAGCGCGTCGGTGGAGCCGTTGCCATCGACGATGGTGGTGTGCTCCTTGGTGATGACCACACGCTTGGCGACGCCGAGGTCCTCCACCGTGAGGTTCTCCAGCTTGATGCCGAGCTCCTCAGCGATGAGGCGGCCACCGGTGAGGACGGCGATGTCCTCCAGCATGGCCTTGCGGCGGTCACCGAAGCCCGGCGCCTTCACCGCGGCGGCGTGCAGGGTGCCGCGCAGCTTGTTGACGACGAGGGTGGCCAAGGCCTCGCCCTCGATGTCCTCGGCGATGATGAGGATGGGGCGGCCCGTCTGGTGGACCTTCTCCAGGAGCTTGAGGAGCTCACGCATGGAGCCGATCTTCTTCTCGTGCAGGAGGATGTAGGGCTCCTCCAGGACGACCTCCATACGCTCCGTGTCGGTCACGAAGTAGGGGCTGAGGTAGCCGCGGTCGAACTGCATGCCGTCAACCGTCTTGAGCTCGGTGACGAAGCTCTTGTTCTCTTCGACGGTGATCACGCCCTCTTTGCCGACCTTGTCCATGGCGTCGGCGATGATCTGGCCGATGAACTCGTCGCCGTTGGCGGAGACGGTGCCGACCTGGGCGATCTCGCGGGAGTCACGAACCGGGCGGCTCATGCGGTGAAGCTCGGTGACGACGGCGTCAACGGCCTTGTCGATGCCGCGCTTGAGCTCCATGGGGTTGTGGCCCGCGGCGACGAGCTTGGCGCCAGCGTGGTAGATCGCCTGGGCGAGCACCGTGGCGGTGGTGGTGCCGTCACCCGCGATGTCGGAGGTCTTGGAGGCGACCTCCTTGACCATCTGGGCGCCCATGTTCTCGAACTTGTCCTCAAGCTCGATCTCTTTGGCGACGGTGACGCCGTCCTTGGTGACGACGGGCGCGCCCCAAGACTTCTCGATGACGACGTTACGACCCTTGGGGCCGAGGGTGACCTTGACGGTGTCGGCGAGCAGGTCAACGCCGCGGAGCAGCTTGTCGCGGGCCTTTACGTCGAAGAGGATCTCTTTGGCAGCCATGTGGCCTCCATCTATAATGAGTTTGGGATGAGAAGAATCAGGACCAGATCAGGAGAGAACGCCGAGGATGTCCTCTTCGCGGAGGATCAGGCGGTCTTCACCGTTGACCTTGATCTCGGTGCCGGCGTACTTCGAGAAGACGACCTTGTCGCCCGTCTTGACCTGCAGCGCGGCGACGGAGCCGTCGTCGTTCACGCGGCCTTCGCCGACGGCGAGGACCTCACCTTGCAGGGGCTTCTCTTTGGCGCTCTCCGGCAAGAAGAGGCCGCCTTTGCTCTTCTCGGGCTCGTCGTGACGCTTCACGAGGACTCGATCGTAGAGGGGACGCACGTTCATGATGGTTCTACTCCCACGGGGCCAAAGAGTGAGGGCGACTCGCCCGCACCCCGAGGCGCATTTGGGCTTTGGGGGTTGAGTGACCGCTCGATGGGGACATCGAGGGTCGGGTTTCACGGGCCAAAGGCTATGCACCCCCTACCCCCCGTCAACGGGCCGGATCAGAACTTTTTTCAGCGGGGCGCAGACAAGCCCCAGGCTGGGTGACGCGCAGGGAGACCACCAGACCGCACAAGCCACCACAGGAGGCGCCATGAAGACCGGGAGGCCGATTCAACGAGAGAGCCTGTTCGACTTCTTCTCGCAGCGGGTGCAGGACGCGAGCCAGCGGCGCGGGGCCTCGCTCTCGACGCCGACGACGACGTATCTCACGCAGCTCCTCACCCGGCTCGGCGAGGAGGGCACGGTGCTCCCCAAAGACGCGCCGCGCACCCTGGCTGAGCTGCACCTCCAAGCGCGAGAGGCGCCGCGCCCCAAGGCCTTGCGGCTCTACCGCGCGCTCGGCGACCACGCCTTGGCCACCTCGGGCTACTTCGCCGAGAGCCTCAGCCGCCGCGCCGTCGGTCGGCGCTACTACGCGGACATGGGCGGCGCGGCCTACGCCCGGGTGGTGGACCTCTCCACGAGCGGCCCGATCGCGAAGGCCGCGGAGATCGACCCCTGGATCCGAGCGTTTATCGAGCTGGGCCTGCGCTTCGACGACTGCGTGGCGCTGTTGAGCGACATCGCGGATCGTGACCGCGCTGAAGGCACCGATGACCTCCTGCGGCTCTTCCAAGAGTGGCAACGCACGGGCAGCGAGCACGCCGCGCGTCGTCTCGCCGAGCTGGGCAGCCTCCCTGGCCGAGGCCCGAGCGAGCTGGTGTGAGCGGCGGTTGACGGAGCGTTGCCGCCGCCATACAACACCCTGTCGCATCACACTCAGGAGGCCGCATGGCCCGTATTACGGTGGAAGACTGCCTGGAGAGGGTTCCCAACCGCTTCTCCCTCGTGCTCGTCGCCGCGGAGCGCGCCAAGCAGCTCATGAAGGGCGAGCGCCCGCTCTTGGATGACCGCACCGGCAACAAGAACAAAGAGGTCGTCACGGCCCTGCGCGAGATCGCCGCGGGCACGGTGATGATCGACCTCACCGGCTACGACGAGAACATGCTCCTCGCCGGGCCCGCCGGGCGCCTGCCTCCCCGCGAGGCGATGTCCGACGAGCTGCCCCCCGAGGCCGACGACGAGCTGCCCCCCGAGGCCGAGTGATCGGCTCCGCCTGATCACCCCAGGAGTTCCCCATGTCTACCCCGCCCCTCGATCTCAAGACCCTCGATGTGCGCGTCGTCCACGCCTACATCGACCGCGGCATCATCACCCGCGCCCAGTACGAGGCTCACCTCGAGTCTTTGCCCGACGACGAGTCCAGCGGCGTCAAGACCGACACCCGCATGACCCACGTCAACCTGCGCACGAGCGTCTTCACCGACGATTGATCCGCTCGACGATTGATCCGCTCGGAGGTGCGCCTTGAAGCGCCGCGCGATGACGACGCCCACCGGCCCTACGCTGACGTGTAAGGGCTGGGTGCAAGAGGCGGCGCTGAGGATGTTCCTCAACAACCTCGACCCCGACGTCGCCGAGCGCCCTGAAGACCTCGTCGTCTACGGCGGCACCGGCCGCGCGGCCCGCAACTGGGACGCCTACGACGGGATCGTCCGGTCCTTGCAGAACCTGGAGGACGACGAGACCCTCCTCGTTCAGTCGGGCAAGCCCGTGGCGATCCTGCGCACCCACGCCGACGCGCCGCGGGTGCTCATCGCCAACTCGAACCTCGTGGGCCGCTGGGCGACCTGGGAGCACTTCCACGAGCTGGAGCGTAAGGGCCTGATGATGTACGGCCAGATGACGGCCGGCTCTTGGATCTACATCGGCACCCAAGGCATCCTCCAGGGCACCTACGAGACCTTCGCCGCCGCCGCTCGCCAACACTTCGACGGTGATCTCGCCGGGCGGCTGATCGTCTCCGCGGGCTTGGGCGGCATGGGCGGCGCCCAGCCCCTCGCCGCGACGATGAACGGCGCGGTGTTCTTGGGCTTTGACGTCGATCCCCACCGCATCCAGCGCCGGGTCGAGACGGGCTACCTCGATGAGCTGGCCCCCGACCTCGACGCCGCCTTGCGCCGGGTGGAGGAGTGCCGCGCCGCGCGCCTGCCGCGCTCCATCGGCGTCGTCGCCAACGCCGCCTGGGCCTACCCCGAGCTCGTGCGCCGGGGCGTCATCCCCGACCTCGTCACCGACCAGACCTCGGCCCACGACCCCCTCCACGGCTACATCCCCGACGGGATCAGCGCCGAGGCCCTCGCAGATCTTCGTGAGCGTGACCCCGCCGAGGTCGTGCGCCTCGCCAAGCTGAGCATGGCCGCCCATGTGCAAGGGATGCTCGACATGATGGCCGCGGGCGCCAAAGGCGTGGACTACGGCAACAACCTGCGCGCGGGCGCGGTGGACGGCGGCAACGCCCGGGCCTTTGAGATCCCCGGCTTCGTCCCCGAGTACATCCGCCCGCTCTTCTGCGAAGGCAAAGGCCCCTTCCGCTGGGTGGCGCTCTCCGGCGACCCCCAAGACATCTTCACCACCGATCAAGCCCTGCTCAAGCTCTTCCCCGAGGACCAGGCGCTCAAACGTTGGCTGATGTTGGCGGGGGAGCTCGTGCAGTTCCAAGGGCTCCCGGCGCGCATCTGCTGGCTGGGCTACGGCGAGCGGCACAAGGCCGGGCTTCTGTTCAACGAGCTTGTGGCCACGGGCAAGGTGAAGGCGCCGATCGTCATCGGCCGCGACCACCTCGACTGCGGCTCCGTGGCCTCTCCCAACCGCGAGACCGAGGCCATGCGTGACGGCTCCGACGCCGTGGGCGACTGGCCGATCCTCAACGCCATGATCAACGCCGTGAACGGGGCGAGCTGGGTGAGCTTCCACCACGGCGGCGGCGTCGGGATGGGCTACTCCTTACACTCCGGCCAGGTCATCGTCGCCGACGGCACCGCCGCCGCGGCGCGCCGCCTTGAGCGGGTCTTGACCGTGGATCCCGCCATGGGCGTGATTCGCCACGCCGACGCCGGTTATGAGCGCGCGATCGAGGTCGCCCATGAGCGCGGCGTGCGGATCCCGGGGATCACCGAGTAGAGCGCAGCGCGGCGTCGCTCAGCGATCCTCAATGATCTCCAGGACGTAGCGCATCTTACGTTTGCCGCCCGCGGCGTGGACGATGCGGCGGATCGCGTCGGCGTGAATGCCCTTCCGACCGATGACCTTGCCGATGTCTTCTTTGGCCACCTCAAGCTCAAGGACGCACGAGTGGGTGCCTTGCACCTCTCGGCAGATCACCTTCTCAGGCTGATCAACCATCGACTTGACGATGGCCTCTACGAGGTCCTTGACCTCCATCACGTTGCTGTCAGCTTCCACCGCGGACTCCTGCTGCATATCGAGCGCGCTGCGCAGATCGCGCCCAAGAGAGCATACCATCGTCCCCGACGCGGGAGGCGTCAAGGCCCTGGGCGATGGCTGAATTGAACCACGGGAGCCACGATTTAGGGGGCCCGTGGCTGTCCGGGGGCTTTGGTGGCGCGGCGCGACGAGCGACGTGGGCTGGCGACAGAGGCTGGACGAGGCGCGTCGTGTCGTGAGGGTTGAAGACTATCAGAGGACTTCAAGTGACAAGCGATGACCGAAGAACCTCACAGAACCTCGCGTCCTTGCGGCCGAATCGAGACCCCGACCCGAGGAGGCCTTCATGCTCGCCGCCACCGCCACACGCTCCGCCCTGCCCTGTGACTCTGGCCGCCGCGCCCCGGACGACGGCGACATCAAGCGCCTCGCCGCCCGGGACCGTGGGCTCGCCATGGGCCTCGTCGTTCGTAAGTACCACTCGCCGCTTCATCTCCGGGCGACCTCCATCCTCAAGGACCCTCAAGAGGCCCAGGATCTTCTCCAAGAGGTCTTCATTCGTGCGATGCGTGAGCCGCGCCTGTTCTTGCCCGAGTTTGAGCTGCGGGCCTGGCTCTACCGGGTGACCACGAACCTCTGCTTCAACAACGTTCGTGACAAGCGCCGCCGCGCCACCCTGCTCAGCGGGCTCCCTGAAGAGGCCTTGCCCCAAGGTCGCCCCAGCCAGTCTGCGGAGCTGATCTTCACCGAGGAGCTGCGCGACTCCTTGCTCCTGGCGATGGACCGGCTCAGTCCTGAGCACCGCGAGATCCTCATGCTGCGTTACTACGGTGACCTGAGCTACGCCGAGATCGCCGAGCGCCTCGACATCAAGCTCGGCACGGTGATGTCGCGCCTGTCGCGCGCGCGCTCGCGCCTCACGGATGTGGTCGGGCCCGATCACCCGCTCGCCGCGGTGGCGGCCTGATCGGTTTAGGCCAAACCCCTGTTTAGCGCACCCAAATCGTCCAGATTCACCGAAGCAGCGTTGTTTTGGCGGGTGCACGCGCGGACACTTCGCTGTGTTACGTTGACCTGGGCTGATCACTTCCCATAGGATCAGCCCAGCAGACGGACGACGCCCGCCGGGCCTCCACCTCCGTCCTGTCAGGTCGCCTACACCCATGACGTGTCCCGCCGGAGCAGGTCGAGCTTGAACTACTTTCTCCGAGATGAGCTCCTCCGCTCCCTGGATGAGGGCTTTGTCGGTCGCCTCACGGTGACCGGGCGTGGTGGTTCGCTCCACCTGATGGTCACCTCCGGCGAGCTGATCGGGTCGGAGTCCTCCGAGGACGACATCCTGCTCCTGCGTCGGGGGGTCATCTCTGGGCTGCTCAGCCGAGTGCAGGCTGGCGAGATGATGCGAAAGGTCGAGCAGCTCCCTGTGGCCGACCAGCTCTACGATGTGCTTGATGAGGGCATCGTGGCCGGTCTGCTCTTCGACCGCTTCAAGGAGAACATCGGGAGCTGGCTCTGCGCTGAGTCGCCCATCGAGCAGGCCGCGATGCCCGCGATCATCCTCACCAACGTGCACCTCAACCACGACAGCCGCGCGCTCGTGGGAGAGATCGAGCAGGTGCTCGCCCGCACCCGGGCCCTGCGCCGCGCTGAGGCCCTGCGCACCATCGTGCGCCACACCGGGCTCAAGGTCGAGGGTGAAGACGACAAGCGGGTGCTCTCCGTCGTCGGCGGCGGTCGCCCCTTGGCGGACATCGTGCGCGCCTCGCCCTTTGAGGAGCTGTTCACCTTAGATCGGGTCGCCCAGCTCCTCTCCGATGATGTGCTCGCTTGGGTCTCCCAAGACACCTTCATCGACGACGACGTCACCGAGATTCATAGCCCGGTCCCCGAGGCCGCCGCGCCGCCTCAGGCCCCGCCGCAGCCTGAGCCCCCGCCGGTGCCGCTGCACTCTCTGCGCACCATCCCGCCGCCCCCCTTGGACGACGAAGAAGGCGACGACCTCAGCGGCGTCGAGGACGATCTCTCCGAGCTGACCCTCGACCCCGACATGCCCAGCGGCGCGGAGCTGCCCTTAGAGCCCGAGCTTGAGCCGGAGACCTTCTCCCCCGCCGATCTTGGCCTCGAGGCTTCACCTGACGCCCCCGCGTCCCCGGCGCCGCTCTCGGTGCAGGGCTTCTACCAAGGCCCCGATCAAGACATCGCTGACGCTGAGCTCGCGATGTTCTCCGACCAAGACCTCAGCCGGGGCAAGAACGAGTACGTCAACTCCAGCGAGCTCAACCAAGAGGACTACATCGAGATCCCCACGGCGATCCCCGATGAGGACTCTCTGGAGGCGGGTGACGCCGGAGATGGCGACGTACACGTCGGCAACGCCCGGGTGCGCTTCTCGGGGCCCATGCTGTCCGACGCCGACGCGCGGCAGAAGATCGAGGCCCTCAACAACGCCCTTCGGGTGCTGTCTTTGGCCTTTGATGTGGCCATGGGCATGGGCTACGGCCGCTCGCGTATTCAGCTCTTGCTCGACGGCTCGCCGAACGAGTTTGGCATGTTGTTCCAGAAGTTAGAGGCCAACGACGACGGCTCGATCAGCGCCACGGAGCTGCTCGCGCACCTCTACCGGCGCCCGCCCACCGAGCACCGCGGGCTCCTCAACCGCGCGCTGAACGACCTCATCGAGCGCGCGCTCAGCGTCGGCAGCGAAGAGATGGGCGACGACGCGATGGACGATGTTTACAACGCCTACGCCGACTTTAAGCAGGCGGGCTCGCTCTGAGCGCCCTGTGAGGCGACGCTGGGCTTGGCTCAGCCTGCTCACCTTCGTGGTGAGCGTGGCCCTGGCCGCGCCGCCCGAGGACGACGAGCCTCCGGGCGCCGCCTTACGCACGACCTCCACCGACCCCTCGCCCCTCGCCCGGGTGCCCGACGACGTCGCCGCCGACGCCCGCGCCGCTCGGACGCTCCCCTTGGGCGAACGGGTCAAGGCCATCACGGATCCTTGGCTGGGCCGCCCCTACGCCATCGGTGTGCTCGGTGAGGCCGATCTGATCGACGCCGATCCCCTCACCCGCTACGACGTCTTCGACTGCCTCAC
>JAKLKE010000360.1 GCA_023150775.1 Myxococcota bacterium
GTGGGCGCCAAAGGTCAAAGACACCGCGAACGGGCCCGACGCCGCAGAGGCCCTCTTCCTCTTAGAGCAAGGCGAGACGGCCTTCGGTCGTGGCGCCGCGCTGGCCTGGCTCTTGAACCGGGCGGCGACGGCGACGGTCGTGCAGATCGCGGGGCTGCGCCGGGACGTTCGTGAGGAGCTGCCTACTCGGCTCGCGCTGCTGCTCTCTCAAGACACGCCTCAAGAGCGCCACCTCCGCACGATGGCGGAGCTAGAGCACCTCTGCCTTCGCCACGCCGCGCTGATCGCCAACAAGCGGCACCCCGACGCGCCGATCGCCGAGATCTGGCACGTCGCGCGCTGGATTCAAGGCGTCGTCCTGCGGAGCCCATTCTTCGGCGGTGAGCCCGAGGGGGTGAGCGCACGGCTACGTGCCCGACTCCCGAAGGATCCGCCTGAGGTCACGCCGCAGCTCCCTGCGTTTCACCCAGCGCGCTTCGCCCGTGAGGCCGCCGAGGGGCTCCCGCTGGGAGACATGGGCGTCCTGATCGGCCTCATTCGGCACCTCGTCACGACCAACAAGCTGCATGATCGCCTCCCAGGACCGCTTCTGGAGTGGCTCGTCAAGCTCGCGGGCCGCCCCTGCACCAAGCTTGAGTGGGCCGCCGAGCGGGCGCCTCGTCGCGACGGCTGGCCGCACCCTCACGTCGCGCCGCCGCTGCTGGCCCGGTGGATCATCACCCAGATCGCCCGTGTGCCGTGGCTCGGGGCCGCTAACGAGAAGGCGCAGGAGGAGGCGGTCGGGGCGCTCGGCGAGATGACCGAGGAGAAACCATGGCCTGCCCTTAGCATTGAGCGAGAGGGTGGCGCGCTCAAGGACCCGGTCGCCTTGCTCGCGGTGAAGGCTTGGCGAGCGGGAATTGGGAAGGATGCGCCCACTTGGGCGGTGCCGTCGGTGGGCCTCGGCCTAGTCAACAGGCTTGAACCGCAGGACTGGGAGCGCCTGCTTGACCAGATCTGCGCCGTGGCGGGGGAGTGGCGCGTCAAGCTCTTGCCTCGCTTCATCGAGCGCGCGCGGGCCCTCAGCCATGAGCAGGATCGCTCCCCGCTCGTTGAGAGAGCCGTGGTCGCCCTCGCCGAGCTGACGAACGACTCCGCCAACGTAGGCGACCTCGTCCGGTTGGAGGCCGCCGCGCGAACCATTGAGCAGCTGCGAGGCCGCGCCATCCCAGGCGCTGAGCGCGCGCTGGCGATCCTCCATGCCGCGTCGAGGCGCCCACCCCTCAACGGCCAGCCCTCCCTGCTGGCGGCGTTGAGGAGGTTGGAGCCCTCTCACCCAGGAGCTTGATGATGGGGACGTTGAACGGGTTGTCGTTTCATTCGGTGAAGGGAGGGGTAGGCAAATCCACCTTGGCGACCTGGGCTGGCTTGGACATCGCCCGCCGGTTCCCAGAGGCGCACGTCTGGCTCATCGACATGGACCTCACAGGCACCAGCCTGTCCGACGCCTTGCCCCTCACGGCGCCTCGCTTGAGCGCTGATGGCCGAGGGGGCCTGAACCTGCGGGCGCCTGCGACCGAGTGGCTCACCGAGAGCGAGACCCGCGACGGCATCCTCGTGAGGGCTGCGGTGGAGGCCCCCACGTTGCCGACCGGCGTGCCGTACCTCAACGACTTCCTCCTCTTCGCCGATCCGAGCTGGGAGGCTGACCAGGACGCGGTCCCCGGCGCGCTCGGCTGGCGGCTTGAGGGCGGCCCCGAGAACCTCCGCGTGCTGCCCTCAAGCGCGCTGCCCCAGGACCTCTGGCGGACGGTCCCCGTCATCTTTGACGAAGAGCACGCGGCCTTCTTGGAGGCGCGGCTGGAGCTGCTCTTGGCCGCGATGTGTCGGGATGCCGGAGACGCGGACCTGTGGGTGGTCTTCGACGTCCCCCCAACCCTTCCGGGCCTCAGCCGCGCCGTGCTGAGCCTCTGCCTTCGGCTGAGCAGGCCCCCCGGCGACCGAACGCCGCTCGCCGAGCTGGACCCCGAGATCCCGGCGCCCTTGGACACGCTCCCGATTCGTTGGGTCGCGCAGCTCGTGTGCAGCATGGATCGCCAAGACCTACGCGCCGCCAAGCGTTGGGCGGATCTCGTGATCACCGATGACCTTGAGCGGGTTCGCGCGCTGTTCAACCGGCTTGAGCCCGGCGACGCCCAGCGTCAACCGGCTGAGTTTCTGGACCTGCTTCGTGCAAGGCTCGGCGGAGCGGAGGTCCTCCCCGCGCTCTGGGGTGACGAGCTTGTGCGGGTCCCCGACGCTCCCGATCTGCGCGTGTTTCAAGATGACCTGGGGCCCCCACCGCAGGTCGTCATTGATCTCATGGAGCAGCTCCTGGCGCCGTTCAGCGAGCGCCAAGGCTGATGCCGCCGCCCTCCCTCATTCGGACCGTGAAGCGTCGCCCCTATCGGTGGGCGCCCCCTAATGATCCTCGTGATCTCCAGCTCGTCACGCGCGAGCAGCTCCGTCCGGCACGGTACACAGTTGGTTACGACCCAGCCCTGCTGCCGGAAGGGTTCCACGAGGACCCCTGGCGAGACTTCGACTGGAGCCGCCCAGCCTCGGCGCCGATGAACCGAGAGGCGCTTTGGTGCCGCGTCGAGGAGGTGAACGAGCACGAGCTTGTCGCGACGGCCTGGACATGGCCCGCAGGCCAGGAGCTGATCCTTGATCTGCCCATCGACGAGAAAATCGAAAAGCAGGACGGTGTGCGGGTGGGTGACCTGCTCATCGTCTGGACGTGGCGTGAGCTTCCTGGCGCGGACAGCATAGTAGACGTTTACCTCGCCAAGGTGATCCGGCGCGTGCTCGACGACGGAGAGCGTGAGCGCCTCCGTGAGACACTCTCGCCAACGGTTGACGAGCTGGAGTAACGATGCCGCTGCCTGAGTTTGAGCGTGTCCATAGGATTCAGGATGAGCATCTCGCCCCGGGGCTCCTGAACGTCGTCGTGTTTGGCCCGGGTCGAGGTGAGTCCTGCGTCGTTCGCCTCCCCAACGGCGAGCTCGGTGTCGTGGATGGCTGCCGCAAGACCAACGATCCGACCCTGGCGCTCTTAGAGTCGTTACGCGGCCCCGACTCAAGGTTGGCCTTTGTGGCGCTCACACACCCCCATGACGACCACTATGGGGGGCTCGCCGAGCTGCTCGATCGCTGGTCAGGCCGGGTTGGTGAGGTCTGGCGAACCGTCTATGGACCTCGCTACTCCGAGCAACTTCTCGGGTTTGTCTCGGCACAACGCGCAGGGAAACGAGGTTTATTGCCTGACGAGCGCAAGCTCCATGAGCTACGGGCAGTGTTGGAGAGATTCCAAACTGTCAGGGAGAACGGTACCGGAAAGCTCATGATCGTTGAACGTCCGATGTTGGCGCGGACGCTGTCAGGCAGTCCCCCGGTCACCGTCACCGCTTGGGGACCTGCGGACTGGGACTACGAGCGACACAGTCAGGCGCTGGTTCGTGCGGTGTCTGCGCTGTCTGCGCCGAGGGGAGATCATGCCCCTCCCAAGGTGGACCCGAATCAGGCAAGCGGCGCACTACTGGTGCAATGGGGAGAGGCGCGCGTCTTGCTGGCCGGAGACCTGCTCCGCGGGACTCGACCGGACAGCGGCTGGCGAGCAGCAAGATCGCTCGCAGGTAAACCCGTACAGGTCGTAAACGTCGCGCACCATGCCTCCGAGGAGGCCCATGACGAAGAGCTTTGGGGCATGATGGCTCCTCAGCTCGCGATCGTCACCCCGTTCATGGGGGCCGTCGGAACGCAGCCTCCGCGCCCAGAGATGATCAAGACCTTGTGCGCGAGCTCAGCGGTGGTGATCACCTCGCCGCCCAAGTGGGCCGAGAAGGCTTCGCAGCAAGGGCTTCGTGTGGTCCCGGTGGCAGGCTCTTCAACGCCACTGCGCCCTTCCGAGGTGAAGCGAAAGAATGCAGCCCGCGCCGGTCACGCGACCCCAGCGCCCTCCTCAAGCGCCTATGGCGCCGTCGCCGTCGCGCTTGACCACACCGGCGAAATTCGTCGTGTAGTCCTCTCTGAAGAGGCCTCACGCTGGGAGGCCAGCCCAGCCTAAGCGCGCAGGCGCCTGAGAGCGCGACGAACGCCAGAGCTTCCCGGTGGCCATTGCCTCAGCGGTGGGTTTGTGTGTAGTCGTCACGCGATGAAGGCGGTTCGCATGACGTGCCCACGATAAACGGCGAACCCAGCCGGGTCACCAGGGCGTATGGCGAGGCTGGGGGAGGTTCGCGATTGGAGCAGCTACATCGCTAGCACATCCACCTCAAGCAGCGGCGCCTCCCGCCCCAGCCAGTCCACCCCGACGCCCCCGACGAGCAGCACCCGGCCATCTGGCGCCTGGGCCGCGAAGTGGCCCGCCCGAGGCCGAGGCAGCGGCGGGCCGGGGGTCCAGGCGGCGGTCTTGGGGTCAAGGAGCCAAGTCTCGGCGGTAGGGGCACCGTTAATGAGGCCGCCCGTCAGGAGCAGGCGACCGTCGGCGAGCGCGACGGTCGCAAACTGCGCAGGGGGCGCGTCGCTCGGCAGCGCGACGGGCATGGCCTCCGTGGCGCCCACGAGCGCCGAGAACGTCGGTGCTGGCTTGCCCGGCTCATGCTCAGGCACCAGGAAGACCAGCTCGCCGCCTTGGAGCGCGATGATCTCTCGCCAGAGGCCCTTCATGCCGGAGGGCAGCGTTATGGGGGGCTGCGCCCCTTCACCGTCGAAGCGCACGACGACCTCCACCTCAGCGTGCGTCGAGCCGTGGTCGAGTGCGCCCACTAGCGCGACCCCACCGCCCGCGAGCGGGAGCCCGACGGTGACGCTCTCGATGCCCGTGGAGACGAAGCTGGGCGCCATCGACCAGCTGCCGGGGCCCGCGCGCCCGACGCGGGCGGGGGGCGTCGGGGAGAGATCATCGTCTGGGATGGCCTCCAAGACGGTCAGCAGGCCGCCGTCGCTGAGCGGGAAGACCAGGCGACGTTGAGGTAGATCCGAGGGGGTCGGCGGGCCCGGAAGCTCGGTCCAGGTGCGACCGAGATCGTCGGAACCCCAGCCCTCCAGCCCGTAGGCCGTGAAGATCTGCTCGCCGACGACCAGCGGGCGGGGGCTGTAGTAGCACCACTCCCCGAAGTCAGGCGGGGCCGAGGTCGTGGACGCGCCCGTGACGAGGTTGAGCTGGGCGGCTGCCCCTTCGCCGAGCACGACCAGCTCGTCGCCCAGGACCAAGGCCGCGCTCAGGGTGTTCGGGTTGACCGAGGCGGGGAGCACGGCGATGGGGGTGGGACCCTGGAGCCCGCAGGCGGTAAGCAGGGAGAGGAACAGCATGGGGCGAACATAGCCAAGGGCGAGGTACAGGGCTGCTTGGGGAGCACTGCGGTGCGGTAACTTCCAGCCTTGCGCGGAAGGGCGGCCTGTGTTCGCCAGGAGATTCGGTGGGATGATGCTTATCCGAATGGAGTTGAGTCCACCTACCTATGTCGCTCGCCGAAGCCACCATCGCCGATCTCGCCCCTCGCGGAGAGGACCGCCCGAGCGCTGTGCCGCCTGTGCCCCGGTGAGGCCCCGCCGGGCGCCAGGGGGCGCTGTTGAGGGGCCAAGAACGCAGCTTTTGAGCGGTTCGCCCAGAAAAATTAGTTCCTTCGAGCCTCTCGGTGGTTGCACACCGGGGGGCCCTCGTGTTTTTTGGTGAAGAGAGCGACCGGGGCTTGGGGGCTCCGGGTGCGGGGAGCCGCACATAGAGAGTGTGGCTTATGCGGCGAGTGGATGCAAGAGGGGAGGGCGAAAAAAGTTGGGAGGTTGGGATGCGGGGGAGCGGATCCCGCTCTGGCCCTCAGCGGCGGCGCTCGGCGGGGCTGAGGGTCGCGCAAAGACGCCAAGGCGCAAAGGGAGGGGAGCTTTGCGGCTTTGCGGCTTTGCGCGCCACAGATGAAGCGCGGCGAACGTCCGGGGGGTGGCAGGGCATACGCGCTAACATAAACCTCCCCAAGGCCCTCCCGGGGTAACCTGAAAGCGTCGTCTTCGACGGGACTCCAG
>JAKLKE010000361.1 GCA_023150775.1 Myxococcota bacterium
CCGCCGACAGGCGCGACGCGGCGAAGGCTGAGCTCGCGCGGCTGGAGGCCGAGGTCAAGGCGATCGTGCAAGGTCCGCTGCGCTCCGGCGGCGTGCTCGCCGCGCTCTCCGCACACGATCCATCATGGACCACAGACAGCCTCGTACCGCTCTTGACCGAGGCCCAAGGCGGCCCCGTCACCCTCAGCCCCGATCTTGCCGCTCGGCAGGCCGCGCTGCCGCTGTGGCGAAACAACAGCCTCGAGCTCGCCGCGCTGAAGTCGATGTCCGTCCGGCGACGGAAGGCGTTCTTCGAGCGGATTGTTCAGGACGCGAAGACGTATGGCGGAGACGCCAAGGCGAACCTCGCTGAGGTCGCCCGGCGCTACGCCGAGGAGCACGGCAGCCTCAGCGCCGTCATTCAGGACACCTACGGTCGCCAAGGCCAGGACCTCAGCGGGCGCACCCCGGTGGCGGACATGGGCGGGCTGCGGGCGACGCTGGACGCCTTCGGGTTTGAGACGAGCGCCGTGGGCGACGGGATCGAGGCGACGACGGGGAGCCACGATCAAGCCCGGCGCGCCCAGGCCGTCGAGGCCGTCCACGACGCCGCCGCCACGATCCTCAAGAGCGTCACCAGCGCGCTCGTCGCCGATCGTGTCAAAGGTGTCGAGGACGCCCTTCGGAAGCTCGCGACCCAGCTCGGCTGGATCTATGGCGTCGCCCTCGCCGACCCCGCCGCCCAGGCGGCCCTCGCCAAGCTCAGCGCCCAGGTGGCGCTCGGTGAGACCCACGGTGAGCTCTTGGGCGTCATCGCACAGTCGTCGATGGCGCGGCAAGGCGGCGCCGTGTTTGACGGCGTGATCAGGGCGTTGGGGATCGATCCCGCCACGATTCAACCTCTGGTCGAGGAGGCCAAGGCGCTCAAAGGCGGCGAAGAGACGCTCACCGAGCACATGGGGCAGAACCCCGCGCTTGAGGGCCAGCGTCTGCCTCCGGCGGAGCGGATCGCGCTCGTCGAGGGCGCGAAGGAGCTCCCCGATCTGCTCGACACCCTCCTGCGCATGACCGCCGAGCAGCGGGCCTTGGTCCGCGGTGACCCCCTGCTCATGGCGACCCTCGCCCGGACTCAGCCAGAGGCGTGGCCCTTCCTCAAGACCGTGCTGAATGGTGAGCTGTCTCCGGTGGCGATGCTGCGGGTGATGGAGCTGCTGCGGTACAGCGTCGCGTCCGGACTCGACATGAAGGAGATGGGGATCGCGGTGTTGAAGCTCGGCAAGGACGCGATGTTGGGCCAGATCGGCGCGCTGATCAAGGACGGCATGGAGACCGCCAAGGGCCTCGGCGACACGGTCATCAAGTCTGTAGGCGGTGATCTCATCAAGGCGCGCACCCAGCGGATGCAGGAGGACATGACCGAGCTGCTCAAGGACTACGTCGCCTGGCGTGACCAGCAGCTCCGCGCCCAGAACGCCGAGAACGACGACAGAGACCGCCTCGACGAGTCGCGGGCCCTGGAGGCCCAGCGCCTCTTGGCCGATCCCGAGTTCACCCGCTTCTTGCAAGAGCGCTTCTCGAAGGAGCAGCAGGCGGCGATCCTCTCGACGCTCATGCACGGTGAGGTAGACGCCTCCGACACGATCCGCGTCGATCGCCTCAACCCGCTCACCCAGGAGAAGCGTGTGCTCGACCCGCTCCGCGAGGCCTGGGACGACAAGGAGGGCGAAGAGGGCGAGAAGATCGGTGAGCTGCGCGCGGATCCCGGCGTGATGGGTCGGCTCAGCCGCGTCGGCGAAGGCCGCCGCGTGGCGGCGCTGGGGATGCTGCTGAACACGCCCTTGGGCAAGGTGCTCGCCGAGGCCCGCACCCGCAGAGACGTCAGCGGCAAGAACCAGTGGACGATCGTGAACGAGCTCGCCGCGCTCTCCCAGGCCGACCGTGACGCGCTCCGAGACGACCCGGCGACGGTGGAGTACCTCGCCTCACTCGTCACAGACGGCGACGCCAAGCGCTCCCTCCAGGCGCTCTTGGCGGTGGACGAGAACAACCTCGGGGATGAGATCTACGCCCCCGGCGCCACCGAGCAGGACAAGCAGCGGGCGTGGCTGAGGACGGCGAGCGTCGCGGGCCTCACGGCGATGATGAAGCACGGTGATGAGAAGATGCTCTTGGGGCTCGCGGCGAAGCTCTATCGGGCGCAGGTGCCCGACCCCAACCAGACGCCGGGCTTTGAGGAGCGTGTGGCGCTGGGCGTGCGCGCTGGCGACCTCTCCGCGCAGGACCGTGGCGCCATCGCTGACGCGCTGCGCGCCACAGAGGACTACCAGCGCCTGCTCAAGACGCGCCCCGGCGTGGCCGCGGCGGTGATCGACGCTGTGCTCGGCGAGGTTGATCCTTCGGTGATGCTGTATGAGCGGAACGTCAAGCGGGAGTTTCTCGACGCGAGCGCCGATGATCTCGTGGAGATCCTCCAGAACATGAGCGTCGAGAGCTTCCTCTCGACGATGGTGAACATGGACGGCTTCGGTGCGGCGTATCAGGCGCTACAGTCCGCTCGGCAGGCCCAAGCCAACCTCTCGCCAAACGCGACGCCCGATGAGCAGACCGCGGCGGCGGACGCCGTGCGCGCGGCGGAGCGCGCGGCGCGGGAGTATGCGTTTGATATGCGCGCCGACCGCATCGCCGAGCTCAAGGATCTGAGCAATGAAGACAAAGACAAGGTGCTCACGGCCGCGCGCAAGCGCGTCGAGCTGCTGCTCACCGGCCAACAAGAGGTCGCGAGGGGCGAGATCGCCCGCGCGGTCTCCTCGTCGATGACCCAGGCCGGGGCGGCCACGGGCGTGACGCTCACCGAGGACGAGGTGAAGGCCCTGTTTGACCGTGAGCGCGGCGCACGGAACGAGCTCGCCCAGGCCGAGCAACGCCTGACTGAAGACAAACGAATCGTGAAGCTCATGGAGGCCTTCTTGGGGCGCGTCCCGCTGCCCGGCTTCGACGTGAAGGGCGAGATCGAGGAGTACGAGGAGGCCGTGAGCGCCTGGCGTGACGCGCTCAAGGGTATGGACGCCGCGGGCGGGCCGAGCCGTGAGGACCTGGAGACGCTCACGAGCCTCAAGTCCAAGGTGGACAACGCCCGCGACGCGCTCATGGAGACCCACGGGAAGGTCATCGACGCCGCGAAAGAGTTTATCAAGCCGCTGATCGAGGAGACCGTAGGCAACATCCCGCTGGTGGAGCTCCTGGGGCCCGTGGTCGAGGCCTTCGCCACGACCTACGCCGAGCGGCTGCTCAGCGGCGAGTCCTTGGCGCGGAAGGCGGACATCTCGCGCGTCGTGCGGGAGTACGTCAAGGGCGTCATCGGGGATGAGTTTGACGGGCTCTTGGAGGACAACAAGATCCTTGAGGGCCTCGACGGGCTGATCGACAAGGTCGTCGGCGCCGACATCCCGCTTCTGAACGATCTCTTCGAGGGCCTCGTCGATGAGAAGGTCCAGGGGCAGCTCGACGGCCTCAAGGAGAAGGTCTCCGACCTAGACGACACCCTCGCGGAGCTCGGTGAGGACCAGCTCAACGACGGCCTGCGCCGCGTCGGCGCCAAGGGTCGAGGTGAGGATCGGTACGCCGCCTCGATTCAGCGTGAAAAGGACCACGCCGCGATGTTCACGACCGTGTCGAATGCGCTGGACGCCCGCGCCGCGGCGATGGGCGCCCAGATCAAGTCGAGCGATGTGAGCGCGGTGCAGGCGGCGCTCCGGGCGGCGCTCGGCGGAGGAGACGTCGCCAAGCTCCGCTCCCTCACGGCCTCCTTGGGCGTGGATGTGATGTCCCAGCTCCTCTTTAGCCCCGCGCGCCCCGAGGACGACGTGCTGCGGGATGAGACGCTCGCCCGCCTCAGCCCGGCCGTGCGGGATCCCATCGTCGCCTGGCGGGACGCGCTGCGCTCGGGCGGCCCCGGCGCCGTGGGTGGGCTTGGCGAGGATTCTCTGCAGAGCGCCGCCGATGACGCCGATCAGGCGCTGCAGGCGGCCTTGGGCGACCCGGACGACGCCCATCGCCCGCACCGCGGCAGCTCCGCCGAGTGGTGTTACGCCCGCCTGCAGCGTCTGTGGCGCGCCCGCCTCGTCTCTTTGGGGCTCGCCAAGGATGAGGAGCCTTTGGCGGAGGCCGTGCGTGCTGGGCTTGAGGAGGCGATCCTCACCGGTCGCCCCGCGCGGCTGCGGGCGGCGATGCGGGACGCGGGCCCCGTCTTGGCCCGTCGCCTCGCCGGGGAGGTGCTGCCCGGCACACCCGTGCCCAAGGAGCACAGCGCGGCGATTCAGGCCGCCGTCGAGGACG
Source organism: Myxococcota bacterium (assembly GCA_023150775.1). Classification (GTDB taxonomy): domain Bacteria; phylum Myxococcota_A; class UBA796; order UBA796; family CAJQPC01; genus JADKFE01. The sequence continues at coordinate 4,315 of JAKLKE010000361.1, forward strand.
CCTCCCGGGGCGTAGAGCGCTGATCGGGGCCAAGGGAGGGGCGAGATGCGGCTATACTGAGCCCATCGCCCCCCCCCGATTCCAAGGATGGGTCTGGGTAGCCCTAAGATCAGCCCTATGAAGCCTTCGTAGACGGCCCTTCACGCTGTATGCCGGGCGTGTATGCTGGCCCGATCAGGGCCTAAGAACGACGAAAGATTCGTCAGGGGATCATGTTCAGGCGATCCGCCGTTGGCGCGTTCGTGTTCTTCTTGCCCACATCGAGGGCCACGAACATCCGTCAGGAGGGGCCACGAACAACCAACTTTGGTTGACCTAGCTTCAGATTCAGGCCCCAAGGAGCTATGCTCGGCGAGAGAGCCGAGTGTTCTACTCGCTCATCAGCCGAGTGAAGACCCGAAGAACCAAGAGGTGACCCCCATGACCCCGCATGACCCTGAAGACACGGCTCAAGAGGTCAAGAACCTGACCTCTCATGACCATCCCCTCAGTGAGCCCCTTGAGCGCCTCTCACTGGCCTGTGAGGCCCTCCAGACGTGGGCCTCTGACCTCGCCTCTAAGAGGAGCAAGAGGCCAACCATGAGCCCTGTAGAAGCTAGGATGGACCGCGTGCGCGGTGAACAGCTCCTCGGTGAAGTGCTCTCTTGCGCAGCCCCTGTTCTTGGTGAGCTAGGCTCGATCGGGGGTGGCCAATGAGCCGCCGTCGTCATCCCCCGGATCAAGACCCCGGCTACATCCACGACTGGCCTAGCTGGAAGAGAGAGGGGCCTCACCCCCTAAGCAGGATGTTCACCGCGCTCTCGCGCTCATGCGAGAGGCTTGAGGCTTGGCACGACCGGTCAACCTTCACGGGCACCCTCAGTGATGAGGAGAGAGAGCAAGACCGCGTTCTTGGTGAGGAGGTGATGCAAGACATCCGTGATCAGACCACGGCGATATCAGCCGCTATCAAGGCTAGTGGGGCCTAGCTTGCCCCCTCGCCGGGGGTGTGATCCTTGGTGCGGATCACACCCCTAAAAATAGTTTGAGGAAAAAACATAGACACAGACAGCATTGTTTGGTTTTGATGTCGGTTTTGTGGGGTTGGGGCCCGTTTACTGGTTGATGATCTGAGCTAAGGTATAGCAAGACCAAGATCGTCGCGTGGTGGTGACGGTCAGAAACGGTCAAACTCTTTGCCCTAGGCACCCAGACGGGTGTAGCCCCGGCCCCCTGTCCACCACCAGGAGAGGCCGGGGCAAGGGCCTCCCCCGTGAGTCAACTGAGTCTTCTCACCGCGCTTGAAACCGTTCACTACGGTGACATCAAGCCCGATCAGTTTCTATCAGCCACACAGGCCGGTAGGCCGTCTGACGCTACGTCACCCATCGTAGCCTCAACCGCGCCCGAAGCCCGCATACAAGCCGCGCAGGCGGCCCCTGCGGGCAGGATGCTCTGGGTTGGAGGAATCCCGAAGGCGACTAAGCCAGGGTTCTTCGTCATCACCAACCCCTTCGCGGTGAACAAACTCGAAAGCCTCGACGACCGGATCTTGGTGACCGGATTTGGGCTGAGGGCTACCGATATCGGTGATACACTCCCACCACCTCAAGTTGATACCACTTGATAGCCACAGTGCCTTGTCCAGGCGGCGCAGAGCTCCGGGGTGATGCTCGCCCACGCG
>JAKLKE010000362.1 GCA_023150775.1 Myxococcota bacterium
AGGGCGCGCGCCCTTGGATGGGCGGAGCTGTCGGCCACAGGACACGAAACGGATGAAGTCGTCGAGAGGGGCTCAGGCCTCATCGCTCGACGCGCCGCCGACCCTGTAATTCCGCCAAACACGCCAGAGCCGCCTATGAGCGCACAGGCCCCGCGGCCCCACGAATGATAAACTCGTGGACCCGCAGCTCAGCCCCCTCAATCGCTACGATCAGGCCCGCGTCAAAGGCGGGCTGAATCAGATGGTAGAAGGCTGAGAATGATGTGGGGCAGGAGCGGCGACACGGCCGACGTCAAGCGCACCACCAGGGTGTGCTCACCATCAAACGAGCACTGAACCTCAACGTCTTCGGCGTTTCGCAGCGCCAGCGGGATCACGGGCGGCGCTGGAGACACCAGCTCAACACGCCACTCCGCCTCAAACCGACCGTCCGCGCGCTGGTGCCGGCGGAACTCCGGGAAGCCCATGGGGTTCGGCGGCCATTGGTAGTCGCTCATCGGCGCTCCTGGGAGAAGGGTTGGGTGTAGATCGCTCATCGTAACCCCGAGGGGCAGGCCAAGACTCGACGATGCTCAGCCCAGCTCCCGCTCCATCGTCTCCACGGCAAACCGGGTGAGCGCCTCCGCCGACATCAACAGCGCCGTCGCGCCGCCAACAGGCCCCGCCTCGGCCTGCCCCGTCGCCACAAACGTGCGCATCACCGAGCCAAAATACCCCTCGGGCATGGCCTCGACCACGCCGTCGCTCGTGTCAAACTCCTCGATCTCCACCGTCTCACCGCGAATCTCATACTCAACACGGATCACCCGCTTGTTCGGCAGCCGCGCGAGGTGCTCGGCGTGGTGCAAGAGCGTGACGTGCTCCAGGTGTGATCCCAACAAGAGCACCCGGCCTTTGGCCTCCACGAGCCGGGCAAGAGGTGTGCCCGGGCCGTAGCCGTAATTCAGCGGGTGATCGGCGCAGAGCCAAGCCGCCCGTGCGCCGAGCGCGACCATCGACGCCCCGGGGTTCGCCGAGCGGATCGCCCCTGGCCAGCGGCGCACGACCTCGGCGAAGACGCCATGATCCCCCATCGCCGGGGACCGGGCGAGGTCAAACTGAGGGACCTCCTCCGTCGGCTCAAAATCGACGTAGACCATGAGCGTGCCATCGGGGCCGAGCACGTCGAGGAGCGCCTGAACAACCGCCTCGGCGCGGCCACCTACGGCGCGCATGGAGGCGTGGACCATGACGGTGTCGCCGGGCCGGAGGCCGAGGGCGGCGAGATCATCGGTGAGCATGGGTGGGGCTCCAGAGAAGTATCCGTGCCGCTGTAACCTGATGCTGCCCAGCGCATCTGCCCGCCCTTGTGCGTCCCCCCACCCCCAAGCTAAACTCCACCCCATGCGCACCCCACTCCTCGCCGCACTCACCCTCGCCGCCTGTGACGGCGCCGAGCCGCCGTCCACCTCGCCCGCCGACGCGCCCACCTGGCACGCTGACGTGGCGCCGATCGTCTCGCGGAGCTGCGCGGGCTGCCACGTCGAGGGCGCCATCGGCGGCTTTCCGCTCATCACCTACGACGACGCGCGCCTGATCGCCGGGCCGATCGGGGACGCCGTACAGAGCCGCCGGATGCCGCCTTGGGGCGCGGACAACGACTGCAACACCTATGAGAACAACCGCGCGCTCTCTGAGGCCGAGGCGGAGACGATCGTGGCCTGGGTTGAGGGCGGCGCCCAAGAGGGTGACCCGGCGGACTCCCCCGGGGCCGTCGCGCCGCTCACGCCGCCGAGGCTTGACCGTGTGGACTTGAGCCTCAGCCTCGCCGAGCCTTACACACCCCAGGCCAGCCCCGACGATTATCGGTGTTTTTTGATCGAGTGGCCGTATGAGGAGCGGGTGTGGGTGACGGGGTATGAGGTGCTGCCCGATAACGCGGCGATTGTGCACCATGTCATCCCGTTCTTGATCGATCCAGACGACGCCGAGGAGTACCGCGCCTTAGACGCCGCCGACCCCGCGCCGGGCTACACCTGTTATGGTGGGCCCGGCGGCGACGTACAGACGCTCATCAACACCCGCTGGCTGGGCTCTTGGGCCCCAGGCGGCGGCGCGCGGCTGATGCCTGAGGGTTATGGTGTGCGGGTGAAGCCGGGCTCGCTCGTGGCGGTGCAGCTCCATTATTATAGCCTCACGACGCCAGGACCAGATCAAACCCAGGTGAACCTGCGCATCTCCGAGACGGAGCTGGGCTGGGCGGACGTGCAGCCATGGACAGAGGTGGCCTGGGTCTTGGGCTTGGGCATGGAGATCCCCGCCAACACAGAGGACGTCACCCACATCTTTGAGTACACCGAGGAGGAGTCGTCGTTCACCCTGCACGATCTAGCCTTACACATGCACACGATGGGGCAGTCTGGCGAGATGCGCGTGATTCGGCAGAACGGCGACGAGGAGTGCCTCGTGAGCGTGCCCCACTGGGACTTCAACTGGCAGACGGCCTACGCCTTGGCCGAGCCGGTCACGGTGAACCCCGGCGACACGGTGCGTTTGACCTGCACCTGGGACAACCCCACCGATGAAGACGCCGCCTGGGGCGAAGGCACCGGGGATGAGATGTGCCTGGGCATCACGCTGTTGACCTCGGACGACTAAGCCGCCCGGCGCCGCAGGCCGAAGATCATCAGCAGGGCCCCCGCGAAGAGGCCCGTGGGCGCGGGCGCCTGGGCGCAGCCGCAGCCGCCGGGGTCTGTGGGCGTCTCCGAGTCTGCGGGCTCGTCTGTGTCGTCGGCCTCGCTGTCGTCCGTCTCGGAGTCGGTCGCGGTGTCGATCTCCGTATCGCTCGCCGTGTCTTCGCCCGTGTCCTCGACGGTCTCCCAGGGGTAATCCACCCCCTCGCCGCTGAGCACCACCTCGGCGGCGACGGACTGCAGGTACGCCGCGTCGGTGACCGAGGCCGGCGCGGGCAGGCCGACGGGGGTGAGGCCGGTGACGCTCGCGTAGATCACGCAGGCCGTGAGGTAGGTGCCGCGCTCGGAGGGGTGGCTGCCGTCCTCGATGTACAGCGCGTGAAAGGGGCCGCCCACGGTGAGGGGGTCGGCGCCGGCGTCGAGCTGGTCTTGGTACACGCGCTGCCACGCCAAGCCCGCGGGGGCGAGCCAGGCGGGGCTGCCATCGGCGCTGGCGAGCTCAACATAGGCGCTGTAACCCTCCGCCAGCTCAGCCTGCATGGTCAAGAAGTCGGGGTAGAGCTCGGGGTTCTGGCTGTCGCCTTCGCGGCGGCCCCAGGTCATCACAAACATCGTCTGGGCGCCGATGGCCGTGGCGCTGCTGTCTAACGAGACGGCGGCGGCTTGGCTCTGCACGAGGTCGGACTGACCGTCGGGGAAGCCGGGGATCTGGCTCTGCTCCTGCAAAAACACCCAGTCCTGGGGGCCCTGAAAGGCGAGCTGCCAGTCGCTCCCGTCGCGCTCAATCTCGGCGACGTGCTCCACAAAACGCATCCCGGGCTGGGCGAGACGCTCGGAGCTGGGCTCACCGCCCGCGGCGATGAACAGGGCGAGGGTGACCTCATCGAGGTTGCCCATAAACGTGTAGGAGTTGCCGAGGAAGAGCATGGCCCATCATCGCACAAGCTCGGGCGGGTCGCCTCCGCCAAAGGCTGTGTTATCCTGAGGCCGAGGCGCGCTCTGCTTCACCGCGCCGAGGAGGACCACGACATGAGCCGTGTGGCTGAGCTATTGAGCGAGATTCAGCGATCCCTGGCCACCGCCGCCGCCGAGCCCGACGCGGATGAGCAGGTGAAGAAGGCGCGGGCGGCCCATGGGCTCAAGCTCCTCGCGGAGCTGGCGCCGCTCTTGCGGGCGCAGGCGAAGAAGGCGCAACAAGAGGCCCACGAGAACGTCGAGATCATCGAGGCCCTCATCCACGCCTCCGAGGGGGAGCGCTGGCGCGCCGCCGAGCTTGAGGCGCTCAACGCCCGGGTGGCCCGGAACGAGATCACCCAACGAGAGGCTGAAGAGACCCTGCTTCGCCTGAGCTTCGCCAGCGACGCCGGGCGGCTCATCGACTGATCCACGATCTCCCCCAAACCCAAGGAGCCCCAATGAGCCGAGCCATCGAGCTGACCAACGCCCTCAACGCGCTCTTGGACGAAGCCAAGGCCGATCCCAACCCCGATGAGGCCACCAAAGCCGAGCGCAGCGCCCGCGCCGGGGCGCTGATGGAGGAGCTCACCGCCGAGCTTCAGGCCCAGACCGCCCTGCTCAACGCCGAGGCCGAGCAGATGCGCGCCAACACCGCCCGCATGAACCGTGAGGCCGAGCTTTACCGATGGAAGACCGCGCAGATGGAGGACCTCGTCGCCCGGGCCGAGCGCGGCGAGCTCACCCAAGAGGAGGCCGAGGCCGAGCTGCTCACGATCTCGATGATGTCCGACGCCGGCGGCCTGGAGGACTGAGGGGGATCCTACGAGGCCGCTCGGACGGACTTGGTCCTCCGTCCGCCTTGCCGGGCGCGCCGGGCGCCGATATCGGGGCGAATGCCTACCCTCAGCGCCCGTGGCCTCGCCGTCCCGCCCTCCCCCATCCGGAAGCTCGTCCCCCTCGCGGACGCCGCGAAGGCGCGCGGGGTGAAGGTCTTCCACCTCAACATCGGCCAGCCCGACATCGAGACGCCGGCCGTCATGCGCGACGCCCTGCGCAGCTTTGATGAGAAGGTCGTGGCCTACTCGCCGAGCGGCGGCACCGACGCCCTGCGGCGCACGCTCCTCGACTACTACGCGGGCATCGGCGTGCCGCTCAGCCCCGACCAGCTCCTCGTCACCACCGGGGGCAGCGAGGCGATTCATTTTGGCATGGCCGCGGCGATGGATCCCGGGGACGTCATCCTCGTCCCCGACCCGATGTACGCGAACTACATCAGCCTCGCCGCCGTGCTCGGCGTCACCATCGTGCCCGTGCCCACCAAGGTAGAGGACGGCTACCGCCTGCCCCTGGACTGGGAGCCGTACCTCACGCCCAAGGTCAAGGGTGTGCTCCTGTGCAACCCCTCGAACCCCACGGGCGCGGTGTACTCCGCTGACGAGCTCCAGGCCGTGGTGGACTTTGTGATCCGCCACGATCTGTATCTCTTCGCCGATGAGGTCTACCGTGAGTTTGTGTACGAGGGCCCCTTGCCCCCGAGCCTGCTCACCGTGCCCGCCTTGGGTGACCGCCTCGTCGTCGTCGACAGCCTCTCCAAACGGTACTCCTTGTGTGGCGCCCGGGTGGGCTGCCTCGTCACCCGCAACGCCGGGATCGCCGCCGGGGCGATGCGTCTGGCCCAGGCCCGGCTCTCACCGCCGCTCTTCGCCCAGCTCTTGGGCAGCAAAGCCACGGCCTTGGCCGCCGACTACTTCGACGAGACCCGCGAGACCTACCGCCGCCGCCGAGACATCGTCGTAGACGCCCTGCAGGCCATGCCCGGCGTGGTCGTGGCCCGTCCCGAGGGCGCGTTCTACTGTATGGCGCGCCTGCCCGTAGACGACGCCGAGGCCTTCGCCCGCTTTATGCTGGAGTCCTTCTCCCACGAGGGCCACACGACGATGGTGGCGCCAGGCGGCGGCTTCTACGCCCAAGAGGGCCGCGGCCGCGACGAGGTGCGCATCGCCTATGTGCTGGATGAGGGCGAGCTTCGCCAGGCGATGGAGTGCCTGCGGCTAGGCCTTGAGGCGTACAACAACCGCTGAAGGGTGGGGCGTCAGCGGTAATTCGGGGGAACGAACCACAGAGGCCAGACACAGAGACGGCCCGCAGAGGGCTTCGGGGGCGCCCGAGGTCGTCTTCCGCGACTCGGAGGAGAGGAGGAGGCGGGTGGTGGGCGATCGGCTCTTCGAGCGGTCGGTGATCGTCGTGGCGTTGTTTTTCTCGCGCAGAGGCGCAGAGCCGCAGAGAGGTCTGGGGTGTCGCCGACGATCGCCGTGACGCGGAG
>JAKLKE010000363.1 GCA_023150775.1 Myxococcota bacterium
GTCGGTGTCGGCGTTGTTCGGGTCGGTGCCCTCCTGGCAGCTCTCGTCTACGTCGAGGAGGCCGTCGCCGTCGGTGTCAAGGTCACCCTCAACGACCACGACCTGAAACACGCTGGAGACGTCGGAGTCGAGGTAGGTGTAGGTGTCGAGGAGGTTTCGGTTGCCTTTGGAGCTCGACGTGAAGTTGCCCCAGGAGCGGGCGTTGACGTTGGGCGTGGCGCTGTCGGTGTAGGTGCCAGACGAGAGCCCCAAGGCGCCGGTGTTCTCTAAGCCGTAGTCGCCTGAAGACATGAGCACGTCGGTGGACTGCACCTCGGCGTCGTTCCAGAACATCGTGAGGCCGTTGCGGCTCAAGGAGCCGTCCACCTCAAAGAAGCGCATCCCCTCGTAGCAGGTCTCGATGTCGAGGCCGAGGTAGTGGAACTCGCCCACCGTGACCATGGCCACGCAGTCGTAGGTGCCCGAGGCGACGTCGGCGCCGGTGTTGTCGGTGCCGTCCCACTCCACCGTGGTCGTGCCGACGGCGGCGTCGAGGAGGATGTGCAGATCGTCGTCGGAGGTGATGTCGTACTGGCCGTCGCCGTTGAGGTCACAGATGATGTGGCCCGTGCCGGTGATCGTCGAGCTGAACTCAAACTCGCCCGTGGACGTGCCCGGAGAGACGAGGTTGCAGACCTCAGCCCCGGCGAAGAAGCCCGCCCCAGACACCGCGGGCGCGGCGTAGGAGTAGGTCGCGTTGGTCGGGGGGTTCAGGTAGATCGGGTACTCAAGCTCAACGGTGGTGGAGCCCGAGACGACGACGGAGCGGCCGTTCGCGCCCTCAACGCCGCTGGAGTTCGCGGTGATCGCCCACTCGTTGCCCGCGAGGCCATCGGCGAGCAGCTCGATGACGGCGCTCTCCGTGGTGTTCCCGCCGGGGACGACGGCGTAGACGCTGCCGTTGAACGAGCGGGACTCTTGGAAGTTGCCCGTGTTGAAGTACCAAGCGTAAGACCAGACGCGACCGCCGCTGTCGGTCTGGTTCACGACGGTGATGTCCCACGAGGTGCCGTAGACCTGGTGGTCGCTGAACGTGAGCGTGTACGCCCCGGCGCCGTGGGCGCTGAGCGAGCCCGTCGAGGCCCCGCTGCTCAAGGTGGCCACGGTGGCGCCGCTGGGGCTCTTCACGGTCATCGTGCCCGTGCCGGTCCACTGGATTCGCTCGGTGGAGGCGCTGACGATGTCCACGTAGGCCGTGGTGTCCGTCTGGAGGTTCTGCCGCGCCCCGAGCTCCGTCGTGCCCTCAGCCCGCGCGTCCTGGGCCCCAAATGTCAACGCGAGCAAGAGGATCGGCGCGATCCGCTTGGGGGCTGCGGCAGGCAAGGTGATCCGAGTCCGGATGGGGCGCTTCATAATCTCTCCGAGGGGACGGGATGGTGCTCACACGCTGAATGATAGCGCGACCCTCATCGGGGCGGCTCGACGTAAGGGGGTGGTGTCAGGTCAGTGTAAAGCAAAGCCTCGCCCGCCGCTTAACGACGTGGCGTCTGAGACGCTGAGCGACGGATCATCCGCCGCCTGAGCCCGGCGGGAAGCGGAGGTGCTGGGGCTCGCTGGGCACGCCGAGATACCCAAAACGATCGACGGGGATCACCCGCCAGTACACACCCCGGGCCCGCCAAGGCAAGAGCATGGCCTCGGGGAGCCACTCTGCGACGGGCGACTCCATCACGAGCACGGGCTCGGTGAAGTAGGGATCGGTGGCGATCTCTAGCTGATAGCCCAGGGCCCGAGACACGGGGCTCCAGGTGAAGTCGGGGGCACGAAGCACGCTGTGGTCTTCGGGGAGCAAGGTCTCCGGGCCGATCAGGAGCTTCACCGCAGGATCCGGCGGCGCGTCGCCACGGGATCGGCTGCCTTCGCCCGCCGAGAGGTCGAGCCGGGCGCTGCCGCCGTAGATCTCAAGGGGCTGGCTCACGGCTTCAGCGCGCAGGGCCCCACGCTCGACGTGCATCCGGTGGCCGCCGCCGAGGCCGCTCGTCACCGCGCCCCAGGCCCGCACCGTCACCCGACCGGGGACGTGGCCGTCGAGGTTGGGCTGCACGGTGACCGAGCCTTGGCCCAGAGAGACCAAAGAGCTGCGCTCGGCGCCCTCTAGGTTGACCCGCTCCACGACGACGCAGCTCTCGGGCATCAGCGTGAGGTCGTCGTGGTGCCGCGTCGCCTCGTCAAGCACGAGGCGTAAGGTCACGAAGCTCTTCGCCGCCGTACACACCTCAGCGCCGGGGGCGAGGCGCTCACCGGAGACGAGGGGCCTGGGGGTCGCGGCGCCGAGCCGGGCGGTGACCTCACCATAGGTCGTGAGCACGAGGCTCTCTTGGCCGCCGCGATCTAAAGGGAGCAGCAGCACCGCGCCGGGGCTGGGCTGGGCGGCGGCGCCGAGGCCCGAGAGCTGGCGAATCTCGGCCTCACGACCCACGAGGCCCTCGTCTGCGGCGATAGACTCGATGGTCTGCCCGGCCTGGACGACGACGTGAGAGGCCGCCTCGGCGACGCCCGCGAGACCGAAGATCGTGAGGATCCCGAGGGTCAGAGACATCACTCCTCCGCCGGCCGAGGGGGGACGGCCCGCACCGTACACGAGCGCAGGTCTTCGGGGGGCGCGTCGGAGGCGAGCTCCCGATCGACGCTCAGCACGCGGATCTTGTCCGGCGGCACCCCGGCGGCCTCCAAGACCGCCCGGGTGGCGGCGGCGCGCTCGGCGGCGAGGCGGGCGTTCACCTCGGCGGCGCCCTCAGGAGAGGCTGAGCCCTGCAGCTCATACTCCCAGCCCTCCGTCGCCCGGGCGAGCTTGTGCAGGCGCTCGATGTCATCGCCGCTGATCGACGCCGAGCTCTTGGGGAAACGCACCATCACCGGCTCGGGGCGCCCGGCGCGCAGGTAGACGACGTGGCCCGAGACCACCGCGGCGAGGAGCTCCTCTCGACGCCCCGCGCCGACCACCGTGGCCTCGACGACGCCCTCGGGGGTGATGAGCACGGCGACCCCATCGGCGCCGACGTTGAAGCTCACGTCGCCGACCATGAGCTTGTCGCCGGGGATGCCCACGAGCACGAGGCCGCCTTGCTCGGGGCGCGGGGTGAGGCTGAGCGCGGTGAGCTCGGCCTGGCCGGGGGGCAAGAGCTGCAGCGTCCCGCCCGGGGCCGTCGCCCAGACCTGGTGATCCGGCGGCAGGCGGCTCCAGTGGCGCGACAGCTCCTCAGCGGGGACCCACTCGCAGTAGGGGTGCGGCAGCCAGACGAGGGGCTGGCTGGTCTCGGGGGGCGGCTCGGGCGGCGCCACGACGACGGGGATCGCGGGGGAACGAACGAGGCCGAGGCTCAGCTCCGCCGTTGCTGGGGTGAGGCCGTCGGTGACCATCCGCATGTCGAGGCGAAACACCCCGCGGGCCCCCGTGGGCAGATCCAGGCCAAAACCCAAGGCCCCAGACGGCCCCAGATCAGGGCGCGCGCTCAGGCCGTAGCCGCCGATGAACACGACGGCGTTCTTGGAGTCGAGGCCGGTGAGCCGCACCCGCGCCTCGGGCCGAGCGTCCACCCGAGGCCCCAGCACCGAGGTGACCCCGGCCTGGGTGTGCAGCTCCGCCATGAGCCGGGGGTTGACCGTCCACGAGGCGATGCCGCCGAGGGCGACGTAGGCGTGATCTTCGGCGGGCGCGTCCGCCGCTCCCCCAGCCGCGTAGGCTCCCCAGGTGGTCGCCGAGGCCAAAGGCAGCGTGAGAAGGGCGAAGATCATCCGGGCGACCTGTTGAGGACGACCAAGGCGCTCGACGTGGTGTGAACCGTGTGGGACTCACCCTCTAGGCGTGTCGGCTTGGTCAGCCGGAGAGTATAGCGCGCCGCGTCTTGTTGGTTTTGATCCCGGTCAGTAAGGCTCAACACGCGGGTCTCTGGGTCAAAATGACCGACGACCGGGCTCGTCACGACGGCGGCGCCGGTGCGGTCTTTGACGACAAACATCCCGCTCAGCGCATCATCGTCGCCGTTGAGGCTGAGCTGGGCGACGTGGCCACGAAAGACGCCCTGCCAAGCGCCCGCGAGGGCCGAGGCGCCAACCGTTGGCTCCTTGGGGGGCTCTTTTTTGGGCGTGGGCGGCGCGCTGAGCGTAGGCTCCTTCACCCGGGTGGCCTCGGGGGGCGAGGTGACGGGCGGCGCGGCGATGGGCGCGGTGATCGGCGCCGCTGGCACGCCGGGATCCTCGACGAGGGCCACCGGCGCGACGACCGGCGCAGGCGCGACGCTCGCCTCCTCTTCTCCCCTGCCCGCCAACCAGACGATCGCCGAGACCACCGCCAAGGCCAAGACCCCGAGCGGGATCCAGCGCGCGTGGGATCGGGCCTGGGGCTCCGGCGCCGTCACCCGGCGCGACGCTGGGGGCTCGGGGCGTAAGGTCGGCGTGTGCTGCGCGGGGGGCGCCGTTGGGGTGTACAGGCCGCCCGCCGGGCCGCTCATGCTCGTCTGGGCGACGGCGAAGATCCTGTCGAAGGTGTGATCCGCCTGGGACGGGGCGAGGGGCGACTCCCCCGACGAGACGGGCCGCCAAGACAAGGCCAAGGCCGTGTGCTCGGCGAGCTCCGGCGGCACCACGGCGTGCTCATCCAAAGCGGCGAGGAGCTGCTCCGCGAAGGCCCGCGCGCTCATCGGCCGGGCCTCGGGGTCAAAGGCCGTCGCCTGGCGCAGCACCGCACGAAGGGCGGCGGGCACCGGCAGCCAGCGCGGGGAGCGCTCCGCCGCCGTGAACAGGTCGATGGGGTTCTCGTTGGTGATGAGGTTGTACAGCGCGCAGGCCGCGGCGTACACGTCCGCGGCGGGGCCCACGGCGCGGGCGTCGAGGCGCTGCTCTGGCGCCATAAAACACATCGAGCCCATGGCGACGTTGGTGCGCGTCGTGCGCAGGTCGCCGTCGCCGCTCAACAAGGCGATGCCAAAGTCGGCGAGCAGGGCGACGCCGCCGGCCCCGACCAGCACGTTCTGGGGCTTCACGTCGCGGTGGATGATGCCCGCCTCATGGGCCGCCTGGAGCGCGAGGCCGACCTGGGCGATGAGGTGGGTCGCCTCGGCCACAGGCAGGGGGCCGCCACGCTCTAGTCGATCGGCGAGGCTGCCCCCGGTCGCGAGCTCCATCACGACGAAAGGCGGCGAGTGGTCGGCGTTGAGGTCCATCACCCGCAGCACGTTCGGGTGGTTGAGCCGGGCCATCGCCGTGGCCTCGCCCAGAAGCCGCGTGCGCAGAAGCGGGCTCTCCGCGGCCTCGGGCTGCAGCACCTTCACCGCGCGCTCGACCCGCAGCAGCTCATCCCAGGCCCAGAAGACCTTGGCCATGCCGCCCTCGCCCAAGGCGCGGCCGAGGCGATACCGCCCGGCGAGGACCTCTGGCAGCGCTTGGCTCACCGTCATGGGGCCTCAGGGCCAAGGGGAGATCAGGTGATCTCCACTCGCTCGACGCGGATTCGGATGAAGCGGCGGCGCTTCTCGATACACCAGGCGTCGAGGCCCGCGTCTTCGAGCTCTTTGCGCAGACGATGCACGAGCACGTGGAGACCGCCGGGGTTTCCTTGTGACTTCGAGCGCCCCCAGACGCCGAGCTTGATGTCTTCGTCGGAGCACCAGCCGCGCTCCCCTTCGCCCAGGCCGGCCTCGGTGTCGGAGACGATCTGCCGGCCCAAGAGGTAGAGCAGGATCGCCCGGTTGCCGGCGACGACGTGGTGGCTCGCGCCGCCGCGCAGGTCGCGCAGCGTGGCCTCGGGGCCCGTGGGGCCGTCGATGGCGGCGACGAGGTGGTAGCCGTAGTGGGTAGACGAGGGGCTGATCGTCGGCGCGCGGGTGGGATCGACCTCGACCACCTTGAGGCTCAGCCCCCCGACGACGAAGACCTCACCGAGCTCGATGGGGTGGTCCTCTT
>JAKLKE010000364.1 GCA_023150775.1 Myxococcota bacterium
GGCGTGATGGTGCACGAGGCCATCGCCGAGGTGGACGCGGGCCCGGTGCTCGGCCAGGTGACGGTGCCGATCTTGCCGGAGGACAGCCTCGACACCCTCAAGGCCCGGGTTCACGCCGCCGAGCACAAGCTGTTGATCGAGGTCGTGGCCCGGCGCTGCGCCTCGTTCTCTCGTTCTTCAACCGATTCAAGCCAGGTGAACCGATGATTCGTCGCGCGCTGCTGAGCGTCCATGACAAGACCGGCCTCGTCGAGCTCGCCCAACACCTCGCCGGGGCGGGTGTGCAGCTCATCGCCTCGGGTGGAACCGCTCGGGCGCTGCGCGCCGCGGGGCTTGAGGTGATCGAGGTCAGCGACATGACCGGGGCGCCGGAGATCCTCGGCGGTCGGGTGAAGACCCTCCACCCCGCCGTGCACGGCGGCATCTTGGCCCGTCGCACCGACGAGCACCTCAATGAGCTGGCCCAGCACCAGATTCAGCCCATCGACCTCGTCGTGTGTAACCTCTACCCCTTCGCCGCCACCGTCGCCGCGCCGGGGGTCACCGAGGCCGACGCGGTGGAGCAGATCGACATCGGCGGAGTGACGCTCCTGCGCGCCGCGGCGAAGAACTTTGAGTCCGTCGTGGTGCTGGTCGACTCCGCCGACCACGGCGCCGTGCTCTCATCGCTTCACGAGGGGGGTCCAGATCTCCCCACCCGTCGGGCCTTGGCGCTCAAGGCCTTTCGCCACACCGCCGCCTATGACGCCGCCATCGCGGGATACCTCGGCGCCGCCGTCGAGGGCGCCGAGACCTTGCCCCAAGAGATTCAGCTCTCGGCGCGCCTGCTTCAGCCGCTTCGTTACGGCGAGAACCCCCACCAACGCGCGGCGCTGTACCAGCTCGACGGCCAGGCCTGGCCCTTTGAGCAGCTCCAGGGCAAGGAGCTGAGCTACAACAACATCGTTGACTTGGTCGCGGCCTGGGAGGTGCCCCAGTCCTTCTCCGAGCCCTGCTGCGCCATCATCAAACACACGAACCCCTGCGGTCTGGCCGTCGCTGACACGCTCTCCGAGGCGTTCCGCCGGGCGCTGTCCTGTGACCCGGTGAGCGCCTTCGGCAGCATCATCGCGGTCAACGGGGTTGTTGATATTGACTTCGCCGTGGCCCTGGCCGAGAGCAAACTCTTCGTCGAGGTGCTCGTGGCGCCGGACTTCACTGAGGAGGCCCTCGTGCGGCTGGAGCGCCGCAAGCAGTGCCGGGTGATGCGGGCCCGGGCGCCGAAGCTCCCCAGCCTGAGCCTGCGCAGCGTACACGGCGGCCTGCTCGTGCAGAGCCCGGACCAGCTCGCCGTAGACGCCTCGGCCTGGAAGGTCGCCACCCTGCGCCCGCCCACGGCGGCGGAGCTCGCCCAGCTTGACTTCGCCTGGCGCGCGGTCAAACACGTCAAGTCCAACGCCATCGTCTTCGCCCGGGATCACCTCTGCGTCGGGGTCGGCGCCGGGCAGATGAACCGCGTGGACTCCGTGCGTATCGCCGCCAGCCGCGCCGGGGACCGCGCCATCGGCGCCGTCGTCGCCAGCGACGCGTTCTTCCCCTTCCCCGATGGGGTCGAGGCCGCCGCCGCCGCCGGGGTGACCGCCGTGGTGCAGCCCGGCGGGTCGATGCGAGACGAGGAGGTCATCGCCGCCGCCGACCGCCTCGGCCTCGCCATGGTGTTCACCGGCGCCCGGCACTTCTTGCACTAGGCCCGGCGAAGCTGTCACATTCTCTCACTTGAATATCTGCGACAACTGGAGCCCCCCATGATCGCCCGAGTCACGGTCAGCCCCCGCGCCGGTCACCCCGACGTCCGTGGCCCCGCCGCCGCCCGGCAGGCCCAATCCTTGGGCCTCCAAGGCTTAGACAGCGTGAATGTTGAGGATCTCTACTTTTTAGGCGGCGCTGCGCTGACCGCCCAAGACGCCGAGGCCATCGCCGCGCGCCTGCTCGTAGACCCGGTCGTGCAGAGCTTCACCGTGGAGGTGGTCGGCGACGGCGCTGAGGGTGCCGAGGACGTGCCCGGCGGCATCCTCGTGGAGATCACGCCCCTGCCCGGCGTGACGGACTCCGTGGCCGAGAGCCTGCTCGGCGCCGCGCACAGCCTCGGCTTCACCACCTTAGAGCGCGCGGCCTCGGGGCAGCGGGTGACGCTCTCGGGGACCTTGAGCGCCGAGACCGCGGGGCGCCTCGCCGCGGGGGTGCTCGCCAACGAGGTCGTGCAGCGCTTCGCCCTCAACCGCCGCCTGCCCGCGCCCTTCGTCGGCGAGACGAAGGCCGAGGGCCTGGTTGAGGTGGTGCCGGTGCGTGACCTGAACGACGCGGGGCTGCTCGCGGTGAACAAGGCCCGGCGCCTGGCCCTGGACCTGCGGGAGCTGCAGGTCGTCGCCGCTCATTACCGGGCCATCGGCCGGGAGCCGACCGACCTTGAGCTAGAGATGATCGCCCAGACCTGGAGTGAGCACTGCGTTCACAAGACGTTCAAGGCGCTCATCCAGCACCAAGAGGGCGACGGCCCCGTCGAGACCATCGACTCGATGTACAAGACCTACATCAAGGGCGCCACCCAGCAGTGCCCCAAGCCCTGGCTCCGCTCGGTCTTCGTAGACAACGCCGGTATTGTAGACTTTGACGGCCGCTTCGAGCTGTCGTTTAAGGTCGAGACACACAACCACCCCTCCGCCCTGGAGCCCTTCGGCGGGGCCAACACCGGGGTGGGCGGCGTCGTGCGTGACGTCATGGGCGTGAGCGCCCGGCCCATCGCCACAACGGACGTGTTGTGTTTTGGGCCGCCGGATCTGGCGTTTGAGGCCCTGCCCCAGAACGTGCTGCACCCCCAGCGGGTGGCGGACGGGGTCATCGCCGGCGTGGCCGACTACGGCAACAAGATGGGCATCCCGACGGTGAGCGGCGCGGTGCTCTACGACGCGGGCTACACCTCCAACCCCCTCGTGTTCTGCGGCTGCGTCGGCATCGCCCCGGCGGGCACCCACCGGTCGCGGGCGCAGGTGGGTGACCTCATCGTGTGCCTCGGCGGGCGCACGGGCCGTGACGGTCTACGCGGCGCGACCTTCTCGTCGATGGAGATGGACACCTCCACGGCGCTCATCGCGGGCTCGTCGGTGCAGATCGGCCACCCGATTCATGAGAAGCAGGCCCTTGAGGCGCTGTTGATCGCCCGGGACGAGGGCCTGTACAACGCCGTGACCGACTGCGGGGCGGGCGGGCTCAGCTCCGCCGTGGGGGAGATGGCGACCGACCTGGGCGCCCGGGTGCAGCTCCTCGACGTGCCGCTCAAGTACAGCGGCCTCAACCCCTGGGAGATCTGGCTCTCCGAGGCCCAAGAGCGGATGGTGCTCGCCGTGCCACCGGCCCACTGGGCGCGGCTGTCGCAGATCTGTGAGGACGTCGGCGTCGAGGTCGTCGCGCTTGGCAGCTTCACCGACGACGCCACGCTGCGGGTGTTTTATGGGGAGCGGGTCGTCGGTGAGCTCGACCTCCACCTGCTCCACGACGGCGTGCCCCAGCGCCAGCTCACGAGCCGCTGGACCGCGCCCACCCCCGAGGCGCCGCCAGACCTGGCCGGGCTCAAGCTCGACGAGGCCCTGCTCAAGATCCTCAGCCACCCGACCCACCGCTCTCACGAGGACGTCGTGCGGCGTTACGACCACGAGGTCCTCGGCGGCTCGGTGCTGCGGCCTTATGTCGGCGTCAAGAACGACGGCCCCAGCGACGCGACGGTGCTGCGCCCCATGGACGCCGAGCGCGCCGCCCCCGCCGATGCGCCCCCGAAGGGTGTCGCGCTGTCCTTGGGCATCAACCCCCAGTATGGCCGCCTCGACCCCTACCGCATGGCCTGGGCCGCCATCGACGAGGCCGTGAGAAACCTCGTGTGTGTCGGGGCCGACCCCGACGAGATCGCGCTTCTGGACAACTTCTGCTGGGGCAACCCCACCCTGCCCGGCCGCCTCGGCGGCCTCGTGCGCTGCGTGAAGGGCTGCTATGACGCGGCGGTGGCCTATGGCGCGCCGTTCATCTCCGGCAAAGACAGCCTCAACAACGAGTACGCCGACGAGCACGGCGTGCGCCACCCCATCCCGGGCACTTTGCTCATCAGCGCCATGGGCTTCGTGCCCGACGTCAACCAGACCGTGAGCATGGACCTCAAGGCCCCCGGCGGGCTCTTGTACCTGCTCGGCAGCACCCGGGCGGAGCTCGGAGGCTCGGCCTTGTACGCCCAGCTTGGGGCCTTGGGCGCGACGGTCCCGGCGCCGCTGACCGACCCTCTGCCCCGCTATCGTGCGCTCCATCAGGCGATCCGGGCCGGCCTCGTGCGCAGCGCCCACGACTGCGCCGAGGGGGGCCTTGCCGTGGCCTTGGCCGAGATGTGTATCGGTGGGCGCCAGGGCGCGGCGGTCACCTTGGGCGCCTTGCCTCGGGGCCACCACCTGAACGACACCGCGACGCTGTGCTTCTCAGAGAGCCTCGGGCGGGTGATCATCGAGGTAGACCCCACGAAGGCCGAGGCCTTTGAGGCGCTGTTTGAGGGACTGCCGGAGGGCCAGGCCCCCGCCCAGATCGGCGTCGTCACGACCGCGACGAACCTCGTGATCACGCACCCCCTGGGCGGCGCGGCGATCACGCTGGCGGTCGCGGCCTTGGAGCGGGCGTTCCGGGGCCACGTCGAGGGCTGATCCGCCCTCGTCTCAACATACCCGGCGAATGGTCGAGGGCCGAGCGCCGGGTTAGTCCGCTGACTCGCAACGGTAACACCGCCCGGAGCGCCCGATGTCCCCCGCCGCACTGCCTGACGCGCCCACCTTCACCGACCGGCGTGACGCGCCCTTCCACGGGAAGGACATCCTCTCGGTGCGGCAGTTCAGCCGCCAAGATCAAGAGTACGTCCTGCGTGTGGCCCATGAAATGCGAAACCTCGTCTCCCGCATCGGCAGCTTCGACCTCTGCCGGGGCAAGATCCTCGCGAACCTGTTCTACGAGCCGTCCACCCGCACCTCGGCCTCCTTCGCCGCGGCCATGGAGCGCCTCGGCGGCAGCGTCATCTCCATCAACGAGGTGCGTTACTCTTCAGTCGCCAAGGGTGAGTCGTTACCTGACACAGTTCGCACCTTGGAGTCTTACGCCGACGTGCTCGTGCTGCGTCACCCCGAGGTCGGCGCGGCGGCCCAGGCGGCGCACTACTGCAAGAAGCCGGTGATCAACGCCGGAGATGGCATCGGCGAGCACCCCTCCCAGGCGCTCATCGATCTGTTCACCATCCGCGAGGAGCTCGACCGCATCGACGGCCTCACCGTCACGCTCTTGGGCGACCTCAAATACGGCCGCACCGTACACAGCCTGGCCCGGCTCTTGTGTCCGTACAAGGTCACTCTGCGCCTTGTGTCGCCGACGAGCCTGCCGATGCCCGCGGAGATCTGCGAGGAGCTAAACGCGGCGGGCCTGGCCTTCACCCAGCACAGCGAGCTGGACGAGGTCTTGGCCGAGACAGACGTGCTCTACGTCACCCGCGTACAGAAGGAGCGGTTTGACGACCCGGCGGCCTATGAGGCCGTGCGAGGCGCCTACGTCATCACGCCCGAGACCTTACGCGCCGCGAAGTCTGACATGATCGTGATGCATCCTTTCCCCCGCGTCGGGGAGATCAGCATGGACGTCGATGACGATCCACGCGCCGCCTATTTCCGCCAGATCGAGTATGGCCTCTACGTCCGCATGGCGCTCGTCGCTATGGTCTTGGGCCGGGCCTAAGGAGCCGCCGCATGTCCACTTCTACGCCCTCCGCCGCCAGCACACCGTCGTTCTTTGAGCGACTGGAGGCCCGGGCTCGGGCGGCCGACAGCCTGCTCTGTGTAGGATTGGATCCTCACCCCGAGGATCTGCCGAGCTTCACGGCGAGCGCC
>JAKLKE010000365.1 GCA_023150775.1 Myxococcota bacterium
GGCGACCAGCTCCCCACCGGCGCTCAGGAGTACCTCACCCGCATCTACGGCTCCTCCGAGCGGGTGCATGGCCTCATCGGCGACCTCTTGAGCTACTCCCGCGCCGCGGCGAACCCCATCACCTTCCAGTCCGTCGATCTCGGCGTGGTGGTGCGCCAGGTGCTCTCGGATCTCGAAGAGGTGATTCACGAGAAGGGGGCGGCGGTGACCGTCGGGCCGCTGCCGACCTTAGAGTCCAGCCGCACCCTGATGCACCAGCTCCTGCAGAACCTCATCGGCAACGCGCTCAAGTTCCACAAAAAAGACGAGGTGCCCCGCGTCGAGGTCAGCGCCGAGTGGGACACCCGGGTGGCGCGGATCACGGTGCGAGATCACGGAATCGGCTTGGACGAGCGGTACGCCCCGCGCATCTTCGGCATCTTCCAGCGGCTTCACCGCGCGGAGGAGTACGGCGGCAACGGCGTGGGCCTCGCGATCTGCGCCCGAATCGCCGAGCGGCATGGCGGCCTCATCACCGTTCGCAGCCAGCCCGGCGAGGGCGCGCGGTTCCAGGTGGTGCTGCCGATTCACCAGCCGATCCCCGGTGAGCCCAGCGGCCTTTGAGCCGGCGCCGGTTGACGAGGGCGCTGATCCCCGGCAGGATGTGAGGTCGTCCCCCCGGAGTGTGTGATGCGCTGCCCTCTTCTCCCCCTGCTCTGCCTGATGACGGCGTGTCTGCCGGAGAAGCCCATCGGCTATGAGGACCGCGAGCCCACCGATGACACGAGCGGCACCGGCGAAGACAGCGGCGGTGGCGGAGACGACGACTCGGGCGAGCCCGTAGACGCCGACGGCGACGGCGTGAGCGCGGAGAAGGACTGCGACGACGACGACCCCAGCCGCTACCCCGGCGCTGAAGAGGTCTGCGACGGCGTTGACCAAGACTGCGATGGGCAGATCGACGAGGACGCCGCCGACGCGGTGACGACCTACGCCGATGAGGACGGCGACGGCTACGGCGATCCGGCGGCGGAGTTTGTCACCTGCGCGCCGCCCACGGGCTCCGTAGACAACGCTGAGGACTGTGATGATGGTGACGCCGCGGTGAGCCCCGAGGGCGTCGAGTCCTGCGACGGCCGCGACGAGGACTGCGACGGCGAGCTCGACGAGGGCCTCACCACCGACGCCGAGACCTTCTACGCCGACGACGACGGCGACGGCTTCGGCGACCCCGCCGTGAGCGTGCAGGCCTGCGTCGTGCCCACGGGCTACCGCGCCCAGGCTGGCGACTGCGACGACACGAACGCCGACGTGAACCCCGACGCCACCGAGGTCTGCGGCGGCGGCGATGAAGACTGCGACGGCGCCACTGACGAGGGCCCGCCGAGCGACGCCACGCTGTATTACGTCGATCTCGACGGCGACGGCTATGGTGACCCCGCCGTGACGGCCTTGGCCTGCGCGCTCAAGAGCGGGCTCAGCGAAGACAACAGCGACTGCGACGACGGCGACGCCGGGAGCTTCCCCGGCGCCACGGACATCTGCTACGACGCCGTCGACTCCGACTGCCTCGGCGACAGCGACTTCGACTGTGACGGCGACGGCTACGACACCGACGCCAGCACGTCTGGTGATGACTGTGACGACACCGACGCCAGCATCAACCCCACGGCCAGAGAGACTCGCGACGCCGCCGACAATGACTGCGACGGCACCTGCGACGAGGGCCTCCTGAGCTACGGCGACCTCGTGATCACCGAGATCATGCAGGATCCCAAGACCCTCAAAGACACCGAGGCCGAGTGGTTTGAGCTGTACAACGCGAGCGGCGCCGACATCTTGATGTGTGACGGCTGGGTGCTCTACGACGCAGGCAGCGACAAACACAGCGTCAGCGGTGAGGTCTTCATCGCCGCCGGTGGGCACGCGCTCTTCTTGCGCAACGCCGACACCAAGAAGAACGGCGGCCTCACCGGAGACTACACCTACGGCGGTGACATCGACCTGGCCAACTCAGACGACGAGCTCTACGTCGCGTTTAACGGCTTGGTCATCGACGAGCTTGAGTACGACAACAGCCGAGAGGATTGGTCCGCGGCGATGTCCCAGGGCTTCTCGATGCAGCTCAACGCGAGCGTCTATGGCGCCTTAGACAACGACGACTCGTTGAACTGGGCCAAAGGCACGAGCAGCTACGAGAAGGACAACAAGGGCACACCCGCCGCGCTCAACGACGCCTTCTGAGCGGGCGTCTCGGCGCCTCAGGGGGCGCTGCGGGCCATCAACATACGCTCCGTGCGTAGGCTGAGCTGGAGCTGAAGCCAACGCACCAGGCTCGCCGCGCCCTCGTCTGTGCTGCCGAGCTCGGCCTGCTGGGCCTGACGCCGGGCCTCGTCTCCCCGGGCGCGGGTGGTCCAGGCGCGCACCAGAGAGCGCGCGGCGCTGGCGTCGAGGCCGTGCGCCGGGCTCCACAAGACGGGCAAAAAGCGTGTCGGCCAGGCCGTCGCTGGGCCGCCCCGAAGCTGGTCCGCCGTCGCGTCGGCGAGCACCATCACCGCGTCTCGTTCGGCCTTGAGGCAGAACACCCCAGCGGGCGGCGGCAGGGCGAGGCTCAGGCGGCGGCTGAGGTTGAGGGCCTGGGCGTGGCGGTGACGGCGGCCTTGGGCCCGGGCGTGCATCGCCAGCTCGTGGCGCCGCTCCAACAAGGACTGGCTCATGCCGCGCCGCAGCAGCTCGATGGCGAGGCCGACGTTTGGCGGCGGCGACTCGGCGAGGCCCCAGGCCAGGGCCCCCAGCGCGTCGTGCCCCTCGGGGTCCAGCGCGCCGACCGCGCGCCCCAGCGCGGCGAGGTCGTCTTCAGGGCGCGGGGGCGTCGGCAAGACCGGGTCGAGCCAGGCGAGGCGCACCCCCTCTAAGGTGAAGATCAGGTGCTCCGGCCCTAAGGCTCCGTGACCGAGTCCACGTTGTTGCAGCGCGGCGAGGCCTCTGAGCCCCGCGACGAGGCAGGCCGCGATGAGCCGCGGCTCGGGCCAGTCCTCCACGGGCAGCAGCTCGGCGAGGGAAGGGCCGCCGAGCGCCACCCAAGGACGGGCCTCGCCGTCCTCATCAAAGCGGGCCTCAAAGCTAAGGATGACGTCATCGTGCTCACCCAGCGGGCGCAGGGCGAGGCGGCGACGGGTGACCGGGTCGGCGGCCAAGGCGGGGCGCGGCAGGCGCAGGGCCCCCCGGCGCCCCTCGTTGTCCCAGGCCTCCAAGGTGACCGAGAGCAGGTCTTGGGCCAAGGCGCGGCCCCGGGCGAGGCCGCGCCCGCCGGGCAGATGACCCTCTTCAGCGAGCTCCAGATCGCGCAGCGCGACGAGCAGCCCGTCGAGGGCCTGGGCGTGGCTGGGCGTCGTGACCATCGCCGCCTCGGCGGCCTCACGCAGCGAGCGCGCGGTGTGCGGCGGGGGCGCGCGCTGGCCCAGGCGCTCGGCGGCGAGGGCCTTCAACGCGTCCGGCGAGAGGCAGCGCGGGTCAAGCATCAGCCTTGCTCCGCCACCGCCGCGGTGATCACCGGCTTTCCGTCGGGGCCGAGGGTCTCTACGGCCCAGACCCCTTCACCCGCGCGCCGCGCGGTGACGGTGAGGGTCTGCCCGTTAAACACGGGCCGCGCCCAGCGCACGGAGAGGCGGCGCAGGCGGCTCGGGTCTCCGGCGGCGAGGCCATCGGTGAGGGCGCGGGCGGTGAGCGCCATGGTGCAGAGGCCGTGGAGGATCACGTCGGGCAGCCCCGCCGCCCGGGCCGTCTCCGGGTGAATGTGGATCGGGTTCACGTCGCCCGAGGCCTGGGCGTAGCGGTACGAGGCGTCGGGCGCGACGTTCACCGAGGCCGACCAGTCCGGCGGCGGGGGAGGCGCGGGGGTTTCGGCGGGCTTCGCCGCGCGCTCGGCGGGCCGCTCCCCGGTCGGTTTGGCGCGGATGAAGAACACGGTGACGCAGTCCACCACACGCTCCTCGCCGACGTCGCCGGTGAGCCGCGCCGTGATCACCAGCCCCGAGCGTTTCTCGACGGCGCCAAGGAGCTCCCCGACCACCCGCAGGCGCTCCCCGGCGCGGAGCAGGCGGGTGAAGCGCGCGTCGTGCTCGCCGTGAACGAGGCGCAGCACGTCGAGGTCCAGGGCGGGATCTTCGATGATCAAGAACAAGAGATCACGCATCAAGCGCACATGGAACATCGGCGGCGCGACGGGCGCCTCCCCGGCGTAGCGGGGGTTCGTGTCCTCAGTGGCCTGGGCGAAGGCGGCGATGTCGGCGGCGGTGACGAGGTGTTCACCCCCGTCCCAACGGCGCCCGATCAGCGCGGCCTGGGGCGGGGGCTCTGGGTCGTGGCTCATGCGGTCCTCACGCCTTGGGGTGACCGCTCGGCCATAACCGGCCCGATGCGGGTATGCTGCGGCGAGGAGGTTCGATGCGTGTGCGGCTCGTCGTGAAGATGCTCGCTGGCCTGGTCACCCCCAAGCCCGACCCGGCCGACCCGCGCGGCGGCTCGGTGAAGGAGCGGCTCTGGCTCAAGGTCTCGAAGCTCGTCGCCCACCCGACGAACAAGAGCGGGAACAACATGAGCCAGCGTTAGGGCGCGCCCGCAGCGAAGGATCCCGCTCAGAGGGCCAGGGCGCCTTGAGGCGACCAGAAGCCAACGAACGGCGCGCCGTTGATGTCTTGAAGCTGGGGGATGCCGGGCGGCGCGTCAAACAGAGCGCGGTGAAGTGACACAGACTCCCCGGTGAGGACACGCTCGATGTGTACGACGCCGCCGACGTCGCCGAGATCAGCAGACGACACACGGACGAGCTCACCGGGGAGGAGCCCGGCCGTGTGCGCGGGCATACCCACCATGGTGCCCTCCACACGCAGCAGCCCGCCCTCAACCGGGGTGGCGATGAGGCCGACGCCGCCTTGACGCGCGCTGGGCAGGCGTAAGGCGGGGCCGGGCGCCTCGGGATCCCAGCTCCCCGCCCGCGTCACGTTGATCGCCCGTCTGTTCGGGATGACCCCGGTGGCCAGCTCGCCCGCGCTCACCCAGACCCGCTGCACCACGCCGATGTGCGACTCCACCTGGCCGCAGACCCGCCGTGTCGGCGGCGCCTCGACGCTGAGGCAGACGTCTTTTTCCCAGACCACCCGCAGGGGAGGGGACTCCGGCACAAACAAGCGCCCCTCTCCGCTGGGGGACAGCACGGAGAGGCGCATCCTCCCCGCGCAGAACCCCGGGCCCAAGAGGCGCCCGGGATTCATTCACCGCTGGCGACACGCTCACGCCTCAGAAGATGCAGCCCGTCGTCCAGGCCAGCTCGTTGATGTACAGCTCGGCCATGTCGTTCTTCCCGTCCGTGTCGTCATCGGTGCCCTGGAAGTCCCAAGGAAGATGCCCGTTGATGATGACCTGGCCGTCGAAGGTGGCCATGATCGCCTCCTTCGTGGCGTCGCCGCTGTAGATGGCCAAGGTCTCGGAGGTGGAGGCGTCGATGGGGCTGAGCACGACGCCGTTGATGCCCGCGTCGTAGGTGTAGTTCTTGATGGAGCTGGGCAAGGTCTGGGAGATCGTCCACAAGGGGCTGCCGGAGGCGGCGGAGAGCGGCAGGGGCGTCGAGAAGCTGCTGTCCACCGTGACGCCGAGGGTGGTGGGGAGGGTTGAGGAGCTCTGGAGGTACCAGTAGCTGAACAGCACGATGGTGCCGTCAGCGATGGCGTCCTCAACACGATCCTCCACCCCAGAGGGGAGCGTGCTGCCCGGCACGTCGATCACCACCACGTCCCACACGCCGCCGTCGTAGGCGCTGGTGAACGTAGACTCGGAGCTGCTGGAGCTGAGCGTGAAGCCGACGATGGCCTTGGCCTTGTCCATCGCGGTGCTCCCCGCGGTGAACGAGTCGTAGTACTGCACGATCTGCAGGTCGTCGCAGG
>JAKLKE010000366.1 GCA_023150775.1 Myxococcota bacterium
CGTCTTCGAAGGCCGCTCAGAGAGGAGGGCTTAGAGGGGAGGGGAGGGCAGGGGCGCGGGGCTTTGCAGGTAGCGGTCGCGCAGAAGCGTCTGTCGGCTCGTGAGCGGGATGGCCTCGCCGCCGATCCACAAGGACCGCACGGTCGTCGAGAGCTCCAGAGGGTCGCCGCTCCACAGCACGAGGTTGGCGCGAGCGCCAGGGGCCACGACGCCGAGGTCGCTGAGGCCGAACACCCGGGCGGGGGTGGCGGTGAGCGCGGTGATCGCCGCGTCGTGGGGCAGGCCCTCACGCACGGCGTTCCCGGCGTTCTGGCCGAGCACCCGCACGTTGTGGAGCTGGCGGCTGGAGATCATCAGCTCGACCCCGGCGGCGTGTAAGCGCGCGGCGTTGTCGGGGCGGGCGTCGCGGCTGGTGAAGCTCGTCGGGCCGATCGTGAGGGGGTCGAGGATCACCGGCACCTTCGCCGCGGCGAGGGCCTCGGCGAGCATCCAGGCCTCGGCGCCGCCGAGGATCACGACGCGGAGGCGCTCTTCTTGGGCAAAACGTAAGATCGCCTCGATGTCCGCGGCGCGGTCTACGGTGACGACCAGGGGGAGCTCGCCGCGCAGCACGGGCTGGAGCGCGTCGAGGTCGCGGGGGGAGGTGGTGAAGGGGCGGGCGCGGTTCTGCTCCCAAGCGGCGCGGCTCTTGCCGTAGCTGCGCGCCTCCTCAAGGAGCGCACGAAGCTCGTAGAGCGCGACGGGGAGGTCTTGGTGGGGTGACCAGACCATCGCCACGGAGGGGTTCTGCACGGCCTCGGCTTGGGTGGCGCCGGCCAGGTCTACCCAGGCCGCTTGCCCGGCGAGACCGCCCCCCGAGGGCGCGATCACGACGGAGGTGACCCCGGCCACGCGGGTGACGGGCACGACGGAGGAGCGGGGGTTGTAGCCCTCGGCGGCGCGGAGGTCGGGGCCGCGGCCCTCGTCGTCGTGGCTCGCGCCCTCCAGGTCCACTTCGATGAGCCCGAGCTGGGCCCAGGGCTCGACGAAGCCTGGGGTGAGGGTGAGCCCTTGGGCCTCGACGCGGGCGCAGCCGGGCTCGTTGATCCCGACGCCGACACGCTCGATGCGGTCGGCGCGCAGGAGCACGTCGAGGTTCTCTTGGGGGCCGGTCGGCGTGTAGACCTTGGCCCCGGCGATGACGGTGCAGAGGGGGTCCGCGAGGCCCGTGGCGTCGGCGGTTTGCGTGAGCGCCAAGGCGGAGAGCAGCGCCGTGAAGATCATGGCGCCACCTCGCGGCCAAGGGTCCAGTCGCTCCAGGGCGCCGCGCCGTCGCCGCGCCGGTATCGGAGGGCCCCGTCGATGATCACGAGCTCGGCGTGGGTGTAGACCGAGAAGGGGTCGCCGTCCCAGATCGTGAGATCGGCACGTTTGCCAGGCTCCAAGGTGCCGACCTGATCCTCAACGCCCAGGGCCCAGGCGGGGTTGGCGGTGATCCAGCGCAGGGTCTGGTCGTCGGTGAAGGTGATGCCGGCCTCGGCGCCCGCCCGGCGGGCCTTCGCCGCCTCTTGGTTGAGGCGCTGGGCGCCGATGGGGGAGTCTGAATGGATCACCGCGCGCACCCCGGCTTGGGCGAGCATCGCGGCGTTGGCCTCGATGCCGTCCCAGGCCTCTAACTTGAAGCCCCACCAGTCGGCCCAGGTAGAGACGGCGACGTCTCGTTCGGCGAGCACGTCGCGGATCTTGTAGGCCTCTAGCGCGTGATGGAAGGAGCGGATGGAGAAGCCCAGCTCATCGGCGAGCTGCAGCATGTTGAGCATGTCATCTGCTCGATAGCAGTGCACCTGGGGCAAGATCTCGCCTTGTATGACGAGGGCGAGGGTCTCGTTGTTGAGGTCGCGGGCGGGGGGCGTCGGCGCCTCACCCTCGGCGCCGTCTTTTGCCCAGGTCTCATGGGCCCGGGTGTAGGTCTCCCAGTCCAGCACCAGCCGCTCGGCGGCGTAGAACGCCTCGCGCTGGGTGTGCAGGTTGCCCATTCGGGTGGAGGGCTCGCTGCCGCGCTCGCCGTAGACCCGCTTGGGGTTCTCGCCGCAGGCCATCTTGAGGGTCTCCGGCGCGCCGGGCAGGCGCATGGCCCGGGCGCCGCGTGTGGGCACGAGGTGGAGGATCACCCCACGACCGCCGATGAGGTTGCCCGAGCCGGGCAAGATCTGCGCCGTCGTCACCCCGCCGGCGACGAGCAGCTCAAGCTGGGGATCTTCAGGCCAGAAGGCGTGCTCGGCCCAGACCCCGGCGGTGACCGGGCTCGTCATCTCGTTCCCGTCGTTGTGCGCCTGGGCGTCGGGCGCGGCGTAGACCCCGATGTGGGAGTGGGTGTCGATGAGGCCGGGGGTGATCACGCGCCCGGTCAGGTCGATCTTTTTGGCGTCTGGGGCGGCCGGGGGCTCACCGGCGCCGAGCTCGGCGACGCGGCCGTCGCGCAAGAGCACCCAGCCGGGATCGTGGGTGACCCCGGCGGCGGTCATCACCTTGGCGCCGGTCAAGAGGAGCGGCGGCGCGCTCAGCGCCGGGGCGTCCTCGACGGGGGCGAGGCCTCGGGCCTCTAAGGTGCTCAGCCGGGCGGGCTCGGGGGGCGGCGTGTCCGGCGGTTTGGGCGGCCGGCACGCCGAGAGCGCGGCGAAGGCGGAGAGCACGGGGAGGAGCAGGGTTCCGCTTCGCATCGGGATCAGCGTCCGGGCGTGGGGAGTGGATGGCGTCGCGCCGCCGATGAAGTGTAGCCGCTTCGCCAAGCCTCGGTCGAGTGGGTGATCGGGCTCGCTTCGGCGCGCAGAACAGGCCAGAATGGGAGCACATGCCCGCGCCCTCCCTTCACTCTTTTGGCCAGATCGCGCTCAGCCTGGCCTGCGTCGGGTTCTTCGCGACCTTAGGTGTGCTCGTGGGCGGGATCGGCGAGGGGCTGACCTTCACCACCCTCACCTTGGCCGCCGAGCCCGCGCTGTGGTTTTTTGGCCTCTCCTTGGCCTTAAACTTCGCCGTGAACGCGCGCACCCTGGCCGCGTTGACGACCGGCTTCGCGCTCTTGGCCTTCGCCGTCGGCGTGCGCCTGCCCCAGCCGCCGGACTCCAACCACAAGGCCCCCACGGCGATCACCACCGTCGTGAAGACCTGCGCGGCCAGCCTGGGCGCGCCGGAGGGGGAGGTGACCGTCGCCACCTGGAACGTCGCCGGAGACGAAGACGCCCGGGCCATCGCGCGGGCGCTGCTCACGCTGAACGCCGACGTGATCGCCGCGCAGGAGGTGCGCGGAGAGGCGCTCTGGGCCGAGGTCATCGGCCACCTGCTCACCCACCAAGAGGCGCTGTACAACGAGGTTGTCGCCCGGGGGGCCTCCCCGTCCCCCGACACGGCCCTCGTTCAGGGCCAATACATCGAGGCCATGGGCGGCGCGGGCATCGGCGTCGTCGTGCGGGGCGGCTTCTTCGGGCGCTGCGGCGAGGAGCGCTTCGCCGGCGTCACCGTGCCGATGCCCGCCGCGGGTGAACGTGTCGCCAACGCCGTGCTCACGTTCCCGGTCTTGCCTGGGGTCGGGGCCTTCCCCTTCGTCGCGGTGCACTTGGATCGCCCCGCGGGGCCCTCAGAGCTCGGCGGCTGGGGCGCGCGCATCGGCCGGGCGGGGCGCCTGCTCGCCGGGGTGAGCCGCTCCTTAGACGTGGACTCCATCGTCATCGCCGGAGACACGAACACCCACCGCACCTTCTCCCGGTTCAGCGGGCTGCTCGCTGGGGCCGGGCTCACCGAGGCCATCGCTGGGCCGAGCTGGCCCGCGCGTCTGGGGCCGATCCCGTCTTTGCCGCTGTACACCCTCGACCGCGCGTTCGTGGGCCCGAGCTGGACGGTGGCCAGCGTCAAGGCCCTCCGCGCGGGCTTGCCCTCAGACCACCTCGCCGTCGTGGCGCGCTTGCGGCCGACCACCGCGACGGCGACGGCGCGCTGAGGCCGCTCAGCCCGCCTCGGGCCGCAGCAAGGTGTTGAGATCCGGGGCGGTGAGGGCCTCGCGGATGAGGCGCTGGAGGTTCTCGGGGTGAAGCTCCTGCAGCCGGGCGAGGGCCCAAGGCGGCAGCCCGCCAAAACGCTCCTGCAACAGCGTCTCAACAGCGATTCGTAGGCCCTCGGCCTGCCCTTCGCTGCGCAATCGATCGCCGTACCGCATCAGCTCCTCCTTCACCGCGGGCCTGATCCGTTGTTCTAGGGCCGCCAAGATCTCGTCGTCAGGAGGTGAGTCACTCCTCTCAAAAACATACCTCAGGAGTTGGAAGGTCGGCAGCTCTCCCCGACGATTGAGCAAGGCGTCGAGGAGCCGCAGGTTGCCCTTGAGGATCGGCCAGAGCTCTGGGTCGTGGGCGTGGCGCATCAACAACAAGGTGAGCCGCCCGCCGTCCTCAGCGGGGATCTCCGCGTCGGGCAAGAGCGTGAGATCCTCCAAGAACAAACGCAGCTCAGGCAGATGATCTCCCAAGGCCGCGATCACCGACGCCGGCGCGTCGTACAGCTCCGAGAGGCGGGTCGGCGCGCTCCAAGGGCGTCGGCCGTGGTGCACGACGAGGGTGAGCACAATGGGCAGCCGGGCGGATCGTGAGGCCGCCATGGCCGCCTCCCAGACCCGCAGCGTGTAGCGCAAGACCCTTAGGGGCATCGTGCGGTCGGGGGTGGACTGGTGCTCCAAGATAAGCACGAGCTCAACATGGCCACCCTCTCGCCAAGGCACGCGGAAGCGCAGGTCGGAGGAGCTGGAGCTGAGGAGCTCGTCGATGGACTCCGCGGGCAAAGCCACGAGCGCGTCGAGGTTGAGCTGGTCGATCACATCGCCGTGAAGCAGATCTCTCAGCAGGCCGACGACCTCGGCGGGGTCAGCAAAGATGGACTTGAACAAGCAGTCATGCGGGTTGCTCATCTCCGCCGCTTACTGCGGGGATGGACCCAACTCTGTCCGGGGGTTCGTTCAGGGCTGAGGTTCGTAGGCGAGATGACGCGCGAGCGCCAACACCGCGCCCAGGCCGTCCTCGACGTGGGGCGCTGGATCTTCGGGGTTGTACCAGCGGAAGGGGTCGCGCCAGGTGTCTGGGGCGAGGGGGCGCACGCCAGATCGGCCGAGCTCGATGAGGAAGCTCGACGCGCCGAGGCGCCCAGACATGTGGTCAAGCTCGGTGCCCAAGGCTCGAAAGAAGAAGATCCACCGGCTGAGCTGCATCACGCGGTAAGGCCGCGTCTGGCCTTGGGCCATGACCTGCCCCAGGGCCAGGAGCGCCTCGTGGTCGGGGTGTCGGGCGCGATCCCCCGCCCAAGGCAGGTAGATGGCGCCCCCGAAGGCGTGTAACGAGACGCTGAAGTCCACCCCCGCCGCCTGGGCCAAGGCGTCTAAGGCCTGGGTCTCGGGCTGGGAGAGGGCCCCGGGTGAGGTCTGGTAGTAGCGGCGGGTATAGGGGAGCGAGGCCCAGATCACTTCCGCGTCGCGGTTCACGGCGAAGTCGCGGTTGAGATCGACCTGGTTGGCGTTGCCGCGGCGGTACGTGCGGTCGTCCCCGGCGAGCAGGTCGGCCTCGACGTTGGCCCGGCCGTCGGGGTTCGCCACGGGGACGATGATCAGCTCCACCCCCGAGGCGGGCCGCGCGCCCAGGGCCTCGATGAGCGCGATGGCGACCTCGCTCCCGAGCCACTCCAAGGCGTGAAGCTGGGCGGTGACGAGCAGGCGGTGCCGGGTCTCGACGCCGGGGTCCCGCACCCGCACCGCCCACAGCCGCCGCCCCTCGACGCTGAGCCCGTAGCGCTCGGTGCTCACCCGGCCAGGGTGCTCCCGAATCACGGCGGCGACCCGCTGGTGAAGCTGCGCGGTGAAGTGGTAACCCTCGGCCCGGGCGGGGTGGGGGCTCGGCGGC
Organism: Myxococcota bacterium; assembly: GCA_023150775.1. Taxonomy (GTDB): domain Bacteria; phylum Myxococcota_A; class UBA796; order UBA796; family CAJQPC01; genus JADKFE01. The sequence goes on from JAKLKE010000366.1 coordinate 5,913, forward strand.
ACGAGGC
>JAKLKE010000367.1 GCA_023150775.1 Myxococcota bacterium
CTTCGCCAGCCGCGGGGAGGCCGTGGCCTGGGCGGGGCCCCAGCTCGCCGAGGGCGGCGCCGACGGCGGGCTCATCGTTCGCCAAGGCGAGCGCTGGTTCGCGTTCACGATGACCGTAGAGAGCCTGCTCTACGACTTCACCGCGGAGAACGTCACAGGCGGGCTCTTCGAGGACTCGCTGCGCGCCGATCTTGTCGCCGCGCCGGGCCTGGAGGGCTTCATCACCCAAGACGGCGTGTTTGTGGTGCCACACACGGCTGTCGAGTCCGACGGCGCGGGCGGCATACAAGAGGCGTTCCTCGTCCCCTCCGACGGTCACCTCGTCGAGCCCAAGGAGGCGGACTACGCCGCCATCGTCGAGGCCGCCCAGGCCGGGACGCTGGCGCCGATGGACGAGGCGGGCGCGGTGGCGTTGTTTAAGGGGGTGCTGAAGGCGAAGGCGCTGGAGCGCCTGCGGGAGAATCGGGCGGCGCTTGAGGCGATGGAGGCGCAGTACGCGCCGGGCGCGGACGGGGCGGATGAGCGCTGGGAGCGCCTTCGTGAGCTGATGGAGGTGGACAAGCTCTTGGCGCGGGAGGAGGGTGAGCTGGAGGCGATCCTCGCGGGCGCTACCGTGCCGATGCCCATCCTGCTTCGGCTCGCGCTCTCCAATCCCGGGATGCTCAGCGCCGAGGAGATGGAGCGCGTCTCGACGCGCCTACAAGCCGTGCAGCGTGTCCATGACGAGCTCCACGTCCGGGTGCCAGAGCTCCTCGCGCTGCGCTCCCGCGACACCGCCGCCCCCCAGGAGGCGCTCCAGGCGGACATGAGCGCTCAGATCGCGGAGGCCAAGGCCGCGATGGACGACGTGTCTCAGCGCGTTCTCACCGAGGACATCCCGCTCACGAAGCTCGGGCCCGTGGTGCAGGACACGCTCGCTGAGCTGAACATCACCCAGGAGCGTGTCGCCAGTGGGGACTCGCTGAGCGCGCATGTGCTCGACTGGATCGCCGGAGAGGATCTGGTGGAGCAGGTCATCACCTATGGCGGGACCGCGATCAGCCTGATCTTGGGGATCGGCTCGTTGTTGGCGCCGTTCGGGTGGCTGGCGGTGCTCGGGCTGGGCGCCCGGGCGGGGGTAGGGCTCGGTTTGGCGGGCGCGGCCGTTGGACTTGGCGAGGCGGCGTACAACTTCGAGCGCGCCGACGACCTGAACGTCGCCGCCGAGGCGAGCGGCACAGGCGCCCCCAATGCGCTTGTGGAGGATCCAGACGCGGCGCGCTTCAACTATGTGATGGCGTGGCTCAACCTCGCGCTCTCGGTCGTCGACGTCGGTTTAGCGCTCAACGCCCTTCGAGTGATGGGGAAGGGGGCGCAGGCCGCGCGATATCTACCAGACGCGGATGTGGCGCCCGAGGCGGTCGAATCCTACGCTCGTATTGTCTCCTCGACGGAGGACGTACCCGCGGTGGCGCGCTCGTTGGGGGTCTCCGAGGGGCTCGTTAAACGCATCAAGGGCCACATGTTCATTGAGGAGCATGTGGTCGCTGTGGGGCCCGACGCGGTGATGCAGGGGCGATTCTCGCCGATGGCGCGCAACGGAGAGCTCTGGGAGAAGGCCGCTCGCGGCGCCCTGAGCGCGGATGAGGCCCTTGAGCTACGTCGCCTCTTCGCCCACGAAGCCGTCGAGGCCGAGCTGATGGCGCGGGGACTGCCCTATCGCTCGGCGCACCCCTCCGCGTGGGATGACGGCACCAACTTCGCGAACGCTCAACATTATGGCGCGCACGATCTTGCGCCGCTCGTCGACCACAGACGGCCACCGTTTCAGCACTGGGAGCCCTTGTTTAAGGTCTCTCCCGATGGAATCACGATAAGCGATGATCTCGGCAACATCTCTCACATCGTTGACGAGATGCTCAAGAGGATCCCCAGACAATGACAACCTCAGCTTCCCCGAGCCACCTGCTCGCCGAACGAGCGCTACGCTTCACATGGAGCGGCGGCCTTCCCCTTGAAGACGCCGTCCGCCTGCTCAGGGACTACCTCATGCGCGCCGCGCTCTGGGCTGACGCGCTTCAGTGCTCCAACGCTTGGCCCATCTTTGATGTCGCCGCCCTCATCGCGCCGGAGCTGCGGGCGTCCGCTCAGGACGTTGAGCGCCTGACACGTCACCTGCCCGACAGGTCGGGCCCCGTGCTGCGGTCGCTGATCGCGGCCCTCCACTGGGAGGAGGTGAAACTTAGCCCAAGACGCGCGGCGTACCTCCTGCCAGACCCTTTTGAGCCCCTCATCACGCTCTACGAGGGCGGCTATGCGTTTCGTCCAGACGCGGGACAGGTCTACGACCTAGGCGGCGCGGCGGTGTCGGTCCGGTCCTACTCCGACTGGCTAAAGCGCGCTCGCGCGGCGTACCCTGAGGTCTCTGGGTGACCGTACTCCACACCAGCCTCACGTCCTGTCCGCCGGGCAATTGGTTTGATCTGCATCCCTTTTTCTCCATCCCGTGCACCGCCGTCGCGCGACTGTTTTCGGAGTTCTCATGAAGCTCACCGCCGGTCGATGGACCCTCTGGACGGACGGCGCGCACCCCTTCGCCCCGCAGAACGAGCGCGCCCGGCGACAACTCGCGCTTGAGCTCTACGCGCCGAAGGGCGGGATGACGACGTGGCTCTACCTGATTCTCGCGCCGACCGACGACGCGGGACCTCTCGGAGATGAGCCGGTCGAGCAGACGCAGCACCCCAGCATCACGTCGCGCCTCTATTCAACCCATGGTGACGCTCCTGCGCCTCAAGGTCCCGAGGAGACCGCGCGGACGATCGCGGCGCTGCGTGAGGCGGGCCTTCGTGTCCCACCTGGCGCGATGCTTCGGATGGGGATGGGCGGGGAGCTCGCGGCGCTGTGGGCACAAGCTCTGCGAGGCGATCAGTCCACCGCGTCCTCACTGACCCTTGGCCGGGCCGCCGAGGCCTGGGCCCCAGGCGCGCCGCGGGCGCCACAGGTCCCTCTCCGGCTCGTCGGGGCCGCGTGGGAAGAGGTCGGGATCAACCTCTTCGATCTCAAGCAGATGGCCAGAGTCCTCCACGCAGCGCAGGCTACGCCCCCCACGACCGATGAAGGGCTCAATGAGCTGGTGATGCGGGCGAGCGTCGCCCCGCCAGAGGGGCCGGCCAGCGCGCCGCTCCGCTGAACGACGGCGCGAGGGATGGTCGATGTTCGTCCTCCGGGAGCGGGAGGCTGAGCCACATGGCCTCGCCGAACCCCACCGTTGAGGAGGTGGATCTGGAGGGGACGCTCCAGATCTGAGGTGCGGACGACGCCAGCCCCAAGCCCAAGGCGGACGACGTGGAGAAGCAGCGGGTAGCGCTTGAGGCCCGGCTGGTGTCGCAGGCGATGGAGTCCGTGAGGCGCGGGGTGCAGGAGATCGTCACCGCGTTCCAGGCTAAGCTATCGGACCTTAGCAAAGTCCTCGACCACTACGAGCGCACGACGGGATGGCCATGGCGCAGCAGTCATTAACGGAGGCGCTTCGATCCTCCGATCGTCTGAAGGTGATGGGCGCCATCGTCGACATCGGGAAAGAGAGCCACCCCGAGCTCGCGCGCGAGCTCTTCCCGTTCCTCACGCACCCCGACCCGGACTACCGATCGCTCGCGATTCAGAGCCTCGGCTTGTTCTTGAGGCACCCGGACGCGAGAGACATCGCCTTCAAGATGTGGGCTGTAGAGCCAGATCCAGACTCAGAGGTTTGTGAGGCCGCGATCAGCGCTTGGTCGTCCTACTATGATGGAACCGCCGACCGGTGGGCGATGGGTCAGCTCGTCGCCGTGCTCCGCGACCGCTCCTTGCCTAAGTCCACGCATCGGATCGCGTATATTGGCCTGCTTGGCGTCAGCGCCGTTCCCCGCTCTCGGATCAAGGTCTTGGGCCTTGTCGATCGTGACCTTGTTGAAGAGATAGCGCGCGAGCATGGGCTTGATTGAGGCGTCGCCTCACGACCTAGCCGTACCGTCGGCAGTGGACCGCCAGCGCTGAGCCTCACGAGGGCTCACGATGACTCAGCCTCACAAGGCTGGCGAGCCGCGCCCGCCCGTCGAGGCCGCGGCGGCGGGGTTTATGCCCGCGGTCGAGGAGCACTTCGCGGGGGGCGAGGGCCTCACCTTAGAGGGCCTGATGGCCCAGCTCGGCGAGGTCTGGGGGCTCGTCGAGGGCGCGCTGCACGGCGCGGGCGGCGAGCTGGCGGCGGGCCTGTGCGCCTGGTTCACCCAGCCTGGCGCCGAGGGCAGCATCGGCGAAGGGGTGGGCTGGCTGGCGGGCACCTTGGTGTTTGAGGTGCTCCTGGCGCTGGCGACGGCGGGCACCTGGACGGCGGTGAGCGGCTCGATCAAGACCATCGCCCGTATCCTCGACTGGACCGGCGAGGCCCTGGGCGCGGCGTTTAAGCTCCTGGGCAAGCTCGGCGGGGAGCTCATCCAGGGCGTGAAGAGCGTGGCGCGCATGGTGAGCGACGGCGCTGGGGGCGCGCTGAAGGCGCTGCTGACGAGCCTGGAGGAGATCGGCGCCAAGCTGATGGCCTACGCCGACGAGCTTCTGGGGCGCGTGGGCCGGTCCGGTGTGGACGAGGGTGTGGAGCGCGGGGCGAAGAAGGGCGGCGAGGAGCTCGGCGAGGAGGGGGTCGAGCGCGGGGCGAAGAAGGGCGCGGATGACGCCAGCCCCAAGCCCAAGGCGGACGACGCGGAGAAGCAGCGGGTGGCCCTAGAGGCGCGGCTCGTGTCGCAGGCGATGGAGTCCGCGGGGCGCGGGGTTCAGGAGATCGTCGCCGCGCTCCAGGCGAGCTTCATGGTGCGGTATCCCTGGATCCGCGACTTCACAGCCGAGCCGCGCGGGCTGGGGTGGCGGATCTTCTTGATCGCGTCGAAGAAGGTGGTGGATGACGTCGGCGACGGCACGGCCCAGCTCTCGGAGAAGGGCAGAAGCTCCCCGGTGGCGCTCACACCGGAGGAGCTGCACCGCGTTCTGGAGTGGCAGGGGGCACGTGACAGCTACCTCAAGCGCTGGCGGGAGCGGGATCTCTCGATGGTGTCGGAGGAGGACCTGCGGCTCTTGGATGGGAAGCCAGATCGTGCGATCCGCAAGTCCATGACTCCCGACGACGCCGCCGCGGTCCTCAAAGAAGGGCGTGGGGTTCAGATACCGAAGGCCACTGGAGAGGCATTTGATCATCTCTCGGAGGGTAGAGGGGCGCGAAAGGCCGTCATCAACGGCATTCACAAGATACAAGAGCGCCTAAAGACGCTGACAACCCAACAAGAGCAGTCCAGGGACTTGTATATGCTCTTGGAGAATAAGCTCTCTGATCTCAGCGTGCTTCTCGACCAATACGAACGCGCAACAGGCTGGCCATGGTCTCAAAATTACTGACAGATATGCTCCGTTCCCGCGACCGACGTGAGGTTATGGAGGCGCTCATCGACATCGGCAAGCAGGGCCACCCCGAGCTCGCCCATGAGCTCTTCCCATTCCTCACGCACCCCGACCCCGACTACCGGTCCCTCGCGATTCAGAGCCTCGGCTTGTTTCTAAAGATTCCAGAGGCCAAGTCGCGCGCTTTGGCGATGTGGGCCACGAATCCTGATCCCGATGATGAGGTGCGTGAAGCCGCGTTGAGCGCATGGTACTCGTATTACCGAGACTCCAAGGATGTTGAGGTGATGCGGGTGCTCCTCAGCATCGTTCGCGACAAGAACGTCGACAAGTCCTTTCGAGGCTCAGCCTATCTGGGCTTACTTCGTGTGAGCGGCTTCGACTTGGCCGAGGCCCCTTACGATGGCCGTATCCAAGAGGCCGTCATCGCGAAGATCGCTCGTGAACATGGGCTCGACTGACGCTCCTCCCCGCGAC
>JAKLKE010000368.1 GCA_023150775.1 Myxococcota bacterium
GAGGAGAGGTGGTGTGGGCGGCGTTGTTTAGAGGTCGCGCAAAGGCGCAAAGGCGCCAAGAGCTCTGGGGTGTCTCCGACGCTCGCCGTGACCCAGCGGTGGGCTGGGCGTCCCGCGCCGATGCCGACGGCCTGGGTGTCCCCGACGTGAGCGGCTTGGCGCGAGGTCCGAGACGCCGTGGCGCGTGCCGTCGAGGGCTCGTCAAGAGGCGGGGTGGTGTGGGCGGCGTCGGTCAGGAGTCGCGCAGAGGCGCAGAGGCGCGGAGAGCTTGGTGGTGCCTCGGGGCGTCTAGGCGAGAGGGCCCGCAGCTCGGCGAAGCGCTTGGCGCCTTTGCGGCTTGGCGCGAGCTGAAGCGCCGTCTCGCGTGCCGCCGAGGGCTCGGACAGTCCGCTCTGCGGCTCTGCGGCTCTGCGCGAGGTCCGAGACGCCGTGGCGCGGGCCATCGAGGGCTCGTCGAGAGGCGGGGTGGTGTGGTCGGCGTTGTTGAGAGGTCGCGCCAAGCCGCAGAGGCGCCAAGAGCTCTGGGGTGTCTCCGACGCTCGCCGAGACGCAGAGCTGGGCTGGGTGTCCCCGACCTGGGCGGCGGAGCTGAGGTCTTGGCGCCTTGGCGCGAGGTCCGAGACGCCGTCGCCCGGGCCGTCGAGGGCTCGTCGAGAGGAGGGGTGGTGTGGGCGGCATGGCCCCGCCTCCCGCCCCGCACACAGCGCCAATGCGCTATGATGCGGCGGCGCGTCCCGGCCCACGACGCAGAGAAGGTTAAGCCGCAGATGATCACGACGGAGACCCCCTGATGGCGCGGAACAACGAAGACAAGACCGGCTCGCTCGGCTTCGAAGACAAGCTCTGGGCGGCGGCCGACGTGCTGCGCAACAACATGGACCCGGCCGAGTACAAACACGTCGTGCTCGGGCTGATCTTCCTCAAGTACATCTCCGACGCCTTCGAGGAGCGCCAAGACCAGCTCCGGCGCTCGCTCTCCGACCCCAGCTCCAAGGAGTACATCAAGAACCCCAAGGAGCGTGAGGCCGAGCTCGCCGCGCTTCTGGAGGACCGCGACGAGTACACCGCCGAGAGCGTGTTCTGGGTGCCGCGAGAGGCCCGCTGGCCCCACCTTCAGGGCCAGGCCAAGCAGCCCACCATCGGCAAGGCCCTCGACGACGCCATGGACGCCATCGAGGCCGACAACCCCGCGCTCAAGGGCGCCTTGCCCAAGGTCTACGCGCTGCCGTCCCTCGACAAACACCGCCTCGGCGAGCTCATCGACCTCATGTCGGGCATCGGCCTGGGCACCGCCGCCCACCGCGAGCGGGACACGCTCGGCCGCGTCTACGAGTACTTCCTCTCCCGCTTCGCCTCGGCCGAGGGGCGCGGGGGCGGCGAGTTCTACACGCCGTCGAGCGTGGTGCGTGTGCTCGTCGAGCTTCTGGAGCCCTACCAGGGCCGCGTTTATGACCCCTGCTGCGGCTCGGGCGGCATGTTTGTGCAGTCGGTCAAGTTCATCGACGCCCACGGCGGCCGGCGCGACGCGGTCACCGTCTACGGCCAAGAGTCCAACCCGACGACCTGGCGTATGGCGCGCATGAACATGGCGATCCGGGGCATCGAGGCCAAGCTCGGCAAGCAGCACGGCGACACCTTCCACCGCGACCTGCACCCCGACCTACGCGCCGACTTCGTGATGGCCAACCCGCCGTTCAACATCTCCAACTGGGGCGGCGAGCGCCTCGCCGAGGACGTGCGCTGGCGCTTTGGCACCCCGCCCGTGGGCAACGCGAACTTCGGCTGGCTCCAGCACATCGTCCACCACCTCTCGCCCACGGGCACCGCTGGTGTGGTGCTCGCGAACGGCTCGATGTCGTCGCAGCAGTCCGGCGAGGGGGAGATCCGCCGCAAGCTCGTCGAGGCCGACCTCGTGGACTGTATGGTCGCCATGCCCGGCCAACTGTTCTACGCCACACAGATCCCCGTCTGTCTGTGGTTCTTGGCGAGAAACAAAGGCAACGGGAAGTTTCGCAGCCGCAAGGGGGAGCTGCTGTTCATCGACGCCCGCAAGCTCGGCCGGATGGAGTCGCGTGTGCATCGTGTGCTCGACGAGGCGGACGTCACGAAGATCGCCGGGGCTTACCACGCCTGGCGCAACGTCGGCGGCGACTACGCCGACGTGCCGGGCTTCTGTAAGTCAGCGACCCTCGCGGAGATTCAGGCCCACGACTTCGTGCTCACACCCGGGCGTTACGTCGGGGCCGAGGAGGTCGAGGACGACGGCGAGCCCTTTGAGGAGAAGATGGAGCGGCTGACGCGGGCGCTGCGGGCGCAGCAGGCCGAGGGTCGGCGGCTGGATGAGGTGATTGGGCGGGCGTTGGGGGGGCTTGGTTATGTCGGGTGATTGGCCTACGGTTCAGCTCGGCGACCTCGTGCACATCAAGCATGGGTTTGCGTTTAAGGGCGAGTTCTTCACCGACGAGAAGCAGGCTAATGCCCTGATCACTCCTGGAAATTTCGCGATTGGCGGTGGTTTTCAGGAGAACAAGACCAAATACTACTCAGGTCCGGTTCCAAGCGAGTTCGTACTTGAGCCGGGTTCGGTAGTCGTGACAATGACCGACCTCAGCAAAGCTTCTGACACTCTGGGTTACTCGGCGACCGTGCCTGGGGATCTGCGATACCGCCTGCTCCACAACCAGCGTATTGGGCTCGTCGAGCTTCTGGATTCGGAACGGGCTGCGCTTTGTTTTCTCCACTGGGTGATGCGCTCCCCACCGTACCGGCATGAAGTGCTCGCGTCCGCCAGCGGCTCCACAGTTCGTCACACGTCGCCGTCTCGGATCTGCGCCCACCGCTTCCAGTTGCCACCCCTCGACGAACAGAGCCGCATCGCCGCCGTCCTCGGCGCGCTCGACGACAAGATCGAGCTCAACCGCAAGATGAACCGGACGCTGGAGGAGCTGGCCCAGGCCCTCTTCAAGTCGTGGTTCATTGACTTCGACGGCCACGACGACCTCGTGGACAGCGAGATCGGGCCGGTGCCGAGGGGGTGGCGAATTGGAAGCCCGGATGCCTTCGTGGAGTTCGACCCGACCATCCGGCTCCGCAAAGGGACCGAGGCGGTCTACGCTGACATGAAGGCGATCCCCACCTCAGGGCCAGCGGTATCGGAATGGACACGCCGCGCATATGAGGGTGGAACCCGGTTCCAGCAAGGCGACACCCTACTCGCGAGGATCACGCCCTGCCTAGAGAACGGCAAGAGCGCACTCGTGGACTTCCTTGCGGACGGCGAGGTCGCGTTCGGCTCGACCGAGTTCATCGTCTTGCGTCCTCGACCGGTCGTGCCGCGCGTCTGGCCCTATTGCCTAGTCCGTCACGAACCCTTCCGCGCACATGCCGTCGCGAACATGACCGGCTCGTCAGGGCGCCAGCGCGTATCTGCTGGCGCACTGCTGGGCTTCCGGCTCGCCGTGCCGCCCTCCGAGCTCCTTCGGCGCTTCGGGTTGGTCACCGACCCACTGTTCGACCGCATTACGGCGAACACAGCCGAATCCCGCACCCTCACCGACCTTCGCGACACCCTCCTCCCCAAGCTCATCTCGGGTGAGCTCCGAGCGCCCGAGGCCGAGGTCTTGGTGGAGGCGGCGGGATGAACGAGCCGACGCCTGCGGTCGCCGCTCACCGATCGGTGGTTTTGGCGCGCAAAGACGCAAAGACGCAAAGACGTTTTCCCTGTGCGCGGTCCTTGGTGTGGACCCACACCCCGACGCTCACCGGTCGGCAGATTTGGCGCGCCAAGACGCAAAGACGTTCTCCCTTTGCGTGTCCTTTGCGCCTGCCCAAGCCCCCGACGCCCACCGCGCCTTTGCGCGCAGAGACGTCCTCCCTTTGCGCCTTTGCGCCTTTGCGCGATCCTTCGCTCCTGCCCAAGCCCCCGACGCCCACCGCGCCTTTGCGCTCAGAGACGTCCTCCCTTTGCGCGATTCTTCGCCCACGCCCCCACGCTCTCCGGCCCACCATGACTGAGAACGACCTCGCCAAGCTCGTCGTTGACTGCGCCTTCAAGGTCCACACCACCCTCGGCCCTGGACTGCTGGAGTCCGTCTACGAGACGGTCCTCGCCCATGAGGTTCAGCGGCGTGGGCTGAGGGTGCAGCGACAAGCCCCCATCACGATCACCTACGACGATCTCCAGCTCGACGAGGCCTTTCGCGCCGATCTGATCATCGAGGACCGGCTGATCGTGGAGATCAAGTCCACCGAGTCAACGCCTCCGGTCCACAAGAAGCAGCTCCTCACCTACCTTCGCCTCTCGGGCCGCAAGCTCGGCCTCCTCATCAACTTCGGCGCCCCGCGCATCAAAGACGGCATCACCCGCATCGTGAACGGACTCGACGCATGAGCATCGGCGCGGGTGAGATCGTCGTCTACACCGACCCCGACGGGCTGGTGCGTGTGCAGGTGCGGCTGGAAGAGGGCTCGGTCTGGCTCAACCAAGCGCAGATGGCCGAGCTCTACGGCACGACCCCGCAGAACATCACCCAGCACGTCCGCGCCATCTACGACGAGCGCGAGCAGGACCCAGAGGCAACTTGTAAGCCAACCTTACAAGTTCAAAGTGAGGGTTCGCGGCGGGTTTCGAGAGCCATCAAGCACTACAACCTCACGATGATCCTCGCGGTGGGCTTCCGCGTGCGCTCGCCTGTGGGCACCCGGTTCCGCCAGTGGGCCACCGAGGTGCTGGCCGACTTCGCGGTCAAGGGCTTCGCGATGGATGACCGGCGGCTCAAGGCCGCTGGCTCCGACGACTACTTTGAGGAGCTGCTCGCCCAGGTGCGGGACATCCGCTCCTCCGAGCGGGTGTTCTGGCGCAAGGTGCTCGACATCTACGCCACGAGCATCGACTACGACCCAAACGTCGAGGCGTCCCGCCGCTTCTTCCAGACCGTGCAGAACAAGATGCACTGGGCGGCACACGGCCACACCGCCGCCGAGATCATCGTCGCCCGCGCCGACGCCGACGCCCCGAACATGGGGCTGACCTCGTGGGGTGGGCCGACCCTCCGCAAGTCCGATGTCGCGGTCGCCAAGAGCTACCTCAACGCCGACGAGATCGAGGCGCTGAACCGCGTCGTGTCTGCCTATCTCGACTTCGCCGAGCTCCAGGCGATGAACCGGCGGGCAATGACGATGGACACCTGGATCACGAAGCTCGACGACTTCCTGCGGCTGGCCGACCGCGACGTGCTCACCCACGCGGGCAGCGTCAGCGCCGAGACCGCCAAGGACCACGCTGAGGCCGCGTTCGTGTCTTGGCGGGCGGCGCGACGGGCGCTGCCTGCGCCGGTGGACGTTGACTTTGAGGCGGCGATCCGCGATACGAAGGCCATTGAGAAGCAGCGTCCGCGCGGGCGGAAACGGAAGGAGGACAAATGAGCGGCTTCGAGTCCGTCGTCGAGGAGGCCGCCATCGCCTGGCTCACCGAGCTGGGCTGGCAGCACGTCCCTGGCCCTGTGCTCGCCCCAGACGGCGAGGCCCCGGAGCGTGAGAGCTACCGCGCCGTGATCCTTGAAGGTCGGCTGCGCCGCGCCTTGGCCCGGGTCAACGATCACCTGCCGCCCGAGGCGCTCGACGAGGTGGTCCGCGCGGTGACGCGGCTGGACTCGCCGTCCCTGGAGGAGCGTAACCACAGCTTCCACAAGCTCGTCCGCGAGGGCGTGGCCGTGAAGGTGATGAAGGACGGGCGCGAGCGCGGCGACCTCGCCTGGCTGTTTGACCACGACGACCCTGGCAAGAACGATTGGCTCGTCGTCAACCAGCTCACCGTGGTCGAGGGCAACAACAAACGTCGGCCCGACCTCGTGCTCTACGTCAACGGGCTGCCCCTGGC
>JAKLKE010000369.1:0-257 GCA_023150775.1 Myxococcota bacterium
GAGCTTCTGGAGTCCCCTGGAGACGCCGCCGCCGCCCGGGCCCTGGTCCCTCGAAACGGCGCCCGGGACGCCGCCGCGCGCCTGCTCTCGACCCTGCTCCCCGCGGACGATGTGGCCCGGGCCGTGGAGCTGCTCTCCCCGGCCTTGCTCGGCAGCCGCAGCGCCCAGGGCATGGCGCCGAGGCAACTTCTGGAGCTCGCCCGGGCCTTGGGGGGCGACAGCCCGTCTCAGCACGCCGCGCGTCGGGCCGGGGCGCT
>JAKLKE010000369.1:267-5878 GCA_023150775.1 Myxococcota bacterium
CTGGACTGGATCGACCGGGGCCTGCTGCAGGGGGAGGTGCCCAAAGATCCGCCCCCGGCGGCGCCGCTCCTGCGTCTGCTCGGGCGATTTGACACGATCGGCCTGCCGCCAGAGCGCGGCGCGGAGCTGGTCTTGGGCCTGCGCCGCCGCTGGCCCGCCGCGACCCCGATGGAGCTTTATGGCGCCACGGACGCCCTGCTCACGGCGTTTGTGCCGTTTGATGACTGGGGCGGTGCCGTCGCGCTTCTGCGGGCGATGCCGTCCCAGCGCACCTGGGCCTTGGGCAGCTTCGCCGAGGCCTTTAGCCGCTGGCTTCGTCGTGAGCGGGATCTGTTTGACGCCCAGCGCAGCTTCGTGCGGGTCGAGGGCGGCGGCAAACGGAGCCTCGCCGAGAGCCTGGCCCTGCTCGCCGACGGCGGCGCGGCCAGCGGGCTCAGCGCCGCAGACGATGAGCCGCTCTTATGAACCAGAACCCACACAAACTCCGTGTGCGTCAGGTGCTCGACGGCCTCGCCCAAGGTCGCCCCTTGGCCGGGCCGATGCAGGTTCACCTCGACATCACCAACGGCTGCAACGCGGCCTGCGTGACCTGCTGGGATCACTCGCCGCTGCTCACGACGCCGCGCGGCGCCGACTGGAAGCGCCGCCGCCTGCCCTTCGCCCGGTTTGAGCAGATCATGGCGATGTTGGACGAGGTGGGCGGCGTTCAGGCGATGGTGCTCTCGGGCATGGGGGAGCCCCTGACCCACCCCGATGTCTACAAGATGATCGAGCAGATCAAACGCCGGGGCTGGTCGCTCACGATGATCACCAACCTCGTCGCCGCCGACGCTGACCGCCTCGCCGAGAGCGGCGTCGATCAGCTCCTCGTCGGTGTTCAAGGCGTGACCCCCAAGAGCTACACCGCGTTTCATCCCGGCTGGACGGAGGCGCACTTCTTCACCCTCTGCGCGGTCTTACGCCGCCTCGCCCAGAGCCCGGTGCGGGTGCGTCACGTCCAGGTCATCAACCGCGACACCGCGCCAGAGCTCGTCGAGATGGTGCGGTTTGGCCGTCTGTTCGGCGCCGACCGTGTGAACTACAAGCTCGCCAGCCTCAAAGACGGCACAGAAGGCTGCGCGATCAGCGAAGAGCAGCGCCAGTGGATGATTCAGGAGGGCGCACCAAAGGCCCGGGCCCTGGCCGAGCGGCTGGGGGTGAAGACCAACCTCGACGTGTTTGAGGCGCAGCTAGAGGCCGGCGGGCGGGCGACGGCGCCGATCGAGCGCATCGGCTGCGCCATGGGCCACGTCTTCACCCGCATCACCGTCGATGAGGACGTGCTCTATTGCTGCAACACCGAGATCCGTGTGGGATCGTTGCGTGAGCGCGGCTTCTCGGAGTGGTGGTGGGGCCCGGAGTGGCAGGCCCTGCGTGATCAGCTCGCCCGAGGCGAGTACCTTCCTGGCTGCGCGCAGTGCGGCAAGATCGAGCAGAACCTCAAGTGGCGCGCCCGCGCCGAGGCCGCCGGGCTTCGGCTCCCCGAGGTCGGGCCGTGAGCCGCCAGCCGACGATCGAGTGGCAGGTCGCCGGTGCCTGCAACTATGACTGCTCGTACTGTATTCAGTCGCCAAAATACCGCCGCGGGCGCCCAGACGCAGGGCAGATCGACGCCGCCCTGCGCTTCTTCGCCGCCCTGCCCGGCGTCTGGGAGATCAAGTGCAGCGGCGGGGAGGCCTTCGCGCACCCGCTGTTCTTGGGGCGTGTGGTGCCCGGGCTGATGGCGGAGACGCCCCACCACGTCAGCGTGCTGACCAACCTCTCCGCGAGCCGTGAAGAGCTCGCGCGCTTCGTGGAGCTCACCCGAGGGCGCCTCAAGGTGCTCTCGGCGTCGTTACACCTGGAGTTTGTGTCGGTGGAGGCGTTTGTGGACAAGGCGCGGTGGCTACAAGATCAGCTCGCGCCCGAGGTGCGCCTCGTCGTGAACGAGGTCGTGTTGCCCCACAAGCTCGCCGAGGCCCAGGCCGCCAAGGAGGCCGTTACGGGCGCGGGCTTGCGGTGGTTTCCTCAGCTCTACAAGGTCAAGCGTGGGGGCGTGGGCGGCGTGGCCGAGTACCCCGACGCCGCCGCGCTCACCGCGCTCATCGGTGAGGCTCCGGGGCCCAAAGAGGCGAACCTCGCGCCGAGTTACCTCGGCCGACTGTGCTGGGCGGGCGTCGATTATTTCACCGTAGACAAAGACGGCTCGGTGTGGTCCTGCCGCACGGCGAAACGACACGGTGAGGGGCGCCTGGGCAACCTCTATGACGGCAGCGCCCAGCGCTGGCTGAGCGCGTCACCTAGCCCCTACCACATCTGTCCGTGTACGGTCCCGGCGAACCGCGGGATGATCGAGGGTGTCGGCGCGGCGACGGCCTTGGAGGCCGAGTGAGCGCCCCGGGCCCTACGCCGCCTTACCCCCTAGAGGGCGTGGTGTCGTGGAACATGAACACCACCTGCAACTACCGCTGCTCGTACTGTACGCAGAGGTTTTTGGACGACCGAAAACGTTGGGCGAAGGACGTGCCCACCTTCGTCAAGGCCCTCAATGAGCTACCCGGCGACTGGGAGGTCAAGCTCTCGGGCGGTGAGCCCTTCGCGCACCCGAGGTTTGACGAGGTCGTCGAGGGCCTCGCCCGGGGCGGGCGCCGGGTGAGCGTCGTCACCAACCTCAGCAGCAATGACGAGACCTTGGCCCGCTTCGCCGAGGCCACTGCGGCGCGTCCGGGGCTGGTGAGCGCGAGCCTACACCTGGAGTTTGTGAGCCCCGGGGACTTCTTCGCCAAGCTCCGCCGCCTCGCTGATCGACACAAAGGTAAGGTCGTCGCCACCTGCGTCGCCACCCGAGCGACCCTGCCCCGCTTGCCGGCCCTCATCGAGGAGGCCGCGGCGTTGGGGTTGACCCTGCGCGCCCAGCCCGAGAAACAAGACCGCGACGTCATCCCCTACAGTGACGAGGAGCGCGCGGCGCTCAAGGCGCTGGGCGGACACAACGGCCTGGGCCTCGTCGAGCCGAGCTTCTTGGGCCAAGCCTGCTGGGCGGGCGCCCGCTACCTCATCGTGGACGATCGTGGCGAGGCTTACCGCTGTTACCCCGCCCGTCGCCAGCGGAACGAGCGCCTGGGCAACCTCCTCGACGGCAGCCTGCGCCTGCTCACAGGCGCCAATCCTTGCGGTTATGAGTACTGTAACTGCACCGTCCCTCCCCAGCGCGGCATGGTCCGTGGCGGCGGGGAGCGGACCCACCCTGGAGCCTAAGATGTTCGCTGGACGGATGAAGCTACGGACCTTCGTGGTCCTCGCGGGCCTGGGCGGCGGCGCCCTCTGCGCGGGGATCGTGGGCTCGTACCTGATCTTTATGCCCGCCTCTAAGCCCGAGGCGCCTGAGCCCGTCATCGCCGTCGCTGATGAGGCCCCCGTGGGCGCGGCCCCAAGCCCTCAGCCAACCGCGACACCCACGGCCACGCCCGTTGGGCCGGGGATGCGCCCCGAGGACGTCACCGCGCTTGAGTACCGAGGCCGCGACATCGGCAGCGACAAGCTCAAAGACGTGAGCAAAGGCCGCAGCTTTAAGGTGAACGTCTACCAAGACGCCGGCAACAGCACGGCGAACCGGGTGAAGATCGATCTTGATCGGGACGACAAGTGGGACGAGAAGATCGACTTTAAGCCCGAGGGCGTGATCCGCCAGGTGGCGCCCAACGACGACGAAAAATACACCGAGACCTACCACCTCGTAGACGGCGCGTGGGTCAAGGGCTGAGCTCAGCCTCGATTCAGGAGAGCGACGATGCGGTCAATGTTCAGCGCCGATGGCAAACAGTGGATCTTCGGCGACACCTTCGGGCTCACGCGCCTCGATCTCATGAAGGCGCCGAAGGTGAGTAAACACAGCACCAAGGTGTTTAACCCCCACGGCGTGCTGTCGGTCACCAACGACGGCAAGCTCGCGCTCATGGACGGACGCACACAGACCGGCGCTTACGGCAACGACCGCGTGGTCTGCGTGGGTTTGCCCGGCTTGGGGATCAAGGCTGAAGACGACAAGGCCCGCGCGCCGGTAGGCCTCTACGGGCCGTCTACGGACGCCCACGTCCTGCGGCTCAACAATGACGTCGCCTTGGATGTGCTGCGCCTCAAAGGGGATGAGTTTGAGGAGCTTCGCACGATCCCGCTCGCCGGGGCCGCCCTCCTCGACACGCTGTCGGTCGGCCCCCAGGCGGAGATTGAGCCCGACCGCACAAAATACGTTCCTCGCCGCGTCCTGCGGGTGATGCCCGATGGTCGCTTCTTGGCGCTGCGCGGCGACGACCAGCTCATCGCTGGGCAGGCGAGCCTCATGCCCGGCCACGATGAGCTGTGGTGGGCGCTGCCTCTGCGCCTTCATCCGTTTGTGACCGTGCGCCTTGTCTGGGTTGGCGAGACGGCCTACGCCGTGGTGATGGACCACGCCGCTGACCTAGCGCGCATCGTCGAGGTCACCCGCGCCGGCTCCGTCCGGGTCTACGAGCTCCCCGCCATCTCCCCACCGACGGTCACGGATCGCCACATCGTGAGCCAGGTGTCCTCCGACACGATCTGGCGCCGCGACCTCATCAGCGGCCACGACGCGGTGTTTGACGTCGGCGCTTACAATCCGCACCCTGGCCCGGCCGTAGATCCGGCGCTGTTTAAGGGGGAGGCCCCGGCCGAGCCCACGCGCCTCCCCGGCCACGTCGACGCCTTTGGCGATCGTGTGCTGTTTGTGCCCTGGCACGGCGAGTGTGTCGTGGCCGTGACCGATCACCAGCGCCTCGACCGAGGTCTCCCGCCCGGCCCGATCGGCTTCCGCCGGGCGCTTCTGGAGCACTTCGCCCGCGTCAACGAGGGGCTGCGGACCCTTCAGGTGCAGTCGGCCTTGGCGCATCTCGACATCCACCCCCGCTACCCCTCCTTGCCCTGCGGTGCGTGGTTGCCTTGGCTGCCCCCGTCGTTTGAGGGGCTCCTGATCACGGCCTACACCCGCAAGATCATTGAGCACATGGAGCTGCGCATCGGGGGCTACTCCTGGGGCAGCTTCAGCGGCGTCGGCGGCGCGGGCTGGTGTTACGAGCGCACCGACGTGCCGACGGTGGCGCGTCTGGTTCAGTGGATGATGGTCGCGGACATGGCGCCGACTGAGGCCGACCGTGACATCGAGCGGATGTACGGTGACGCGATGGGCATCCCGCACGATCCCCGCCCCGATGGCCTCTGTCTCACCCCCGCCGCGGAGCGCCTGCTCCTGCGCGCCAGCCTAGAGGCGATCCGTGGCGGCGGCAAGTGGGAGGTGGTGGAGCTCCCCGAGTCTTGGGCGACGGAGCCGATCACCGTGGCCCTGGCCAACGACGCCCTCCAAGGCCTGCACCGCTGGCGCAGCTACCGGCCCTACAACATGCTCCAGGCCCTCTGTATGATGTTGGCGCACCACCTGGGCGCTGAGGCCTTGCCGGTCTTGATCAAGCTCGCGCAGGATCACGACGAGCCGTTTGTATACAATCAGTGGCGCAACTGCAGTGAGATCATCGTGTGGATCTGTCACGCCCACCCCGAGCACAAAGACGCCACCATCGCT
>JAKLKE010000036.1 GCA_023150775.1 Myxococcota bacterium
GCCGATGAGGTGAGGCCGTCGCCGTCCTGATCGTAGTCGCTGCCGCCGGAGCAGTTCTGATCCGTGCCGTCGTACCAGGTCTCCGTCGCGCCGGGGTTGATGCCCGCCGTGGTGTCGTTGCAGTCGTTGCCGCCGTGGCTGGACGAGACGTAGGTGTCGCCGTCTTGATCGTAGTCGCTGCCGCCGGAGCAGTCCTGGTCTGTGCCGTCGTACCAGACCTCGGTGGCGCCGGGCTTGATGGCGGCGCTGTTGTCGTTGCAGTCGGTGCCGCCGTAGCTGGACGAGAGGTAGCTGTCGCCGTCTTGATCGTAGTCGCTCTTGCCGTCACAGTCTTGATCGGTGCCGTCGTACCAGATCTCCGTGGCGCCGGGCTTGATGGCGCTGTTGTTGTCGTCGCAGTCGGTGCCGAAGTAGCTCGACGAGAGCACACCGTCGCCGTCGCGGTCATAGTCGCTGCCGCCGGAGCAGTCTTGATCCGTGCCGTCGTACCAGACCTCGGTAGCGCCGGGGTTGATCGTGGACTTCGTGTCGTCGCAGTCGTTGCCACCGTAGGCCGAGGACAAGTAGCTGTCGGCGTCTTGGTCGTAGTCGTTCTTGCCGTCACAGTCAGAATCGACGCCGTCGTACCAGGTCTCCGTCGCGCCGGGCTTCACGCTGGCGTCGGCGTCGTTGCAGTCGGTGCCGCCGTAGGAGGACGAGTCCAGGCCGTCCGCGTCTTTGTCGTAGTCGCTCTCGCCGTCACAGTCAGAATCGACGCCGTCGTACCAGATCTCCGTGGCGCCGACCTTGATGCCGGAGTCTGTGTCGTCGCAGTCGGTGCCACCGTAGGCGAGCGCCGTCGTGCCGTCGCCGTCTTGGTCGTAGTCGCTCTTGCTGTCGCAGTTCTGATCGACGCCGTCGTACCAGATCTCGCTGGCGGCGGTGTTCACCGCGCCGTTGGTGTCGTCACAGTCGCTGCCGCCATAGGACGAGGACTTGAAGCCGTCGCCGTCTTGGTCGTAGTCGTCGGACCCGTCACAGTCGCCGTCGAGGCCGTCGTACCAGGTCTCGCTCGCGCCGGGGTTGGAGGTCGCGCGGCTGTCGTCGCAGTCGTCGCCGCCGTAGCTGCTGCTCTCGTAGCCGTCTTTGTCGGCGTCGTAGTCGTTGGCGCCGTCACAGTTGGCGTCTACGCCGTCGTACCAGGCGTCCGCCGCCCCGGCGTTCACGGCGGCGTCGTAGTCGTCACAGTCGTTGCCGCCGTAAGCGTCGCTCTCGAAGCCGTCGGCGTCGTAGTCAAAGTCGTTGGCGCCGTCACAGTCCTGGTCAACGCCGTCGTACCAGGTCTCCGTCGCGAGGGGGTTCACCGCGCCGTCGAGATCGTCACAGTCTTGGCCACCAAAATCCACAGAGTCTACGCTGTCGCCGTCTTGGTCGTAGTCGCTCGTCTCCGAGCAGTCCTGATCAACGCCGTCGTACCAGATCTCCGTGGCGCCGGGGTTGATGTCGGGGTTGGCGTCGTCGCAGTCGCCGTCAAAGTCGGAGTAGCCGTCGAGGTCGTCGTCGACAAGGTCGGTGTACTCGTCGATGACGCCGTCGCAGTCGTTGTCTACACCATCGGCGACCTCAACGGCGTCGGGGTAGCTGCTGTCGTCGCTGTCGTCACAGTCGCCATCACACACGGTCACGCCGTCGCCGTCGTCGTCGAGGCAAGCGTCGATGTTGACGCTCACGAGGCAGGTGCTCGTCGCGCCACGATCGTCGGTGACGGACAGAGTGACGTTGTGCAGGGCCTCGTTCGCGCCGCCCGCGGTGAGGGGTGTGGTGAAGGTGACGAGGCCCGCGCCGTCGGGGTTGCCCTCAAACATGACGCCGTCCACGTCGCTCTCGACGACCACGCCGAGGAGCGCGTTCGTCATCTCGGCGTCGGAGACCTGGGCCTCGAAGGTGATGTTGTCGGTCTCGAAGAAGGTGAGGCCGTCCTCGGGGGAGATCCAGGCGCACAGCGGCAGCTCGTTGGGCTCGGCGGTGACGACGACGTTCGTTTGCGTCGCCTGGTTCGCCGTGTCGGTGACGGTGACCGTGAGGGTGTGCTCGGCGTCGGAGAGCGTGAGGCTGAGCCCCGCGTTGCCGCCTTCACACTCGCTGAGGTCGTTGGCGCCGTTGAACAGCACGCCGTCGATGTCGCTCTCGATGGTGATCTGGAGCTCCGAGAGCTCGTCCTCATCGGCGAGCTGCAGGCACAGCTCCACCGCCTCATCGGGGTTGAACACCGTGCCGGAGCTGGGCCGCACGATGGTGACCGAAGGTGCGTCGTCAACGACCTTGATCTGGGTGTCGTTGTCGCAGCCCGCGAGGGCCAGAACCATGAGCAGGGGCGTTGTGAGACCGAAGGACGGGCGCATGAGGACTCCTCAGAGACGCCCGAGATAACCCGGCGCAGGCGGGGTCTGCGCGACGAGTTCGTGACGCGCGGCGGCTTTTGACCGGGGGCGCCGTCGCCGGGCGGATCTTCGGCTCAGCGGGAGAGGATCTTCACGATCTCAAGCGTTTGGGCCTGGGCCGAGGCGGCGAGGCTACACTGGCCTCGGGCGCGCAGGAGGTTGTGATCGCCCCGGGTGGGGGCCACGGCGGGGTTCCAGCCGAAATAACGCTCGTTGAGCGCGTCGGCGCAGAAGCGGGCGGACAGCTCCAGGCAGATGCGGGTGATGCCCAGAGGCAGGCGCTCTCGCTCCTCGGCGGAGAGGGGCCGGGCCTGGAGGTAGGCCGTCGCGCTCGCCTCGAAGAGGCTGAGGTCGAAGATGGCCTCGGTGACGTCTTCAGCGGCGGGGTTACACCAGGAGCGCCAGGCGTCTCCCAGCTCAACCTCTAGAGGCAGCTCGCCCATCGTGTCGAGGTCGAGCAGGCAGAGGCCCTCTCCGGCGGCGCTAAAGCGCAGGTTGCTGATCTTGAGGTCGCCGTGGGACACTCGGGCGGGGCTGTCCAAGGGCCCAGACCAGGCCGCCCAGGCGCTCAGGATGGCCTGGGCGAGGGGCTCGACCTGGGCGAAGAGGCGGTGGTCGGGGTGATCGTGGAGGGCCTGCTCCAAGACCTGCATGTGGTGGGGCGTCCAGTGCGCGAGGGGTCGCCGGGAGCGGAAGCTGTGGTGCAAGTCAGCGGTGGCCTCGTGCCAGCGGGCGACCAGGGCCCCGGCGGCGGCGGCCAGGGCGGGATCGTTGAGCTTGTGGACCGTGAGCCCCTCAACGTAGGTGAGCGCCCGCCACGCCGCGCCCTCGTCGTCTTGATGCCAGAGCGCCCCGGCGTCGGTGGGGATGAGGCGCGGGGTGATGAGGCCCTTCGCGGCGACGTGGGCGGTGACGGCCTCGATGTCGTGGTGGACCTCCGGCGAGAAGATCGTGTTGAGCCGTTGAATGACCGCCCTGGGCGGATCCCCGATCAGATAGGTCTCGTTGATGAGCCCGCCCTCTAAGGGCCGCTGGGGCTGATCGTGCAGGGTCTTCCAGGGCGACGTCGGCGCCGTGCGCATCGGGGTGCTCTCCAGTTGTCGTCTTTGGTCATCGGCACTTGACACGTTCTTCACATTCTCGATAGAACGGGGCTTACCTTCCCTGACCAACGTGCCATCCATGGCAGACTATCCAAGGAGCCCGTCATGCGCAGCGCCCTTCTCCCTCTCGTCGTGCTGTCCTTCGTCGCCTTCTCCACCGTCGGCTGCAAAAAGAAGGGTGAGGTGACCGAGCCTGTGGTGAGCGAGCCGATGCCGATGCCGGTTGAGGAGCCCGCGAAAGAGGTCCCGCAGCACGTCCAGGCGATGAAAGAGAACTTCGAGCGCGTCTTCTTCGACTTCGACTCCTCGGACCTCGTCGACAGCAGCAAGGCCGCGCTCACCGACAACGTGAAGATCATGCAGGCCCACAACGACGTGAAGTTGCAGATTCAGGGCCACGCCGATGAGCGCGGCACCACGGACTACAACCTCGCCCTCGGCCAGCGCCGGGCCGACGCCATCAAGAACCACATGATCAACCAAGGTGTGGCGCCCTCTCGCCTCGCCGTGGTCTCTTACGGCGAAGAGAAGCCCCTCGACCCCGGCAGCAACGAGCGCGCCTGGGCCCAGAACCGCCGCGCCGAGTTCATCATCACCTGGGGCGACGCCGCCACCGTCGGCAGCAGCACCGACAACAAGTGAGCCCCGATGTCGTCTGAGCGGGGCGCGTCGGGCTGGGTAGACACCCACTGCCACCTCGACGACCCCGCCTACGACGATGACCGAGACGCGGTGGTCCTTCGCGCTGAGCGCGCGGGGGTCCGCCGCGTCGTCGTTCCGGGGGTTGATCCCGCCTCCTGGGACCGCGCCCGGCGCTGCCGCGACCGTCACCCCCAGCTCCTCCGCCTCGCCTTCGGCCTGCACCCCTGGGCGCTGCGGGGTTTAGACGCCGCCGCCCGCGCCCAAGCCTTAGACGCCTTGCCCCAGGCCCTTGAGGACGGCGCCATCGCGGTCGGGGAGTGTGGCCTAGACGGCCGCGTCGCCCGAGAGGGCGGGCCGAGCCTCGATGAGCAGTCCGTGATCTTGAGCGCCCAGCTCGACCTCGCCCAGGCCCGGGGGCTTCCGGTGATCCTCCACGCCGTGCGGGCCCACGGCGCCCTGCTCACCTTGCTCAAGGCGCGGGGCGGCCCAGTCCCCGGCGTGCTGCACAGCTACTCCGGCCCGGCGGAGCTCGTGCCCGACTTTGTGCGCCTGGGGCTCTACCTCTCCTTCGGCGGGCAGGTGACCAACCCCAAGGCCGCCAAGGTGCACAGAGCCGTGCGCGTGACCCCGGCGGCGCGGCTGCTCGTCGAGAGCGACGGTCCAGATCAGCCGCCTTTCCCTCGGATCACCCAGCGCAGCGAGCCCGCCGACGTGGCCCGGCTCGTGGGGGTGATGGCGGCGCTTCGAGGCGGCGCCTGGGACGACCCGGCCGCGGCGCTCTTTGGCTCAGCCCTGCTCGCCTGAGGCCTCAGCGGCGCTCACCAAGGCCCCAAACCAGGCCTCAAAGCCGTCGGTCTGCACAAACGCCAAGGCCCGGCGCACCATGAGCTCTTCTGCCTGGGGCCGCCAGCCCTCCTCAAGGCCCGAGCCCTCCAAGAAGTCCCGCGCGCTCTTGTCGCCGCCTTGGGTGAGCGCGGCGTCGATGGCCCCACGGAGCTGCCCAGCGAAGGCCTCGCTGCGGGTCAAGGCGCGTAAGAGCGCCTCGATGTCGGTGACGAGGCCCTCGGGGTCGAGCTTGTCGAGCTCATGGGCCCAGGCGCTCAAGGGGAAGTGCATCGCCACGTCGAAGCCATCCGCGCGCCAGGCGGCGATGTCTTGGGCGTGCTCCGGGGCGCAGAAGTGGCGCACGGCGATCTCGACGCTGCGGGCGATGGCCTCGTCGACGACCTCCTTCACCCGGCCCTCCATCTGGCGCTCGACCTCTCCGCCGACCACCTTCGCCGCCACCGTCGCCGCCGCGGCGAGCTGGCCCAGGCGCCCCCGGGAGAGCGGGCTCGCCGCGAAGGCGTCCATGGCCCCCTTGGGCACCTGCACCTTCTTGGCGTAGTCGTTCAGCGTCGTCTGGAGCATGTCGCGCATGAGGTTTCGGATGGCGCGGTGATCGACGATGGCGCGTACCAACAACGGATCGGGGCTGTACGGGCGTCGGAGCAGGTCTTTCACCGCCCGGCTCACCTCGGGAGACACCCGCTGGGCCAAGGTGCCTTGTTGGGAGACGGCGAGCTGGCGGCTGGCCTGGAGCTGGTCGAGGATCCAGCGGCGGGTGCGGTCGTCCTCGACGCTGGCGCGCATCCCGGAGAGGATGGCGTCGGCGAGCCAGCGAGAGTCCACGAGCTCTTTCGCTGGGCGAGAGAGCAGATCGTCGAGGATCAGGCTCACCAGCGCGCGAAGGTGGCTGTCGTCCTCGCGGAGCAGGCGGAGCAGCGATGGGGCGAGGGGCATAGGTTCGACCAAGAGCGACGCGCCGTCGCGGGTTAGAGGGCTCCCCCTAACCTGGACACCGCGCGTATGTTCGACCACCTCCAGCATGAGCCCGTGAATCGCCCCAAGCTCAACCTCGGGGCCTTGGTCGCCGCCACGGCCGCCACGGCGGCGCTCATCGGGATGTTGGTCTGGGGCGTATTGTGGGTGCTCTCGATGCTCGGCTTCGGCAACAAGGTGGACCCCGTCGAGGTGAGCTACGAGCCCTTGGACGACGGCCGCCGCCTGGAAGAGCTGCTCCCCGATGGGGTGGTGCGGCCTTTACGACCGCTGGTGCCGAACGACGAGGCGCCGCCGCCGCCCCCTTCAGAAGGTGCCGGAGAACCCGACGTGGCTCCCTGAAGCGCTGAGCTGCACGGCCTTACGCTGGTGCAGGGTGGGCACGACGAGGCCCACGCTGGCGCCGATGAGCGCCCCGGCCAGCACGTCCGAGGGGTGATGGCGCCCGGCGGCGACCCGCAGGCTGGCCACGCCGACGCTGAGCGCCCCGGCGGTGCCATAGGCGGCGGCGCGACCGGCGGGGGTGGCGCCGGAGAGGTCAAACATACGCGCGGCGCAGAAGGCCAAGGCCGCGGTGTTGGAGGCGTGGCCCGAGGGGAAGCTGCGCTCGGAGTCGGCCTCGGCGCGTTTCTCTTCCCACTCGGCGCGGGTCTCGGCGTCGAGGGTGTCGGGATCCACCGCCGTGAAGGGCCGGGGGCGATCTTGGGCCGACTTCACCACGTCGGTGATGAGGCCGTTGATCGCGAAGGTCTCCAGGTAGATGCCCGTGCGCACCCAGGGGCTCTCGCCGTCGTGCAGGCCATCGGCGACGGCGCCAGCGAGACCGAGAGCGCCAGTCCCCAAAAAGACCCAATTTGAGGCGCGGTGGGCGGTAAGGTTGAAACGTGGCTCTACCCAAGCATCGAGAAACGGAGGGTTTGAGACGAGGCCCAGAGGCACGGCGTCGTCAACGACGACGTAGTTCATCAGCCCGAAGGTGGCGCCCGCGGCGACGGTGATCGGCACGCTCACGGCGGGGTCGTAGTGGAAGGTAGAGGGCTCGGCGGCCAGGGCAGGTGTAGTCCCGAGGGCGGCGAGGAAGAACAAGTGTATGGAAAGGATGGTGCGCATGGGGTGATCTTAGCACAAGCTCCGAAGGATCAAAAGATCGCCTCCGCGGACCAAGATTGACCGACACCTCAGCCGCGCTCTTGACGGGCGGTGCGGGCGATGTCACGTTGTCGTCACCTCGCCACTCGCGGGGAATCTTCTCAGCATTTGCCCTGGAGTCGCCCCCTGAGCGGCTCCCCACCTCGGCCAGAGCTGCCGGCTCTGCGCGGACACGCCCCACTTCACGGCGTGGCCCCCGAGGCGATGGACAGCGCTGCCTGACCGGCCTGCTCGTCTCAATCGGAAACTCACGCCCATGCGCGCCTTCATCTTGTCTCTCGTCGCCGTCTTCTCGCTCAGCGCCTTCGCCGCCGAGCTCCTCGCCTGCCCCGTTGAGGGCTGCGCCATCGACGCCTCTTTACACGCCGTCACCACCACCCCCGCCGATGTTGAGGTGGAGGCTTGGTCTTGGCTCGCCCACGACCTCGCCTTGGCCCGCCTGGCCTTGGCCGAGGGTGACAACACCACCGCCCGTGAGCTCGCCCAGGGCGCCCACGTCGCGCTTCGCACCCACGCGGGCAGCGTTCGTGCCGAGCGTGGCCTCGCCTTCGTGACCGGGATGCACCTCGCCTTGGCCGAGGTCATCGTGCGCGCCGGCGGCGCGGCGCCCCCGGCCTTGGCCTCGGCGAGCTGACCCGCAGGAGTCCTCATCTTGGGGGAGCCCGTCGAGCCTGAGGATCGTTCCCAACGAATGCGTTGGTCGGACCTCTACAACCTCCCCGGCGCGCTCACCCTGTCGCGCCTGCCTTTGGCGTGGCTCTGCGCCCAGCACAAGCACGACCGAGACGCCTTGGCCCTCGGTCTCTTCGTGTTTGTGCTCACCGACGTGCTCGACGGCCCCTTGGCCCGGCGCTGGGGCCTCAGCTCTCGGGCCGGGGTCTTCGCCGATGGTTGGCTCGACAAGTTCTTCTTGGTCGCCTTCGCCTGGTCGATCCTCGTCGGCGGCTTCGTAGAGGGCCACCACATGCTCGGCTGGTTCATCCGGGAGCTCATTCAGGCCGTCATGGTGCCGTTCTTCTTTCGGCGCCATGTCCAGGCCCAACAGCCCCTGCGCCAGCCCAGCGCGGCGGGGAAAGCCACGACGATCGTCGTCACCTTGGGCCTCTTCTCCGCCTTGGCGGGCCAAGGATCCTTGACCGACCTCTCGGCGATCCTCGCCGCGGTCTTGGGCGTGATCACCGCAGGGCAGTATCTCTGGCGGGAGTCCCCTTGGGGCCGCCCCAGCCCGGACACTTGATGGCCTGCGGCGGCGATAGACGAGCGGCAGGGGTGTTGCCCCGGCGCCGAGCGGATAGTCATAAAGGTTTTGGCGGGCGCGGGAAGCGCGCGATGCTGGCCAGGAGCGACTCGTGAACAGCCAGGTGCACCCCATCATTCAGGAAGAAGAGCGGCTTCTGCGCGACGTGCGCACCCTGCTCATCGAGCGCCCCGTGCTCACCGGGGCGAGCGAGCACGACATCGTCGAGGAGCTTCACCGCCTTCGCACGGACATCGCCCAGGCCAAAGAAGAAGACAAGGGCTCGATGTTGCAGCAGTTTGATCAGCTCTCGGCCCTGCTCGGCCAGCTTCGGCGCGGGCGAAACCACGATGAGCTCGACCCCGACTGCCCCTACTTCGCCCACATCCGCCTGCGTGAGGCGGGCCGTGAGCGCGACATCTTCTTGGGCAAAGCGAGCCGCACCGACCACGGCCTGCGCATCATCGACTGGCGAAACGCCCCGATCGCCCAGCTCTTTTACCGCTACGCCGAGGGCGACGAGTACGCCGAAGAGCTCGCCGACCGCGTGGTTGAGGGCGAGCTGACCGTGCGCCGCACGCTCACCATCGCCGGGGGGCACCTAGAGCGCATCGACAGCCCCCAAGGCGTCTTTCTGCGCGACCACGCCGGAGACTGGGCCCGGCGCGTTCAAGACGATCCCAAGCTCGCCGGGGGCCAAGGCAGCGCGCTGCTCGCCCACCACCGCACCCAAGGCTACGACCGCCGCCTGGGGGAGCGGATGCGCGCCGAGCGCCGCCGCGAAGACAAACACCTCCCCGACATCGCCGCGCTCATCGACCCCGCGCAGTTTGAGCTGATCTCCGGCCCCGACTCCGGCCTCGTCGTCGTGCGCGGCGTGGCGGGCTCGGGCAAGACCACCGTGGCCCTGCACCGCGCGGCCTGGCTCAACTTCCAAGACCCCCAGCGTTTTGCGCCCGAGCGGATGATCGTCGTCGTCTGGGGCAAGGCCCTGCGCGACTACATCTCGAAGGTGCTCCCGGCGCTCGGCGTCGAGGGCGTCACGGCGGTGACCTGGGGCCAGTGGTCCCAAGAGCTGATGCGGCGGCACTTCCCGATGTTGCCGCGCAAGACGGCGGAGGACACCCCGGAGGTGGTGAGCCGCCTCAAGCTGCACCCGGGCCTTCTGCCCTTGATGCGCCGGGTGGTCGAGCAGAACACCGGGGCCCCCACGGCCCATGGTGTGCTCGACGACTGGCTCTCGCTGTTTATGCGCTTGGAGAACCTGCGCGACAACCTCGCCGTCACCGCGCCGGGCGCCTTCTCCGACGTCGAGATCGAGCGCGCCTGGGCTTGGCTCTCCCGCCAACGGTACGCGCTGCAGGCCTGGATGGAGGGTGACCGCGAAGAGACCTTAGAGCTCGACGCTGAAGACGACGCGCTCTTGCTGCGCTTCTGGCAGCTCCGCGTCGGCCCTCTGCGCAACCGCTCCAAGCGCCCGCTGCGTTACACCCACATGATCGTCGATGAGGTGCAAGACCTCTCCCCGGTGGAGCTGGCGGTGCTCTTGGACACCCTCGACGACGCCCGCTGCGCCACCTTGGCCGGCGACACCCAGCAGCACATCCAGACGACGGCGGGCTTCTCGTCGTGGTCGGAGCTCCTCGATCACCTGTCCTTAGAGACCACCGAGGTCAACACTCTCAAGGTGAGCTACCGCTCGACGGAGCCCATCACGAGCTTCGCGCTGCAGGTGCTCGGGCCGCTCCGCGAGGACCACGTCCCGCCGCTCACCACCCGCGGCGGCGCCCCGGTGGAGCTCTTCCGCTTCACCGACCACGGCGGCTGCGTGGCGTTTCTGGGCGAGGCCCTGCGGGAGCTGGTCTCGAACGAGCCCTTGGCGTCGATCGCCGTGCTCACCGCGAACGAGGAGCTCTCCAAGATCTACGCCGATGGCCTGGTGCTCGCTGAAGTGCCCGGCGTTCGCCTGGTGCATGACCAAGAGTTCGCCTTTAAGCCCGGGGTAGAGGTCACTGAGGTCAGCGAGGTCAAGGGCTTAGAGTTCGACTACGTCATCTTGGTCGAGGTCTCCGCCCGCTGTTACCCCGACGACTCCCACGCCCGGCGCCTCTTACACGTCGGGGCCACCCGCGCCGTGCACCAGCTCTGGCTCACGTCGGTCGGCACGCCGTCGCCGATGCTCAACACCTCGGAGACGGGGGCGGTGGGCGAAGCCTCGGTGGGCTAGCCCTGCTCGCCTTTTTTGGCGCGGCTCAGGCTGTCCAAGAAGGCCGTCTGGGTGATCGCGCGGTGCTGGGCGGCCAAGAAGTGGCCCAGGGCGTTCTCGTAGCTCGTCGAGTAGCTCTCGTTGAGCAGGCGGCGGGTGAGCTCGATGGCGACGCTGTGGTTGGGGCCCAAGGCGGCGATCATCTGGGCCTGGGCGGCGTCGAGGTCGTCGTTCACCGCGTCGAGGACGCCGATGAACGCCGCCTCTTGGGCGCTGATCACCGGGCTCGTGAGCGCGATTCGTTTGGCGTGGCCCAGGCCGACATACTTCGCGAGGCGGAAGGTGCCCATGCCGGGCAAAAATCCGAGCTGCACCTCGGGGAGCTGAAAGGTGGCCCGGGTGGTGCCCACGCGCAGGTCACACACGAGCGCGATCTGGAAGCCGCCGCCGACGGCCGCGCCGTCCACGAGCGCGATCGTCGCTTTGGGCAGGCGCTCCAGGCGGGTGCAGCACTTCTCCCAGCGGTTGAAGCCGTGGATGTCCAGGGCCTCTTTGGGGTTCCAGTCGCCGAAGTCCATGCCTTCGGAGAAGACGCCGCCATCGCCCCGGAACACCACCACCCGGGCCTGGGAGCTGTCCTCCAGGTGATCACACACCGCGGTCAGCTCCTTGACCATCTGCACGTTGATGCGGTTGCCGCCGGGGCGTGAGAGGGTGACGGTGGCCACGCCGTCTTGTTCGTCGTAGCGGAGGGTGCGCAGATCGTTCATAGGGGCTCCTCTGGGCGTCATGCTCCGTGAGTATAGCCCCTGCGAGCGCGAGACCCACGGCTGGGATAATCGCCCCTCGCCCAGGAAGGAACCATGGAACTCATCAAGCAGCTCATCGACCTCGCCCTGCACCTCGACAAGCACCTCGCCGAGCTGACGGCGACGTATGGCACCTGGATGTACGCCATCCTCGCCTTGATCGTGTTCTGCGAGACGGGGCTCGTGGTGACGCCGTTTTTGCCCGGGGACTCGCTGCTCTTCGCCGCGGGCTCTCTGGCGGCCATCGGCGAGCTGAACCCCCACATCCTCTTCGGGCTGCTCGCGGTCTGCGCCGTCGTCGGCGACACCGTGAACTACTCCTTGGGCAGCTACTTTGGGGAGAAGGTCTTCACGCCCGACGCGCGCATCTTGAAGACCGAGTACCTGGAGATGACCCACCGGTTTTACCAAAAGCACGGTCGTAAGACGATCATCTTCGCCCGCTTTGTGCCCATCGTGCGCACCTTCGCCCCCTTCGTCGCGGGCGCGGGCAAGATGGACTACCGCCACTTCATCGCCTCAAACGTCGTGGGCGGCCTGTTGTGGACGTCGAGCTTCATCTACGGCGGCTACTTCTTCGGCAACCTGCCCATCGTGAAGAAGAACTTCACCTTGGTGATCTTCGCCATCATCTTCTTGTCCGTGGTGCCGGGGGTGATTGAGGTGGTGAAGGCGCGTCGGGCACAACAAGCCGAGAAAAACGCCTCCTCGGGGTGATCCAGACGAGAAGTTGACGGCTCCTTCACAACATCCACCCCGTCAGTGAAGGAGCCCACCATGCGACTCTCTATCGCCCTCTTCGGTCTCGTCTTGGCCTTCGCCGCTGGTCTCGGCGCGCAGCAGCTCATCCCCTCCGCCCAGGCCGAAGGCTCGTTCTCAAGCCGCTCGTATAGCTGCGCGGCCTTCGTCGTGAAGGAGCACCGCTTCGACGACCGCACCCAGAGCTGGGTGTCCGCCGACAGCAAAGGCGACGGGATGCGCTCGACCAAGCTCCCCGGCGGCTGGACGCCCTTGGGCGCGAACTCCGGCGAGAACGGCACCGTCGTCACGGCCTGCGGCGCCTCGCTCTGACGCCCCCGGCGCTGCGCGCCGTGATACCCTCCCCAGCGTCAGGATCGTCTTGGGAGGTGCCTGTGGTGGTGGACAACGAGGCGGTCGCCGGGGCCGCGAGCCGGCTGCGCGCCGGGATTCAGGCGGCGAGCGCGGGCCTGGTCGAGCGGGAGGCGGTGGTTGAGCTGCTCATGCTCTGCGCCGTGGCGCGGGAGCACCTGCTCGTCATCGGCCCGCCAGGCACCGCCAAGAGCCTCGCGATCCGCCGGGCGACCCAGGTGCTCGGCGGTCGGCTGTTTGAGTACATGCTCGGGCGCTTCACCGAGCCGCCGGAGCTCTTCGGCCCCATCGACCTCAACCGCCTGCGGGAGGGCGCCTTCGAGACGCGCACTGAAGGCATGTTGCCCGAGGCCGACATCGCGTTTCTGGACGAGGTCTTCGCGGGCTCGACGGCCATCCTCAACAGCCTGCTCACCCTGCTCAACGAGCGGCGGTTTAAGCGGGGGCACACCGCGATGCTCTCGCCCCTGCGGGTGTGCGCCGGGGCGTCGAACAGCCTGCCCGAGCAGGGGGAGCTGGCGGCCTTCGCCGATCGGTTCTTGGTGCGGGTGTTCGCCCGGCCCATCTCCGACAGCCGCCTGGAGGAGCTTCTGGCCGAGGGCTGGGGCGCCTCGACGAGCGCGCTCACGCCGCTCTCTAGCCTAGCCGACCTCGACCTCGTCACCCAGGCCGCCGCCCAGGCGGACCTGGCCCCGATCCGCCCGGCCATCGCTGAAGCGGTGCGGGCGCTGCGGGCCGCCGGGGTTCACCTCTCCGACCGCCGCGTCGTGAAGCTCCAGGGCCTCGTCGCCGCGGCGGGGGCCTTGGCCGGGCGGCAGACGCCTACGGACGCCGACCTCTGGCCCATCGTGTATGCGGTCCCCGATGAGGAGTCCCAGGCCGTCGCCCGGGAGGCCCTGCGCCCCTTGTTGAGCCGGGCCGAGAGCGGGAGCCTGCCCGTCGCCGCTGAAGAGGCCAGCGCCGGGCCCGCCGCCCGCGCCGCGAGGTTGGGCGCCGCCCTCAACGCCTTGTTGAGCAACCCCGCCGAGCACGATGAGGCGAACCAACGCCGCGCCCGGCTCAAGGTCGAGGCCCTCTTGCGGGAGGTAGACGCCGGGTTCGCCGAGGCCGACCTGCCGCCGGAGCTCGCCGCCCTTCGGGAGCGCGCCCGCGCTTGGCTGCAGGCCCCCGCCCGGTGAGCCCGCCGACCCTGGCGCTGCACACTCTGCCGTGGCCACGTCGGGAGCCGCCGCTCCCCCCACGCGGCGTGCTCGCGTTTGGGGAGGCCGCCCACCACCTCGCCGCGCGCCTGTTGGAGGAGGAGGACGAGGCCCTCGCTGGCCTGGAGGGCGCCTGCGCTGAGGGGCTCATCGTCGTCCGTGGCCCGGAGAGCACCTTGCCATGGGTAGACCGTGTGGTCTACTTCGGCGCCGAGCCCGAGGCCCCGGAGCTCTTTGTGCCCACGACCTTGGCCTGCCCGCTGCCCCCCGCCTTGACCTTGGCCACCCTGCGCCGGGCCTCGGGCCAGCCTCAAGGAGCGCTGCTCGTCTTGCCCGACCCCCTGCGGGCGCTGCCGCTCTCGGCCTGCCGCGCCCTGCGCCGCGCGGCCTTGGTCGCCTGGTTGAGCGCATGATCCCCAGCCTCGCCCCCTGGTCCCGAGAGCTCGACGGCCTCACGCCCAAGGCCGTGGCCCTGCTCGCCGTCATCTTGCCTCGGGCCCAGCGCCTCCTCGACGCCGCCGATGGCGCAGACGCCGCCCAGCACGGGGATCCCGACGGCCTCGACGGCCTGGCCCGCCGAGGGCCCTTTGAGCGCCTGCTGCTCTCGGAGTGGGCCTTGGCGGACGCGGTGCCCGAGGAGTTCCTGCGCCGGGCGGCCATGAATGAGCTGCTGTTCACGAAGCAGGCCACACGGTCCCAGGCCCCGCCGCCCCGCCGCCGGGTGCTGATCTTGGACGCCGGGCCGGGGAGCCTGGGGGCGCCGCGCCTCGTGCAGCTCGCCTTGGTCTTGGCCGCCGCGCGCCGGGCAAAGGAGCGTGGGCAGGTCGTGGCCTTCGGCGGGATGGGCCGGGCCGAGGACGGCCTTGTCGAGGGGCTCTCCGAGGCGTCAATCCGCGCGATGTTATCTTGGCGCAGCCACCACGAGCCGCCTCTGGACGCCCACACCCGCTGGGCCGCCGCCTTGGGCGACGCCGCCGTCGATGGCCTCTGGGTGTGTGGGCATGGCGACTTCGCCCGGGCCGCGCCGCCGGGCTGGGCCACGGTCTCTGTTCACGAGCCCTTCGGGGAGCCCGACGCCTTGCTCGTCGAGCTGAGCCGGGGTGGCCGGGCCCTGGGCGGCGTGCGGCTGCCGATGCCCGACGCGGCGGAGCTCGCGGAGACCTTGGCGGATCCCTTCAAGAGCCCCAAGGCGCCCAAGCCGCCGGTGGCGACCCCCAAGCCGCCCCCAAAAGACGGAGTCACCCTCGATCCTCGCTTCTTACACTTCGCCGCCCTGGGCGACTACCTCATCCTGCGCCGCATGGACCGCCGGGTGACCGCGGTGTTGTTGCGCGGGCGCACGGCGTTCAAGAACCGGTCGAGCCATCGACTCGACGTGCCCGCGGAGGGCGGCTTGTTGGCCGTGGGCTGGTTTCGGAAGCGGCTCGTCGGCGTGGTGATGCGGGACGACCGACTGTGGGTGGTGGGCTGGACGAAGGGGGTGGTGCCGCCGATCGTGCTGCCGCCGGAAGCGCGGCGCCCGGCGTTGGCCAACCCTCACCTGCTGATGCCGAAGCTCGTCGGCGGGCAGGTCTCCCACCGAGGGCCGGAGCGGGCGCTGTACTTCATCGACCAAGCACAGACCCTCTGGCGCCTGCGGCTCTCGGCGCCGTTCGGGCTGGAGCACCATCGGGAGCGGGTGACCGATCTCAGCGAGAGCGCCGAGTTTGGCGTCGTCTACACGACAAAACAGAAGGTTCACTCCAGGGCCGAGCTGGCGGAGGGATTCGTCAACGCCCTTGCCCTAGACGGGCCTCCAATTCAGCCAGCGCTGTCCGATGGGTTCATCCCAATGCTCGGCGGGGTGCCGCTCGCCCCACGATGCCACAACCTCCTTCACGCCGGGGGGCAGGTGCTGGAGCAGGCCGACGGCGGCGGCCTGACGCTGCGATATGTGTCGGCGAGCCAGTCCTCTGCGCGGCCCATACGGCACGATCCGAACGAGTGGAGGATCGGCCTCACCGGCGACCCCAAACGAGAGATGGCGCTGGCCGTGCTCACCCGTCACCTCCACACAAATGTGCTGAGCCTCGTGACCACCGAGGGCCCCCGCGCCCTCCTCCAGCTCGGCGGCCCGCCCAAAGCCATCACCCTCTCCCCATCCCGCTTGGAGCTCGCCTGGATTGACCACGAGGGCCAGCTCGTCGTCTACGACTACAACAAAGACAAGGAGCTTCACCGGGCTCACCCCTCGGAGCTGCCGTGAGCCTGCTCCCCCGCCAGCTCTGCCACCGGGGCGCGGTCATCTCTTCGGCGCTGTGGCTCCGTGGACCTGACACGGTCGCCCGGGCCCTAGCCCAGCTCACGCCGGGGGCGAGCCTACATCGGCTGCGCGACGGCCTAATCGTGCGTTGGCCCAAGCCGGCGCGGGTGGTCGTGAACGAGGCGCCGGGCGTCGTGCTCACGCTGCTGGATGAGGTGCTGTGGGCCTTCCCGCCCACACCCGCCGAACGAGAGGCCCTGCGCCCAGCACGAGGCGCCGTCGTCCTCTGTGTCGGCGGTGTGGCCGAGGTCGTGCCCGAGCTAGACGCGGCGATTGATCCTCTGTCGTTGATCACCGCCCAGGTCAGCACGATCTCGCTCAGAGGCCTCGGCGCCTCACCCGCGCCGCCCTTGGCGCTGACGAGCGCGAGCGCCCCCCGCGAACGTTTTGGTGTGGCCGAGGCCGACCCCGCCGCTGAAGAGACCCGGGCCGCCCTCATGGCGCTCAAAGAGGGCGGTCGCCGCGCCAAACCTGCGGCGGAGGAGGCGTCTGGCGGCTGGCTCTCGGCGCTTGCGGTGACCTTGGGGCGCTGGTGGCGGGGGCGGCGGGAGGCCGGGCCGAGCGAGTCATCGGGGACGGCGTCGGGGAGGGCTCCCTCCACACCTGCGGCCCCGGAAGGGGCCTCGTGGTGGGAGCGGCTGTTGAGCCGCCTCGATGAGCTCGCCCTCCAGAACACCCTGCGTGGCCTCATGGGCGCCCGCCACGCACGTTTCCTCGGCGACCTGATGGAGGAGCTCGAAGACGGCGACCTAGAGAAGGCCCTGCGCGCGGCGATCCCGCTCTCCGAGAAGCCGAGCGACTCCGCCGACCCCCGGCGTTTCCCCCTGCGCCTGCCCCAAGGCCGCGAGCAGCTCAAGGTCACCAGCGGTCCCAGCGGCGGCGGAGGCATCGGCCTTCAGTCCGAGCTCTTCGCACGTCTACGCCTGCTCTACACCCAAGCCGCCGAGCGCCTCACCCGGGAGGGCCGGATTGAGGAGGCCGCGTTTGTCTACGCCGAGCTCCTCGACCGCGCGTCTGACGCCGTGGGCCTCCTAGAGCGACACGGCCGTTTTGCCCTGGCCGCCGACATCGCCGAGACCCGCCGCCTCGCCCCGGCGTGGCAGATCGCCCTGCGCCTGCAGGCCGGGGAGACCGAGCGTGGGATGGACCTCGCCCGGCGCTACAACCTCTTTGAAGAGACGGCCCTGCGCCTGGCCGCGACCGAGCCCAAGCTCGCCCGCACCCTGCGCCTGACCCACATCACGCTCCTCGCCGGTCAAGGTCGGCTGGGGCAGGCGCTCGGGCTGGCGATGCGACACAATGAGACGCGGATGGTGTTGGCCCTGGCCGAGGGCTGCGTCAACCGGGGCGGCCTCCACTTGATCGCGGCGTTTGACGCCCTGGCGACAATGCCCCCGGCGCTTCGTGGCCAGGCGCTCCACGCCGCGCGCCCGCTGCTGCGTGTCTCCGCCGCCGACCCCGCCCGGGAGGCGCTCTTGCGCACCTTGGCGGAGTTTCAGCCCACGGCGATCCCCGCGCCCGAACAACAGCTCTTGCAGTCGCTCCAGCGGGAGGCGGCCCGTGTGGCTCTGCGCGCCGCCGCCGAGGGCCTCACCGACGGCGTGAAGCTCGCCCAGGCCCTCGCCAGACGCGCGGACGTGGCCTTAGACCGTGAGCTGTCCGCCGCCCGCCCCCTCGACCCGCCCCTGCGACCCAGCACAAACCTCCTGCGCCGCAGCGCTGAAGATCGGGGCTCCATCCCCATTCACGACCTCGGCCGCCGCGAAGACGGCGCCGTGGTGTTGGCCTTGGGGGAGACGGGCCTGGCGCTGCTCCAGCCCGACGGCGCCCGCCGACACATCGAGGCCCCGGCGTGGCGGCTGATCCTCAGCGCCGGTGACGACGCCCTCGTCCTCGCGCCCCGGGGTGAGGTGAGCCGGGTGAGCCGGGTGAACCTGCACACCGGGGCGGTAAACCTCTGGGGTGAGCTACGAATCCAGCGCGCGATGCGAACGCTGCAAGACGGTCTGTGGTGGGTGGCGCTCGACGACGGCCTCGCGCTTCTAGACCCCCACACCCCCACGCCCAGAGCCCTGTGGCGCAGCGGCCCCATCGGCGCCGTGAGCGGCTTGTCCGTGGGCGGCGAGGGTCTGTTCGCCTTGGTCGAGGACGCGGGGCAGCTTGAGCGCTGGCGCTGGTCCACCCCCGAGCTCGTGCTTCGTGACCGTGACGCTCTGGGCGAGCGCGCCTGGCCCCTGAGCCTCGTCGCCATCTCGGGCCAAGGTCGTGTGGTGGAGCTCTACGTGCCGCCCCACGCCGATCTCCTCGCCCTGCGC
Source organism: Myxococcota bacterium (assembly GCA_023150775.1). Classification (GTDB taxonomy): domain Bacteria; phylum Myxococcota_A; class UBA796; order UBA796; family CAJQPC01; genus JADKFE01. The sequence continues at coordinate 18,314 of JAKLKE010000036.1, forward strand.
GTGTCCAGCCTCCACGGCGCCACGGCGCCGGGCTGGCGAGAGGAGCCCGCCCTCCCCCTGGGCCCCGGCCCCTGGACGCTCCTCTGGGCGCGCCTGCACGGATCCGCGGTGTTGGCGGCTTTGGAGGGCCCCAGCGGGGTGATGTTTGTGGCCAGGGACACCAGCTACGGCGCCAAACCGCTGCACGTCCACCTCGACGGCGCCGCCGCCGTGAGCGTCTCCACCTTCACCTACAACACCCAGACGACCTTTGTGCTCGGTGACGACCTGGGCCGGGCGCTGTGGCTGAGCCCGACCGGGCAGCTCCTCGGGGAGTGGCGGGGCTGAGCGCGCCCCGGGCGCAGGTCACCCCACACAGACGCCGCCGCGTAGACCCAAGCCCACGCGGCGGCGCGAGGGACGCTCAGCTGCGCGAGGGGTAGATGCCTTGGGTCGCGATGATGAAGTTCAGCGCGATGGTCGGCTGGGTGATGTTGATCGGCTGGCTCTGGCCGGAGACGCCGACGGCGTTGGGGCTGAGCGTGGTGCTCGGCGGGTGGGCCGTGGTGTAGGGGCCCGTGGGCGGGAGCGTGGTGCCGAAGTCGGCCAAGACCGCGCCCGCAGGCGACGGGGAGTCGCCGGGGCTGGACGAGGCCGCGAGGCTGTGGCTGTGCGACGGCAGGTTGGTGATCAACAGCGTCGTGTTCGGCGTTCCCGCCATCTCACCGAGCTGCACGCCCTCGATGCCCGGCGGGTTGCCCTGGTGAACCGGCGCCCGGCCCCGAAGGTCGGGCAGCGCGAAGGTCCGGACGCCGTCGCCGCCGTAGGTCGTGCCGAGGATCGAGAAGAGCGCCATGTTCTGGCTGATGGAGAGGAGCTGGCCGTTGCAGAGCGCCCAGTACTTCGGGGCGAAGTCGCCAGCGAACAAGAAGATGCTGCCCAGGATAGGATCCATGAGGTTTCTCCGAGACGTAGAAGGGGGTGCGCGGTGTCAGGACCGAGGGGGGAAGACGCCGTACAGCGCGATGATGTAGTTGAGGCCGGTGTAGGGCTGCATGATGCCGACCGGGGAGTTGAGGCCCGAGGGCATGACGCTGTTGGCGGCCATCGTGGTGTTGGGCGCGCCCGAGGTGTAGGGGCCCAAGGGCGGCAGGCTCGTCCCGGTCTCGGCGAGCACCGCTTGAGCAGGGGAGCTGTTGCTCCCGGCGCCGTTGAAGGCGCTCACGCTGTGGGTGTGCGCGGCGAGGTTCTGCTGGGTCAAGGTGACCGTGTTGGTTCCTTGGGCCTCGCCGAGCTGCCAGCTCTGGCCGCCGGGGAGCGTGCCGACGCCGACGGCGACGCGGCCGCGCAGGTCGGGCAAAGCGAAGGTCCGAACCCCGTCACCGCCGTAGGTGGTGCCCAAGATCGCGAACAGCGCGCTGTTCTGGGCGATGCTGATGAGCCGCCCGTCACAGAAGGCGAAGTTCTGGGGCTCGAAGTTGCCCGCGAAGAGGAAGATTGAGCCGATGAAGATAGGATCCATGCTCGACACTCCGAAGAACAGAAGGGGGGGAGGGGGCCTCGTTCAGCTCCGAGACGGGTAGATGCCTTGGACGGCGATGATGTAGTTGAGCGCGAGGCTCGGCTGGATGATCGGGAACGGCTGGTTTGACCCCGCGCTGCCCAAAGCCCGCGCGCTGAGCGTGGTGTTCGCGGTGGAGCTGGAGTAGGCGCCCGTGGGCGGCAAGGAGGTGCCGAAGCCCGCGAGGTTGGCGCCTTGGGGGTTCATGGCCTCGCCGTTCTGGCTGGAGGCGAGCAGGGCGTGGTTGTGCGCCGGCATGTTGCTCTGGGTCATCGTGGCGGTCTCAGCGCCGCCGGTCTGGCCGAGGGCCCAGCTGGGGAGGCCCGGGCCCGTGCCAGCGCTCACGGCGACTCGCCCAGAGAGGTTCGGCAGCGCGAAGGTGCTCTGGCCGTCGCCGCCGTAGGTGGTGCCGAGGATCGTGAACAGCGCCTCGTACTCCGAGATGGGGAGGATCTGCCCTTGGCAGAACATCCAGCCCGTTGGGGCGTAGGTCCCCGCGAAGAGCATGACTTGACCGATAAGAGGTTCCATTCGTTTGACTCCTGGGTGTTGTTGTGTTGGGCGGACAGGGGAACTGATGCGGTTTAGCGAACGACGAGGGTGTCGTTGGCGGTCTTGATCAGCGCCGACGTGGCGCCGCCGACGGCGTTTGTGGCGCCAAGCGCAGAGATGGAGCCCGTCGCCCAGCAGGCGAAGGAGTCGTTTGTCGAGACCGTCATGGTGGTGTGCCGGTAAGGCTGGAGCAGCTCAGGGTGTCGCCGTTCATCTCACCCGCCGCGGTCATGACTGCGCGCCAATTGTCGTCCATACCGGCTGTATCGGCCTCTGGATCGCCCTCAACGGGCGGCGCCAACAACGGGACGGCGAACGTCATGGGTACCTCCGAGCTTCTCACCGCGGTTGAGGATAGCCCACGACTCCCAAAAACCGCCTGTTTAGGACATCTCAGGGCGTTTCAGGCCACTTCAACGGACCCAGAACAGGCGGGGGAGCGCTCAGCGCACGACGAGGTAAAAGTTGGGCTGGGACTCGGTGAACGAAGACGAGGACCCAAAAGACGACGGGAACGCAGAGCCGTAGCTTGAGGAGATGTATCGCCAGGTCGTCGTCGCGCTGGTGCTCGACGAGGGGTACGCCAAGCCGTTGTAGATTGCGGTGATCCAGTAGGTCCCCGCGCTGAGGCTCACGGGACTGGTGACGGCCAGCTCTTGGACGCCCGCCGTGGCGGTGCCCGCGTCCGTGTACGCCAACAAGGTGCCGGGGACTCCCGCGCTGTTGGAGTACAGCGCCATCTTGTACATGGTGCTGGCGGCGGTGCTCGCGTGGATGTTCCCGATAGCCTCCAGCGTGACCGTGCTGGGTACCGTCACCGCCACGGCCAACAAGAAGTTCGAGCCGGCCGTCTCGGAGCCGCTGAACGCCGTGGCGTTGCCGATGGTGTAGGTCGCGCCCAAGACCGTCACCGAGTCTGTGGCCGCCGCGCCCGTGGCGCTGCCGTCGCTCGCCGTCACCCGGCAGGCGAAGACGTCCCCGTCGGTGGTCGCCGTGTATGGCACGGTGTCGTTCGTGTAGGCCGTCGTGGTGGTGCCGGTGAAGCTGACGCTGTTTTTTGTCCAGGTGGTCGTGTAGCTCAAGGTGTCGCCGTCGTCGTCGCTCGCCGGGGTCGTCACCTCACACCAGAGGTCGTCGATGCCCTCCTCGGGGGACTCGGGGTCAATCGTGACGCCGGGCGCTCCGGGCGTCGAGTTCGCCACCGTCGCCGTCGATGAGCTCACGGCGCTGCCCGAGGTCGTGCCGTCGGTTGGGGTCACCCGCACATAGACCGACTGACCCTTCGAGAAGGCCGTCACGCCGCTCAAGGTGGAGCCTGTGCCGGCGGCGCTGCCGTTCACGAACCAGGCGTAGGTGTAGCTCACCGTGTCGCCGTCGGTGTCGCTGGAGGTGATGGCCGCCGAGAGCGTGTCGTTTGTTTTGGGGCTCGACGAGCTGAGCGTCACGCTGGAGATGCTCGGCGCGCTGTTGCCGATGGTCACTGAAGACGAGGCCACCGAGCTGCTCGACGCGCTGCCGTCGCTGGCGATGACGCTGCAGCGCACGACGTCGCCTTTGCTGTGCAGGCTCGGCCCGAGCGTGCTGCTCGTCGCGGAGATCGCTGAGCCGCCGATGGTCCAGGCATACGTGTAGGTGAACGAGGTCGTGCCGTCGGCGTCGGTGGTGCTGCCCGGGGTGCAGGTCAAGGTGTCGGCGGAGGTTGGGCTGGTGGGCGTGAGGCTCACCGAGGCCAAGACCGGGGCGCTGTTGCTGATCGTCACCGTGGCCGTCTTCGCCGTGCCCGAGGCGCTGCCGTCGCTGGGCGTCACCGAGCACACCACGGTGTTGCCGCTGACAAACACGCTGGAGAGCGTGCTGGCGCTGCCCTTCGACGTGCCGTTCACCGTCCAGGCGTAGGTGTACGAGACCGTGTCGCCGTCTACGTCCGCGCCGCCCGAGGGCGTGCAGGTCAAGGTGCTCGACGCCGTGGGCGAGCTGGGGCTGATGCTGACGCTGGTGAGGGTGGGCGCGCTGTTGAGCACGGTGACCGTGTTGGAGGTCACCGCTGCGCCGGAGCTGCTGCCGTCGGTGGGCGTCGCGTCACAGACGACGCTCTGTCCCTTGGAGAAGTAGGTGCCGCTGAGCGTCGAGGTCGTGGGCGAGACCGTCGAGCCGTTCACACGCCAAACATAGGTCGCGCTCACCGTGTCGCCGTCGGTGTCGGAGCCGCCCGCCGGGGTGCAGGTCAAGGTGTCGGACTCTGTGGGGGAGCTGGGGCTCAGGGTCGCGCTGGTGTACGACGGCGCGCTGTTGCCGATGGTCACTGACGAAGACGAGACCGCGCTGCCGCTGGATGTGCCGTCGTTCGGGGTCACCGAGCAGCGGATCACGTCGAACTTGCTGTGAAGAGTCGGGGACAGGGTGCTGCTCGTCGCCGAGATGGTCGCGCCGTTCACCGTCCAGGCGTAGCTGTAGGTGAACGAGGTCGTGCCGTCGGCGTCGGTGGTGCTGCCCGGCGTGCAGGTGAGCGTGTCGGCGGAGCTTGGGCTCGTGGGCGTGAGGCTCACCGAGGCCAAGACCGGCGCCGTGTTGCCGATCGTGATGGATGTGGACTTTGTGGCGCCCGTGGCGCTGCCGTCGCTGGGGGTGCCGACGCAGGTGACCACGTCGCCGCCCACGAACGCCCCGGCGAGCGTCGCGCCGCTGCCCGCCGAGACACCGTCCACCGTCCAGGCGAAGGTGCTGGCGTCGGCGTCGCCGTCCGGGTCGGAGAAGCCCGTCACCGCGCAGGTCAAGGTGCTGCTCACCGTGGCGGTGCTCGGGGAGATCGTCACGCCGGTGATGCTCGGGGCGCCGTTGCCGACGGTCACCGAGGCCGAGCTGACCGCCGCGCCGTCGTCCAGGCCGTCTGTGGGCGTCACGGCGCAGGAGATCGTGTCCCCTTTGGTCCAGAAGCTCGACCCCAAGGTGCTCGTCGTCGTCGAGATCAGCACGCCGTTCACGGTCCACGCGTACTCGTAGGAGACGCTGTCGCCGTCCACGTCCGCCGCGCCGGACGGCGTGCAGGTCAAGGTGTCGGCCTCCGAGGGCGCGGTGGGGGTGAGGCTCACGCTCGTGAGCGTCGGCGCCGTGTTCTGAATGGTGACGCTCGCCGTGCCGACGTCGCCCGCGCCCCAGCCGTCATCGGGGGTGACCGTGACCGCCCAGCGCTCCCCTCTCGCCGTCGCCGTCGCGGGCACCGTCGTCGAGGAGTAGGCCGTCGCCGCGCCGTCTTTGGTCCAGGCGTAGGAGTAGGTGATCGGGTCGCCCTCGGCGTCGGCGCTGGGGCCGGTGACCGAGGCCGTCAGCGTGTCGTCGGTGCCGGGGCTCGACGGGCTCAGGCTCACCGTGGGCGCGCCGGGCAGGTCGTTCACCGAGATCAGCACCGCGCCGATGACATACAGACCGTCGCCATCGGTGACGGTGAGGGTGACGTTGTGCTCGCCAGGGCTCAAGGCCGTCGTCTCAAACAGGATCGAGCCGTCTGCGGCGGCGTAGGACTCATCGAGCAGGCCGTCGAGGTCGGACTCCCAGGTCACGAGCAGGTCACCGGCGGCCGTCTCGGCGTCGCTCGCCGTGGCGACGAAGCTCACCAGCTCCCCCTCGTTGAACAGGTCGCCGTCGATGGGCGCGAGCAGCTCAAGCTCGGGGGGGACGCCGACGCTGTACAGCACCTCGGCCTCGCAGGACGCGCCCACGGCGTCGAGCACGCTCAAGGTCAGCGCGTGGGTGCCCGGGCTGAGCTCGTCCACGGTGAAGCTCACGTCTCCGTCCGCGCTGGGCGTGACCTCGGCCAAGAGGCCCATGAGGTCGCTCGACCAGCTCACCGTGAGGGTCTCGGCGGCTTGATCGGCGTCGAAGACGAGGCCCGAGAGCAGCACGGGCTCACCGCCGGGGCCGTTGGAGCCGGTCAGGGGCGCGGTGATCTCGCAGGTCGGGATGTTGTTCGGGGCCTCGACGACGAAGCTCATCGAGGCGACGCCGCTCAGGCCGTCGCTGTCCGTCGCGGTGAGGGTGACGGTGTAGCTGCCCTCGGCCAAGAGCAGGCTGTCCCGCACGACGCCGTCGGCGTCGGGGGTGAGGTTGAGGTCCAGCGCCGCGCCGTCGCCGTCGGTCCAGGCCAAGGCCAAGGCCGAGGGCTCGTCGGCGTCGTCGTTGAGCCGCACGGCGAGCTCGACGGGCACGTCCGCCGTGAGCAGGTCGCCGTCTTGGGGCGAGAGCCAGGTCAAGGTGGGCGCGTTCGGGGTGTTGATCACCACGGTCACCGAGTCCAGGCCCACGGCGTTCGCCGGGTCTTGGGCGTAGAGGGTGATCTCCTCCTCACCCGCGGCCAAGGTGGCCTCACAGGACGACTCGCCGCCGTCGCCGACAGGCACACGCTCACAGAGGGTGCGCTCCCCCGCCGTCCACGACGCGACGAGGTTGGAGGCCGGGTCGTCGGGGTCGGAGACGATGCCGCGCAGGGTGATGAGCTGCCCCTCGGTGACCGTGTCGCCGTCGCCCGGAGAGGTGATCGTCGCCACGGGCTCGGAGTTGAACTTGGTCACGCTGACGTCGCCGGTGCAGCCGACGACACCGAGCAGGGTGAGTAAGGGGACGGGCGAACGCATCTGCACCTCCGAACGATTCACGTCCGCCGAGGATAGCCCACGAAGCCCAAAAACCGCCTCGTTTTGGCATTTCAGCGCGTTTCAGCGCACTTCAACCCCGCCCGACGACCCTCAGGGCGCGGCGAGTAAGGTCGGGGTCTCGCCCCCGAGGGCGGGCAGAACAAAGGCCCGGACGCTCTCGAAGCCCTCGACGCTGTCGTGCAGGTGGGAGTGCTCCGCCGGGCTCGGCTCAGCGCCCTCGGCGCGATGCACGAGGCCATACTGCACCAGCCCCCCGGTGAGCCCGCCGGGCAGGTTGGCGCGGGCGTCGCCGGGCGTGAACCTGAGCCCCTCGACCGGCCAAAGCTCGGTCCCGACGCCGGGAAGGCCATAGGCCAAGGCGAGCAGGTCGTTCGTGGAGTTCGGCACCACCTCATCGTCTTGGGCGATCAAGAGCGCGAGGTGCGGCGGCGGCCCGTCGTCGAGCAGACGATCCGAGAGCACATAGGGCGCCCACGACGCGGGGTCGCCCGGGTCCACCATCGTCTGCAACAGCGGGAAGGCCCGGTCAATATCGCCGTCGTCTAAGGAGGCCGGCCGCATCACGTCCACGAGGATCGAGAACGAGGGCGAGTCCTGGATGATCTGGGTGAGCCGCGCACCGCCCACCGCCGTCCAGGCCGCCACGGGCAGGTCGCTGAGCGCGAGCAGCTCCGGCGCCATGATCGCCCCCAGGCTCACCCCGGCGTAGACCAGGCGCTCGGCGTCTAAATCCACCGCGCCGTCGCCGTCTACGTCCAGGCCCAGCTCGATCGCGCGCAGCACCTGGAGCTTGTCCCAGGCCGACTGGCGGAAGTTGTCGCGCAGCACGAGGCCATGAATGCCCGGCGGCGTGACCCGCAGGGCGAAGATCATGAAGTTCTCGATGAGCTCTAGCTCCGGCTCACTCCTCGCGGGGTGCGCCCCATGCTCCACGGCGTCCACGGCGACCACGGCGAGGCCCTCCACCAGCGCCTCGGGCACGAGCACCTCACAGTCATTCACCCCGCCGCCGAGGCCGTGGCCACAGAGCACCACGGGGTGCGGCCCCGGCGACAGGGGCATCCACACCCGCACCGGCAAGGCGTAGCTCGCCTGGGGCGCGCCGGAGTCATCGGGCACGATGCGGTCAGGGCCACGATAATCGTTCACCGTGAGCGGCAGATCACAGCGTCGCCCGCCGAGCTCGTCCACACACAGCCGCTCCCCGTCTACGGTCGGCGTCGTCGTGGCGACGTGCTCGGCCACGGCCAGAGACGCCCGGGTGATCGTCTGCGTGGTGAACACGGTCATGGCGCCCACCCGCTCCGGGGGCAGGCCCACCGCCGCCAAGGCCGCCACAAACTCTGCCGAGCGCGCCGGGGCCTCCTCGCCGCGCGTTCGCTCCGTCTCCGGGCTCAACAGCGCCCGCAGCGTCTTCGACGGCGCCACGCAGGTCGGGTCCGCCGGGTCGGTCTCCAGCACCACGGCGATGATCGTCTCTTCAGGCAGAGCCCGCCAGGGGCGCAACAAGAGCGTCTCTTCCCGATCCGTCGTGAGGATCTCCACGGCGTGCCGCGTGGGCCCCTCCGCCCCCAGGCTCACGACGTGAACCCGCTCCGCCGTGATGTCTTCAGGCCGCAGATCCCCGGTGAACCGCAAGAAGATGCCGCTGTTCACCCCAAATCCGCTCAGAGTGGAGAGGTGGGTGTACCAGTCGGCGTAGTTCTCGGGGTAGTCGGCGAAGACGGGGTTGTCGTCGATGGCCATGGACACCCGTTTGCCCGTGGGGCTCGTGGCGTCGGGCTCGGTCCAGAAGTCATCGGGGAAGGTGGTGAACGAGCTGGCCCGATCCGGGGCGTAGTCATACCGAACGGCGCCCTCACAGAAGCCGACCGGCGCGGGCGCGCAGGCCCAGAGCAGCGAGACGAGCAGAGCGGGAAGCAGCATCGGGCACCTCAGGCGAAGGAGCATCGTACCCCCACCTCGACGTTGGGCCAAGACGCATTACAGGCTCAGGCCATGCTGATCCTGCTCAACAAGCCGTTCAACGTGATGTGCGCCTTCACCGACCGCGAGGGCCGCCCCACCCTCAAAGATCACGTCCCCGTGCCCAACGTCTACGCCTGCGGGCGCTTAGACATGGACTCCGAGGGCCTGCTCGCGCTCACCGACGATGGCCAGCTCCAGGCCACCCTGGCCGATCCGCGCTTCGGCAAAGAGAAACTCTACTGGGCCCAGGTGGAGCGTGTCCCCGACGAGGCCGCCCTCGACGCCCTGCGGCGCGGCGTGATGCTCTCCGACGGCCTCACCCGCCCCGCCCGCGCCCAGCTCATCGACGAGCCCCCCGGCCTCTGGCCCCGGAACCCACCCATCCGCCACCGCCTCAACGTGCCCACGGCCTGGATCGCCCTCGGCCTACGTGAAGGCCGCAACCGCCAGGTGCGCCGCATGACCGCCGCCGTGGGGCACCCGACCCTACGCCTCATCCGCGCGGCGATCGGGCCCTACACCCTCGACGGCCTGCAGCCCGGGGAGTGGCGGGAGGTGGCGCCGCCGATGGGGGTTGGGGGCGTGACTCCGAAGAGAGTTACGGATGCGCCGCGGGGGCCGAGGGGGCGGGGGCGGTGAGGCGCCCTGCGGCGCAACGTCGCGCTCGGTAGACGAGCGGAGGGGTGTTGGCTGGAGACCTCGGGGAGGGTACGATGTGTTGCGAGGCCCTGTCGGCCTGTCAATCCCCAAGGTTCTTCGGGAGCGCGCTGATGCCCTCGATTGCGGCTACTAAATATCGGTCTTCGGCCGCGGCGCTGCTGCGGCACATGATGCTACGCCCTCGTATGTATTTTTTAGTTGTCAGGGATGTTGCACATATAATGGGTGGTCATGCTGCTGCGTTCGATGAATTCGGCCTGCTGCGGGAGGTGAAGGAGGTCAACCAGGACTTCACGGATTGGATCAATGAGAGATACAAGATCCCGCGGGGAGGAGTGGGGTGGCCGCCTCGGTTACGGGAGGTCGCCCAGCGCCAGGGGAGAGACGCGCAGACGCTGCTCTTCGAGTGCCTGGTCGAGTTCTTGGCGGAATGGGAGCAGCTCCCCGAACCAACCCTCGCAGCGCCCCCCACGGACTCACCAAAGGTCCACGAGCTCGCGCTGATGCCCTCGATTACGGTCGCTAAATATCGGTCTTCGGTGGCGGCGTTGCTGCGGAGCATGATGCTACGCCCTCGTATGTATTTTTTCATTGTCGAGGATGTTCAGTTTATTCTCATTGGTCACGCTACAGCGGTAGCTCTCCAACTTGATCCAGCTTGCACGCATCGCTCGACCATGTGATATATGCTCATAAACCAACAG
>JAKLKE010000370.1 GCA_023150775.1 Myxococcota bacterium
ACATCGACGATCCCACGATCCGCTTTGAGGATCGACAAGGAGAACTGCTCCTCAAGCTCGCGGAAGCCCTCTTGGGTGACCAAGCCCGCCAAGGCGCCCGCCTCGACGAGGGCGGCGTCTACGGCGACCTTGGAGTTGGCCACGGCGGCCTTCTCTTGGTCGAGGCGGCGCTGAATCGTCGCCAGCTCGCCGCTCTGCACGCCGCCGAGGCGGCCTTGGAGATCGGCGACCTTCTTGTCGAGGCCGCCGAGCGTCGCCCAATGTTTGTCGATCTCGGCGAGCTGGCCCTGGGCGATGGGGTCGGAGACGCCACCACGAAGGGCCTTGAGCTCGGCGCGGAGCTTGACGTATTCGGCGGAGAGCGCGGGGTTGGCGCTCAGCTCACCGCCGGCGCGGGCGACGGTCAGCTCGGTGCGGAGCTGCTCACGGCGCAGGGTGATGGCCCCGACCTGCTCACGGAGCGCCGCGTCGCCGACCTCTTGCAAGAGCGACTCTTCAGCGGCGAGGAGCTCGCCTTGGGAGCGCTGCAGCGAGAGGCTCACGCTGGTGAGGGCCTGCTCGCTCTGTTGCGCGGCGCCGCCAGCGCCCGCGGCGAGGGCGGCCTCGATCTCGGTGATGAGGGTCTCGGAGGCGGCGATGTCGGCGCGCTGGCGCTCGGCCTCGCGGTAGATGCGCAGCGCCTTGGCCATGCCGGGGTCGGTGACGAGCATCTCGACGGCGTAGAGGGGCAGCTCATCGTTGAAGTACGCGGCGGGATCTGGGGCGGCGGCGAGGCGGGCGAACCAGTCGTTCGCGCTCATGCTGTCGTCGGAGATCTTCGAGACGCGGTCGTACAAGGGCGTGTACTCGGCCACGACACGCTCGTAGCTGGTGAGCGCCTGCTTGTACTGCTTCTCTTTCATGTGCAGGCTGCCCTGGATGACCTTGAGCTGGGCCGTGTAGCGGTGCTCGGGGAAGGCCAGCAGGAAGATCTCGGCGGAGTCCAGCGCGGACTCGTAGTCTTCGATCTTGATCGCCGTCCAGACACGCTCGTAGAGGGCGTCGGGGAAGTACTTCGATGCGCGCTGGATGAGGGCGTAGGTGGCGAGGGCCTCGTCGTGGCGGCCCAGCTCATCAAAGAGGCGGGCGATGGCGAGGTTCGCCAGGTCAACGACCTCGATGTCTTCAGGGGAGGTCTGGGGGACGGCGGCGACGACCTTAAACTCGTCGATGGCCGCGCTGAACGCCGCGGCGCGAAGCTCGGCGACGGAGGCGTCTTGGCCTTCAGCGCGCTTGTAGGCCGCGCTCAGCTCGCCCTGCTGGAGCAAGATGACGCCGATGGAGTAGCGGGAGCGGGCGTAAAACTTGCCCCCGGCGCCCACCTGGGTGAGCTGGGACTTGGCGCGGGCAAAGGCCTGCTCGGCCTGATCACGCATCGCCTCGGCGCCGTAGACCTGGCCTTGCCAGCGCAGGTTGTTCGCCTGCACGTAGAGCGCCGCGCCTTGGCGCCTGAACGACTTGGCGAGGGTGTACTTCACCTCGTCCGTGGCGGAGACCTTGTTGGAGACGATGTAGGCGTTGTAGAGGTTGTAGAACGCCTTGGCGTCTCCGGTGATGCCGTAGAGCTCCAAGAGGCGGCGAACCGACGACGCGAAGTGCGGGTGGCGGTCGCCGGAGCGCAGGATGACGCTGTAGCCCTCTTCAGCGAGGGAGTAGCTGCCGAGCTCAAAGAGGCACTCGGCGAAGAGCCACTGGGAGTCGGCGTGGCGGTTGTCGTCGCCCAGCGCGCCGGACTCGATGAGGGTGAAAAACTCCTTCGCCGCGCCATCAAAGTCGCCCATGAGGTAGCGGTAGAAGGCGTCTTCGTAGCGGACGATGGCCTCAAACTGGCCGATGAGCCCGCGGCGGCTGGTGAGGTTGGCGCCGATCTCACCGAGCTGCTTGTCGGCGGCGGCGAGGTCTTCCCCGACCCCGGCCAGCGCGACCTGAACGTCCTCTGCGGCCGCCAACCCAGGCGCGGCGAGAAGCCCGACGACGAGCGCGAGGCGCGAGAGCACGCCCAATCCGCTCAATCGTACACCCACGACGCGCATACATCCCCCGTCAACGGAGTCCTGTGTGAACTTGGGGTTCATCCGAATCCCCTCTCGCTTCACTCGTCCGCCGAGTCAAGCTGGATGGTCTGGAGCTGGAAGTCGAGCTTGGGCTTCTCGACGTAAGAGCCGCGCGCGCTCTCGTTCACGACCACACGCAGGTTGGAGGCTTGACCCTCCTGGGCGGTGAACGGGAAGGTGGCCTCGCGGTCGAGTCGGTAGTCTTCCATGTAGTTGAAGACACCGAAGCCCCGCCCACGCAGCACCACGGTGACCATGAGCTGGTGTTGACCCGGGGGGATCGCGCCGTCCCAGACCATGATCTCTTTGGCGTCGTCCAAGGAGCCGGAGGGGTCGAACTTGGCGTAGATCGACTGCCCGTCGAGGTAGTAGGCGACGGACTCGATGGAGTACGTGCGCCCGAGCTCGTTGACGTGCACGACGGAGCTACGGGCGCCGCCAGAGGAGCCCTGGAGCATGATCTCTTTGAGGAGCTGCAGCGTGGCCTTGGAGCGGAACACCTGCTCCTTGAGGCCGTTGACGCGCTCTTCCATGGTGCCGAGCTGGGGATCGTAGCGCGCGGTGTCCGCGGCCCCCGTAGGCGGCGCGGCGGGGGCCGGAGTGGTCTCGGCGGCGGGCGTCGTGGTGGCGCCCCCGTCTTGAGCGCGACCAATCGGCGCAAGGGTCACGAAGCAGCCCACAGCGAGGGCCAGGCTAAACAACCGCTTCATCCGTTCTGCTCCAGGCACACCTTGGGAGGGCGAGGGTGCGCACCGCTTGGCCAGCTCCACACGAGTCCTGACCACGCGCACAACCCCTTGTATACCGGGCACCCCCTCTTCATGTCAACGCTTCGGCTCAGGACAGCGCCGCGGGGCTCAGGGCGCCTGCTCAGCGAGCACATCACCCCCAGCGGTGAAGAGCGCCGAGACGAGCTGATCCTGCACCTTTCGGGCGCGCGAGATGCTGTACGGCAAGTCGTTGACGAAGAAGGTGAAGGCATAGAGGCGTCCGTCCTGTCCCAACGCATAGCCCGAGAGACAGTGCACGCCGTCGAGGGTTCCCGTCTTGGCGCGAACACGATCCACCTCGTCGGAGTCGCGGAACCGAGACCACAAGGTGCCGTCGCGACCGCCGATGGCGAGGGACGAGCGGAACTCGTGGGTGACGTCCTCGTTCATGGCCATGTCAACGAGGGCGGCGTTGAGCTGGGCCGCGGTGAACTTGGTGCCTCGGGAGAGCCCCGAGCCGTTCACGGCCGTGTACTCGCCGGGCGCGACGCCGAGCTCCTTGAGGTAGTCGGAGATGACCTCAATGCCCTTCGCGGTGCTGCCCGGCGCGCCCTTCACCTCGGCGCCAACGGTCTTGAGCACCTGCTCTGCAAAGAAGTTGTTGGAGTTTTTGTTGACGTCCATGAGGATCACCGAGAGCGGCGCGGAGCGGAGGCTCGCCAGCTCGCGGACCTTGTCCGGGGTCTCGGCCTCACGCCATTGGCCCTTCACTTTGATGCCGTGGGCCTTGAGCAGCTCCGCGAAGCAGGCGACGAAGTAGGCCGTGGGATCGGGCACCACACGGTAAAAACGCTCGACGTCCCCGCCCAAGGGCACGGTGCCGGTGAGCGTGAGCTTCATGGTGCGGCCCTCGACCTCACGCTCCATGCGGATGTTGCGCCGCGAGCCCTTGGCCGTGGTCGTGAGCTTGTTCTCGATCTCGACGATCGACGCTGAAGGCACCTCAAGCTGTGCGCGGGCGGCGCCGCCGAGCTCGGGGCCCGGGCCGACGACGAGGGCGGCGGCGTTGTAGTTGAGCGAGAGCGCGCCGAGGGTCGAGAAGTAGGTGGGGCCGTCCTCGATGTCGGCCTTCTTGTCCCAGCCGGGGATGAGGCGCTCTTTGTCCATGTAGGTGTCGTCAAAGACGACGTCGCCGCTGACCTCGGTGATCCCCTCCATCTTGAGGTCGTAGACGAGCTTCCAGAGCTTCTCGATGACGAGGGTGGGGTCGCCGGAGCCCTTGATGTAGAGGTTGCCGCCGAGCACCCCTTTGGTGTCGAGCTCGGCCTTGGCGTCAGTGAGCAGCGCCGTCTTGTAGCGGAACGACGGCCCGAGCTCACGCAGGGCGACGGACGAGGTGAGCACCTTCATCGTCGAGGCGGGCATGAGCTTGTCGTCGGCCTTCCACGAGAAGACCTCTTGGCCCGAGGCGACATCGACCACCTGCACGCCGACGGCGGCGTCGGTGAACAGGCGATCTTCGGTGATCGGCTTGAGGATCGCCTCTAAGGAGGGCGGCGGCGGGGCCACCGAGGCGGCGGCGTTCGTTTGGTCTTGGGCGACGGCGCCTTGACCCAAGGAGAGCCCGAGGCCTAAAGCGAGGCCCAACGCGCCGAAGGGCAAGGCCCAACGGAACGAGCGGAGCAGCGAAGATGTGGAGGCGATCGTGAGGGGCGCGTGGGACATTGCAGCGTCCTCCCCGGCCAGGTTGGGGCCGTCGGAAGGTGGAGATTCAGCGGGCGCGCGAGAGCGTGCTGGCGTGTCGCCGTGAGGGCGGTCCAGCAAGAACACCATACCATGAAGTTTAGATTTGTTCATCAGGACAGCACTTTGGATCGTTGATCCTCGACTTTACCGAGCCGTAAGTCTTGCATTTCCAAGGCTCTCACCACTTTGTTCTCCCTCACTTTGCGACCCTCCCCTCAGTGTGGCATGAAGAAGCGGAGCCTGTCGTGTGGCGGGCGCACGGGAGTGTCCATGCTGAGCCTGCTCTTCTTCGGGTTGACCCCCCTCGTCTTCGCCCAGGAGGGTCGTTTGCAGGCCCCGGGCGGCGCGGTGTCCGCTGAGGACGGCGCGGCGGCGCTCTGGGTCAACCCGGCGAACCTTGGTTTTGATCCCGACGCGGCGATCGGCTTCTGGGCCCGGCAGCAGCTCACGACCTTAGACTCCTCCGTGGCCTTGGCCACGACCGCTGGGGGCACGGGGCTCGGCCTCACCTTCCACGCCGACGAGACGGGCAACCCCTGGTGGGGCCTGAACTCGGCGTTCTCCGTGCGTCTGCCCCAGAACTTGCGCCTCGGCGCGAACCTCGCGTGGCACCTGCCGAGCACCGGCGGCAACTTCACGGCCTGGGATCTCGGCCTCGGCTGGCGGCCGCTCTCTTGGCTCGGCTTCGGCGCCGTGGCGCGGAACATCGGCTCCCCGGCGCCCACCCGGGGCATCACCGCGGGCTACGCCGCGAGCGCCACCTTACGCCCCTGGGATGAGAAGCTGGAGCTCTCCTTGGACTACGGCCTCACCGAGCAGGCCGATCTCACCAAGGCGCCGGACCAGACCTTCTCGGCGATCGTGCGCTCAAGCCCGGTGAACGGCCTCGTGCTGCGCGCCCGGGCCGACACCGACCCCGACTTCTCTTACTACGCCTTCTCCGGCGGTTTAGAGGTGTACTTCGGCGGCTTGGGCGGCGGCGCCTGGGTCTCGGACAACGCCCAGGCCGTCACCGGCTACGTCGTCTCCGGGCCCCTCGACGCCAACCTCTTCGGCGCCGGGGAGTCCGTGCCGCTGATTCGGCTCAACCAGCCCTTCGCGTACCAGTCCCAAGCGGGGCTCTTCGGGCCGAGCCAAGAGAGCTACCTCGGGCTCTTGGAGCGCCTGCGGGTGGCGGCGACGGATCCGGCGGTGGAGGGCCTCGTCATCACCGTAGACTCGGTGCCCTTCTCCTTCGCCCAGGTTCAGGAGCTTCAAGCGGCCATCGCCGCGATCCGCGCCCAAGGCAAGCCCGTGGTGGCCTACATCGACGGCG
>JAKLKE010000371.1 GCA_023150775.1 Myxococcota bacterium
CGCGCGCCAGAGGTGCAGGGCCTTGATCCCGCCGGAGCGCCAGGCCTCCCGGGCCGCGTGGCGCTGCACCTTGCCGCTGGAGGTCTTGGGCAAGGCCTGGGGCGCCAAGAGCGCGAGGCCCGAGACGGCGAGGCCGTGGGCGTCGGTGACCCGCTCGCGGATCGCCGCGCCCAAGGCGGCGAGGTCCTCCCCTTCGCCGAGCCGCCGCGCGTCCACCTCGGCGACGATCACGAGGCGCTCCTCGTCGCCCTCCTCCACGGCGAAGGCCGCCACGCAGCCCGGGCGCACGGCGCGGTGGGTGTCTTGGGTCGTCCACTCGATGTCTTGGGGGTAACGGTTCTGGCCCCGGACGATGATCATGTCCTTGAGGCGGCCCACGACGTAGAGCTGGCCGTCGCGCAGAAAGCCCAGGTCTCCCGTGCGTAACCACGGCGTCGCCTCGCCGGGCGGGGTGTCGCCGAAGGTGACCGCGCTCTCCGCCTCGCGGCGCCAGTAGCCCGACGCCACGCAGGGGCCCGAGACGCGGATCTCCCCCACCCGATCCGGCGGGCAGACGAGGCCCGTCTCAGGGTCGGTGATCAGAGCCCGGGTGCTCAGGGCCAGGCGGCCGCTGCCCGAGAGGCTCCGGGCGTCGGGGTGATCCGCCCCCACCGTCACCACCTCGCCGCGCTCCAAGGCCACGGCGTCGATGATCAACGACTCCGGCAGCGCGCCCACGGGCTGAATCGTGACCTTGAGCGTGGCCTCGGCGAGGCCGAAGGCCGGGCAGAAGGTCTCCGGCCGAAAGCCCACCCCGGCGAAGGCCTCGGCGAAGCGCCGCATCGTGCTCGGGCGCACGGGCTCGGCGGCGATGACCGCCCCCCGCCACGACGAGAGGTCAAGGGTGGCCAAGGCCTCCGGGGTGGCGCGCTGGGCGCAGAGGTCAAAGGCGAAGTTCGGCGCGGCGTTGTGGGTGCCCCGGTGCCGGGTGATCAGCTCCAGCCAGCGCATCGGCCGCTGCAGAAACGCCTCGGGCGGGGTCAACACGCCCTTAAAGCCCTGGGCGATGGGCTGGAGCAGGCCGTAGATCAGGCCCATGTCGTGGTAGACCGGCAGCCAGCTCACCATGACGCTGTCTGCGTCGTGAACCAGGGCGGCGTCGATGTCGGCGAGGGTGTAGAGCAGGTTGTCGTGGCGGATCACCACCCCTTTGGGTGAGGCCGTCGAGCCCGAGGTGTACTGCAGGTACGCCACGCTCTGCCCGGTGAGCGCCGGGGCCCGCCACGAGAGCGCCTGGGCGTCGGGCACGGTGTCGGTGGTGATCCACTCCAAGGCCGCGAGCTCAGGGGCGAGGTGCAAGAAGGCCCGGGCGGCCTCGGCCACCGCCGCCGTACACACGACCGCGCTCACCCCGGCGTCTTTGGCGATGGCCTGGAGCCGCGGCAGGGTGCGGTGCAGGCGCGTGGGCTCCGGGGGGTAGGCCGGCACGGCGACGGCCCCGGCGAAGAGCGCGCCGAAGAAGCCCGCGAGGTAGTCCAGGCCTGAAGGGTAGAGCATGAGCACGGCGCGGCCCTGGAGGCGGCGGTCTTGCAGCGCGGCGCCGATGGCCTGAGCCCGAAGCGCCAAGGCCTCGACGCTGAGCGTCTCTTCATGGAGCTCCCCGGCGGGCGAGAAGATCGCCACCCCGCGTCCTGGTGACTCCGCGCGCCGTGACAGGAGGTCGACGAGCGTTCGGGACGCCAAGAAGAGCGCGCTGGACCCGGACATTCCTTCTCCACACACCCTCGCGTGGCCAACCTCTTGGGCCACGCGCGGCGCCTCAGCGCGCTCCTTCAGTCTCGGAGGCGCCGCCGCTGGGGTCCTGTCCTAGCCCCGCGGCCTGTGTGTCTTCTTTGGCTTTTCCGGTGAGGCGGAAGACCTCGACGGAG
Organism: Myxococcota bacterium; assembly: GCA_023150775.1. Taxonomy (GTDB): domain Bacteria; phylum Myxococcota_A; class UBA796; order UBA796; family CAJQPC01; genus JADKFE01. Next base: position 1,908 of record JAKLKE010000371.1, read on the forward strand.
CGGCCACCTGCTGTGGCCCGGGCGCCGACGGAGCGCCCCGGCACGGAGGACTCCAAGAGCGTCCAGGTGACCTGGCTGCACAACAGCTCGCCGGGCTCGGCGGCGGCGAGGAGCGCGCGGCAGAGCTGCACGTTCACGCCGACCGGCGCCGTGGCCCGGGCGAGCTCAGCCCCCCACTCCCCGAAGATGCAGGGCCCGGTGTGGATGGCGCCGCGTAGGCCCCACAGGAGCTCGCCGCCCCGGCGGGTGGAGGCGGCCTCCAGCGCGGCGAGGCGGTCGCGGAGCTCCAAGGCGGCGGAGGCGGCGCGCTGGGCGGCGGCGTGGGCGGGCTCTTCAGCGGACTCCTCAAAGCTCGCCCAGAGGCCGTCCCCGGCGGCGAAGACCACGGCGCCGCGCCAGGCGATCACCGCGGCGCTGGCCTCACGCAGAGCCTCGTCCAGGCGCGCGCGCAGGGCCACCGGGTCGAGGCGCTCGGAGAGCGCGACGGCGCCGGTCAGCTCGATCATCAACAGGCTCACCCGGCGGCGGCTGGGGGCGGGCGCGTCGGCGGGGCCACCTTGAAGGCCGGGGAAGACGTCGCGGAGCTGGCCCGCGCGCACCAACATCGAGAGCTGGCGCTCTAAGGTGGCGTGGAGCTGCTGGTTCATCGCCGCCGCGTCGCGCTGCTGGCGCCGGGCGCGCACGAGGTTTCTGAGCCGCGCGAGCAGCTCATCCTCGATGAACGGCTTGGTGAGGTAGTCATCAGCGCCGCCTTGGTCAAGAACATCACCGGGAGGTCGCGGCGCTCGGGGTCGGCGCGCAGGACGGCGAGCAGCTCGGCGCCGGACTGGCCGGGCAACATCATGTCGGAGAGCACCACGTCGGGCTGCAGCTCTTGGGCCCGCTGCAGGGCCAGCTCCGCCGTGGGCACGGCGACGACGTGGTAATCGCGGCTCAACAGCCGCACGAGGTACTCGCGCAGGTCTTGGTTGTCTTCGACGACGAGCACCATCGCCGCGTCCGCCGCCGCCGGGCGGGCCCGGGTCTCTTGACCGGGGTCGTTGCCGCCGCCGCCGCCGCCCACCAGCCAGGCGCTCGGGTCGAAGCCGCCCTCCTCCGGCGGGGCCACGGCGCCGCCGCTCACGTCACCTTGGGGCAGGCGCACGGTGAAGGTCGCGCCGCGCCCGGGGCTCGACTCCACGCTCACCCGGCCTTTGTGGGCGTCGATGATCTCTTTCACCAGGGCGAGGCCGATGCCCGAGCCGTCCTCCCAGGCCGAGACCGCGTCGCCGCGCTGAAACCGCTTGAACAGCTCGCCGAGCTGCTCGGGGTTGATGCCTTGGCCGGAGTCGGAGACCGCGAGCACCACGGCGTCACCTTCAGCGCGCAGGCTCACGGCGATCTCCCCCGAGGGGTCGCTGTACTTGAAGGCGTTGGAGAGCAGGTTGTACAAGACCGAGCGCAGCCGGGTGGGATCGACCTCGGCCAAGACCGCGGCCTCGACGCCGCTCAAGGAGATGCGGCGGCGGTCGGCGCTGGACTCAAAGCCCACGGCGACGCTCTTCACCAAGGCGGAGAGGTCGGTCACCCGGCGCTGCAGCTCGGCCCGGCCGCTCTCGATGCGGGCGATGTCGAGCATGGAGTTGATGAGCCACAGGAGCCGCGCGGCGTTGCGTAGGCCCGCCTGCACCACCGTCTTGCGGGTGGCCTCGTCGTTCGCCCGCTGCAAGGTGCGGAACCCGCCCAAGATGAGCGTGAGCGGCGTGCGCAGCTCGTGGTTCATGTTCGCGTAGAACTCGTTGCGCAGGCGCGAGCGCTCGGAGACCTGCAGCGCCCCCTGCAGCCGAATGCGGGTGTTGTACTCCGCGCGCTGCAGGCGGCTGTAGAGCGCCACGGAGATGTCGAGGAGCAGGCAGGTCCAGAAGAAGAAGAAGAGGTTCTCCCCGGCGGCCACGGTGAAGAACTCGCCTGTGCCAGCGACGATGTGGGAGATGTAGTAGTAGGCGACCACCGCCGTCTGGGCGAAGACGTGCAGGCGCCAGCGCACGGGGACGAGCACCGCCGTGCCGATAAAGATGAGGTTGATGCCCGCGTAGTAGTCGCTCTCAAAGCCGCCCAGCGCGATGGTGAGGTGGGTGTCGCCGCCGCCCATCACCAACAAGAAGCCCGCGACGAACAGCTCAGGCCGGGCGCGGCCGAGGCTAGAGGCGTAGGCCAAGGCGAGCAGAGACAAGGCGCCCAACCACACGGCCCGGATGCGGAGCAGGTGGGCGAGCTGGTCGCTGTAGAACAGCACGTCGCCGATGGCGAAGCTCACGATGCCCATGAAGCCCAACAACAACAGGGGCCGGAGCCGCTGCGCCATGAAGCGCTGCTCCCAGGCGTCGAAGTCGGTGGCGGCGGAGAGCGTGTCCTCGGCGCCGACGTCTAAGGCTGCGAAACGACGCGCCCAAAGCAGGAGCCGGGCCAGGGGCGCGGCGTGGGGATCGCTCGGTTCGGGGGCGTCGCTCATCTAAGCTCTGGGGCGCTTCCTGGGCGGTCTGGGCGGAGGGGACAGTATCGCACAGGCCCCGGTCAAGGGCAATCCAAGGCGGGGCCTTGATCTCCTAAAGATCCGAACCCGTCGCTTTCCTGTAGAATCATCAAGGGCTTGGAGAGCCCCAAGGAGCCAGGGATGGCGACGATAGACCTGCTCATCCAGTGCGCGAACCGACTGGAGAAGGACTTCCCCGATCAGCTCGCGCTCTTGCCCGAGGCGAAGCTAGCGGCGCTCGTGTCCTCGCCCGAGTGGCGGCAGCTCGGCGAGTGGGAGGGCCCCGAGTTCATCCGTCCCCTGCGCCGGGCCCTGCGGAAGGGCGGCTCCGGCGCCGTGGTGATCACCCACAACGCCCACGTCTACGGCTTTATGTTGGTGGCCTCGGAGAAGGTCGAGCCCAAGCTGCCGGGCAACCTCCAGGTCGTCTCTTTTGACGACAGCCAAGACGACAAGATGGGCCGCACGCTCTCGGCGCTCTACGACGAGGCCTCGGCCTCCGTCGAGCGAGAGCGCGCCGCGAAGCCCGCCGCCGACCCCCGCCGCTCCACCGACCCCCCTCGCCCCGCCGCCCGGCCCGCCGCCAACGCCGCGAAGCCCCCTGCCCCGCCGCCCACGAGCGACGGCCGCCTCAGCGCCGCCATACGCAGCCAGGCCGAGGTGCAGCCCCCCAACCGCCTGCGCGCGGCGCTGCTCGTCGTGGCCTTCGTGGTGAGCCTCGCCGCGCTGCAGATCTCCCGCGCCTTGGACGAGGCGCGAAGCCAAGAGCCCAAAGGCGGCATCGCCTGGCGCCCGGCGAGCCTGCCCGCGGACATCGTCGGTCCCCGGGTTTTGCGCCTCGGCGACCCGCTCCTCGTCGGCGACATCCCCGTGCGGTCCCTGAACGAGACCCTCGACGACCACCTCGTGCTCGCCGAGAGCTGCTACGAGTCGCTCATCGCCACCTTGCCCGCCGACGCCGTGCCCGGGGCCGCGCTCACCCTCAAGCTCGTCATCGGCGCCGACGGCGGCCTGTCCCGGGCGAGCATCGCCCACGGTTACCAAGGGGACTCTCGCCTCGCGACCTGCGCCTTAGAGGCCGTTCAGGGCGCACGTTTCCCCGCGCCGAGCGAAGGCAGCGCGGCGGCGGCGTCGTATGTGGTGGCCTTCGTGGCGCCACCCGCCCCGGGCGACGCCCCGCTCAAAGAGTGAGCGAGGAGTCTTCAGCGAGCGCCGGCATGTCGGTGAGGGTGTAGACCTCGCCGTCTAAGGTGATGGTGCCGCTGAGCGTGCCGATGAACTGGTGGAAGTCCGAGTAAAAAAACCAGGCGTAGCCCGTGTTGTCGTGGCGCACGGCCTGGGGGACAAACACCAGATCCAGGCGGTCCTCGTCGCCGGGCTCGCTGTCGATGACCCAGTCCGTCGTGGTCTGGCCGTGGTCGCCGAGGACCTCGTAGTCA
>JAKLKE010000372.1:0-5561 GCA_023150775.1 Myxococcota bacterium
TTCGCGCTCCAAGAGATGAAGATCGTGCTGGGCACCCTGCTTCAGCGCGCGCCGCTCACCGCTCGTCCTGGCCCCCGGCCCGCCGTGCGCCGCCGAGGTGTCGTCTGGGCCCCGGCGGGGGGCGTCAAGGTGCGGCTCTCCAAGGCCATAACGCCCCTCAAACCAGGATCCCGATGATGTCGTACCGCTCCATCTTTCGCCCAGACCTCTTCGGGGGCCGCGTCGTGCTCATCACCGGCGGCGGCAGCGGGCTCGGGCGCTGCGTCGCCCATGAGCTCTCCAGCCTCGGCGCCACGGTGGTGCTCATCGGGCGAAAGCGGGAGCGCCTCGCCGCCGTCGCCGCCGAGATCCAGGCAGACGGTGGCACCGCCGAGATCGCGCCTTGTGACATCCGCCAAGAGGAGGCCGTCATCGCGACCGTCGCCGGGGTGGTGGCCCGGCATGGGGTGATTCATGGCCTCGTGAACAACGCCGGGGGCCAGTTTCAGGCGCCGCTGGAGAGCCTCACCCAGAACGGCTTCGAGACCGTGCTGCGCACCAACCTCGTCGGCGGCTTCCTCTTCGCCCGGGAGGTGTTTAAGGCCAGCATGTGCCAGCATGGCGGCGCCATCGTGAACATGGTCGCCGACGTCTCCCGGGGCACACCGTCCGTCGCGCACTCCGGCGCGGCCCGGGCGGCGATGATTCACCTCACCCGCACCGCCGCCGTCGAGTGGGCGAGCTACGGCGTGCGGGTGAACGCCGTGGCCCCCGGCTTCATCAACACCGAGGCCCTGGCCCGCTACGGCCAGCGGGCCCTGGAGGCCGTGCTCGCGCCGCTGGTGCCCTTGGGGCGCCTGGGCACGGAGTCCGAGGTGAGCGCGGCGATCTGCTTCTTGCTCAGCGAAGGCGCGGCCTACATCAGCGGCGCGACCCTCCAGATCGACGGCGCCGCGCCCGCGGCCCACCCGCTGTTTCCGCCAATGTCTCACGATAAAAGCCTGAGTTTTAACGGTTTTCATCGTGGAGCACGCGAGGGCTGAGCCCTCCGCTCAGCGCCGACGAAGCCCCTTGAGCCAGCGCCGCCCGGCGTGGAGCACCACCTTCGCCAGCACCCAGGCGCTCACCGGGAACATAAAAAACAGGCCCCGGCCCTCACGCCAGCGGGGGTTCTCGGCGACATAGGCCGCGTAGAGCTGGCGCGTCTCGTCGCTCCCGGGCGCTTTGGGCGGAAAAGGCAGGGTGCGCATGGTCACCGTGCCGTCTTTGGGCTCAAAGCTGGCACCCGACACACGCTCGGCGAGCTGCAAGAGCAGGCCGCGCTCCCAGGCGGGCAAACCCGGGGCCCCTAAGGTCCAGAACGGGCGTATCACCTGGCGAAACGCGACATAGCCTGGAGGATATGTGCTCGCCGCGACCACCTTCGTGGCGAGGGGCGCGGCCAACATGACGAGCGCCGTGATCACCACCGAGGCCAGGGGCACCACGGGCCGCCCCCGATGCGCAGGCGCCAAGAAACCATACTCGGGCAAGAGCGCGAGGATCTTCTGGCCGTCGTAGGTGATCGGCGCGCCGCGCTGCAGAAAGAAGCCCACGACGGCGTCGCCGTCACGCAGGCTCCACACCCAGCCCGGCCACGCAAAGTCCTTCTGAAACGCCAGAAAGTCTTGCTCTTCGCTCACCGTCGGCTTGAGGGAGATAAGCGAGAGGCGCAGGCGCCACAAGGCGCGCAGCTCCGGCTCGGTGAGCGTCTGGGACCGGCGAAAGTGAGATCTCATCCGGCGTTGAGGGGGGTGAGGAGGAGCGGCAGGTCATCCGCGGGGCGAAAGCTCGGCGTCGGCTTGATGCGCAGGACATAGCCCGGCGGAAGGTTGAGGCGAAAGCGGCGCAGCAGCGGCAAGATCACGGCCTTCATCTGGAGCGTCGCGAAACGAAGGCCCATGCAGGTGTGTGCGCCTCCGCCAAAGGGTCGGAAGCTGTGCCGGTGGCGGCGGTGCTCGGCCCGGGCCTCGGAGAAGCGGTCGGGATCAAACCGCGCCGGGTCGCTCCAGAAGGCTGGGTGGCGCTGGGCGAGCAGGATCGACGCCCGAATCGGCGTGTTGGGCGGCAGGCGCACCCCGCCGAGGCTCGTCTCCCGGTTGGTCACCCGGGGCACCGAGCCGACGGGCGGGTAGAGCCGCAGCACCTCGTTCACGACCTGCTCCGTCTCCCGGGCCTCGCCGAGGCGCTCGTAGGGCAGATTTGGGCCTAAGGTGTTGGCCTCAGCGCGCAGCCTCTCTTGCCACTCGGCGTCTCGGGCGAGCTCATAGGCCATCATCACTAGGCTGCCCGTGGTGGTGTCGTGGGCGGCCATCCACATAAACAGCACGTGGTTGATGAGCTCCTCATCGGTGTACCGCTCGCCGGACTCATTGACGGCTTGGCAGAGCTGGCCGAAGAGGTCGGGGGTGGGCGCGGCGCGGCGGCTGGGGATCAGCGCGCGGAGGTAAGCCACGAGAGACGCCCGGGCCCGCAGCCCTCGCCACAGCGCCGTGCCGGGGAGATTCCAGGGGATGACGCCCGCGACGCCCTCGGCGACGCGCTCAAAGCTCTGGGTGAGCCGAGGCAGGTCCGCGCCGAGCTCCGCGCCGAGAAACAGCGCCCCGGCGAGGTCGAGGGTGAGCTGGCGAAAGCTGGGCACTGCGAGGCGCGTCTGGGGGCCCGATCCGCCCTCCGACCAGGCCTCTAAGGCGGGCTCAATCCGCGCGTTCATCACCTGAACGTGGGCACGAAGGGCCGCCTGGGAGAAGGCCGCCTGCATGAGCCCCCGGTGGTGGCGGTGATCCTCGTGGTCACGCAGCAGCAGGCCCCCGGGCAAGACCCGCCCGAAGAACGGCCGCCAGCCCGCCGCGGTGGAGAGCGCGGCGCCCTCGTCGGCGAAGATCTGCCCGATGGCGTCGGGGTGGGCGAACACGACGGGCCGGGCGAAGAGCAGGTGGTGCACAAACACGTCGCCATGCTGGGCTCGGAGGCGCGTCGGCAGGCCGATGGGGTCGTTCAGCCAGGCCAAGGTGTGCCCCAAGATCGGCAGGCCGACCTCGCCGGGCAGGGCCGTGATCTCCCGGGGCAAACTCTGCTCAGGAGTCAAGCGACGGCGCCGGGGCGTTGGGGTCGTTGAGCATCCGGGCGATGCACTCGGTCATCTCTTGGGCCAGGCGGGCCATGGTCTCCGACTCAAACATTGAGGCCCGGTAGCGCAGGGCCAGCGGCGTCATGCCGGGCATGGGGAACACCTGCACCAGCAGATCGTGGGTGGTCCACATCTTGATCGGCAGGACGATGTCGGGCCGGGGGAAGGCCAGCACGCCGGGCAAACTGAGGCTCGCGTCAAAACGGTTGATGTTGAGCACGAGGCGGCCCGTGGGCGGCGACACCGTCGGGATCCGCAGCATTCGCCAGGGCGCGGTGTCGGTGATGAAGCGGTGGGCCTCGGCCAAGAGCGCGGCGGCGGGCATTCCGTCGGGGATCACCACGTCCCAGGCGTCTCCCCAGGCCAAGCAGCCGATCACCCCCCGGCTCTCGGGATCACGACGTCCGCTGCGGATCAGCGTAAAGCCGACGTCGGGCCGCCGCGTGAGCGCCCGGAGCCCCAAGGCCAAGGCGGCGAGGATCGGCGCGCTGCGGGAGACGCCGAGCTGCGCGCACAAGGCGTCGAGGGGCGCCAGATCCCCCAGGTCGCCGAGCTGCCGAGCGCCTTGGGGGTCCTCACCGCCGGGGCGGGTGGGGTCGGCCCTGAGCCTGAAGCCGTCCTCTGGTCTTGGCGCGCTCCACGGGCCCTCAACGCCTTGGAGCGGCGCCAAGGTCTCGTGGAGGGCGGCGACGTGTTGCCAGGGCTGCCGGGCCTTGGGGAGCTCGGGGAGCGCGCCGTCGGCGAGGCTCTGGTAGGCGCTCAGGATCTCCCCGAGGCCCCAGGCGAAGGAGAGGCCGTCCATGACCACATGATCACCGTGGTGAACCAGCCAGAACCGCCCCGGCGCCAAGGTGAGCAGGGTGGGCCGGACCAAAGGTGCCACGGCGCGGTCAAAGGGCCGCACAAAACGTTCGCTGAGCAGGGCCCGGGCGCTGGCCTCGGCGTCGGGCTCGCCGCTGAGATCAATGTGCTCAAGCGCCAAGCGAGGGACGAGGTGAACTCTGCGCCGCCAGCCCCTCGCCTCGTGCACGAAGGCGGTGCGAAAGCTCTCGTGGCGCTGGCCGATCCAGCGGTAGACCTCGCTGAGCCTGGGGACGTCCACCTCTCCCACAAGCTCATGCACAGACAGGATGCTGTGGGCGAAGCCGTCTTTGGCGCCAGAGCGGAGCAGGTCGGCCTCGTTGAAGGCCACGGGTCCATCGGTGATCCAGTCGGCGGTCACGGGGTCGAGGCTCCAGCGGGGGCTTGGGGCAAGAGTTGGCTGAGCAGCCGCTCCGCCGTGGTGACCGGCAGGCCGCAGGCGCCGCGCTCGCAGAGATAGGCCCGGGCGCCGCTGGGGGCCGCCGTCTTGCGGCGAACGGCGCTTAAGTGCGCCAGATCCGGGGCCGTCTCGGGGGTGACCACGGCCAGCACGTCCAGGGGGTTGAGCCCGGCCCGGGCGGCGGCGAGGAGCGGCGGCAGGCTGGGATGATCGGCGCTCGGCGACACGATCACCAGCTCTCGGCCCGGCGCCCGGCGGTGCAGCAGCGCCAACACCAGCGACGGCGCCGCGCCTGGAGACCGCCGCGCCCAGGCCCCGGCGGCGACGAGCAAGCGCTCCAGGCGCGCCTCATCCACCGCCGGGCTGCCCAAGGCCAGAAGCCGGGCCATCACCACCGCCGCCCGGCCATATCCCGAGGGCTCGGCCCCCTCCTGCAGCGCCACGGGGCGCAGGTCGAGGCCCGGCGCCGTCGCCTCGCTGCGCGCGAGCCCACCGTCGGGGAGGCCAAAGCGCTGAAGCAGAGCGGTGACCAGGGCCTCAGCCCCGGTGAGGGCCCAGGGCGCCCCCGTCGCGGAGAACACGGCCAAGAGCCCCTCAGCCAAGAAGGCGTAGTCCTCCAGCACCCCCGGCGGGCTGTCCTGGGCCAAGGTGCGCGGCAGGCGCCCGTCCACAAAACGCGTGAGGAGCAGGGCGCCGAGCTCAGCGGCGGCTAACGCCAGCTCTGGGGCGTCGAGGAGCCGCCCGGCGTCGGCCAGAGCGCCCACAGCGAGGCCGTTCCAGGCGATGACGACCTGCTCATCTCGCCCCGGCGCGGTCCGTTCTGCCCGGGCCGCGGTCAGCGTGGCCCGGGCCTCGTCGAGCCCCGAGACGTCCCGACCCCGGCGGGTGAGCACGTTGGTGCCCTCAACGTTGCCGCCCTCGCTGATCCCGTAGGCCTCACAGAGGCGACTCGCGAGATCGGGCTGCAAGAGCGACTGAACCTCTGCTGGGGTCCAGGTGTAATAGGAGCCCTCCACGCCGCCGCTGTCGGCGTCAAAGGAGGCGCCGAGGCCGCCGCCGGGCACGGCCAGCTCGTCCAGGAGAAACCGCGCCGTCGCCCGGGCGTCTTGGGCGAGGCGCACATCCCCAAACGCCACGGCGCCGCGGGCGAGC
>JAKLKE010000372.1:5571-5855 GCA_023150775.1 Myxococcota bacterium
TGTCGAAGAGCATCTTCTCAAAGTGGGGGACGGTCCAGGCCGGGTCTACGCAGTAGCGGTGAAAGCCGCCGCCGAGCTGATCTTGAAGCCCACCCTCACAGATCGCCGTGAGCGCTGAGCGCGCCTGGGCCAAGGCGGGCGGATCGTTCAGGCGCAGGCCCGTCGCCAAGAGCAGCTCCACCCGGGCGGGCATGGGGAACTTGTGGCCTCGGCCCCAGCCGCCGCGCTCGTTGTCCCAGCCCTCCTCCAGAGAGCGCGCGGCGGCGACGATCAGCTCCAGGGGC
>JAKLKE010000373.1 GCA_023150775.1 Myxococcota bacterium
CGGTGGTGTGGCGGCCCATGGGGTTCGTGTCGACGATGGCGGCGAGGGTAGCCTCGTGGGTGGGCATCCGCTGAAACGCGGCGGTGGGCGTCGCCCCGAAGCGCAGGCCGTTCGTGCGCACGCCCACCCGACCGAGCTCGTTGGCCATGTACTTGATGTACGCGACGAGGGCGGCCTTGGACGCCCCGATGGCGCAGAAGCCCCGGGCGACGACCTCATCCATGGTGTTCGGCAGGGCGAGGAGCTGGCCTCCGTGGCGGATGAGCCCGGCGCTGACGAGGCCCTGCCCCCAAAACAAGAAGCTGTGGGCCATGATCTCGAAGGTCTTGAGCACCTGCTTGGGGTGAAGCTGGATCTTGGGATCTTCAGACCGGATGAGCCCCGAAGATCCGTCGGCGCAGGAGTGCACGACCATGTCGAGCTGGTCCCCGGCGAGGATCCCCATGACCTGCTCGGTGAGCCCGGGGATGTTCTCTAGCCGCCCGGCGTCCCCTTGGAGGAGCACACAGCGCGCGCCGCTCTCGGCGGCGGTGGCCAACAGCGCGGCGGCCTCTTCAGGAAAATTCCCACGATGAACGCCGATGATGTTGGCGCGTGAGGTCTTAAGGAGACGCTGACAGATCGCGCCACCCGCTCCGACGGTACAGCCCAACACCAACACCCAGGGACGCTCGCTCACGACGACTCCAAGCGCAGATTCGTCTCCTTAACCAAGTTCAGGGAGCCTTCACCCTCGGGCGTCTGCTCGTCACGACCAGGGATCGCCTCGGGGACCGGGCGCGGCCCGCTCACGCAGGGGCTTGAGCATGGCCTCGACGCCCGCGCGCACCGCGGCGTCCAAGGCGGCCACGGGGTCTGGGGCCGAAGGATCGGGCAGGATCGGCCCCGAGATTCGTGTGGTGAGCTTCACCGGCCGAGACGGCCCGAAGGGCAGGCCGTGGCTGCCCAGCGGCAGGCACAGCGGGAGCAGATCGGTGCCCGTGAGGCGCTTGGAGAGCCGGTAGCCGTCGCCGTAGATCTGGTAAAGATCGTCCGCGCCTTCGGTCACGAAGAGCAGGATCGGCAGCGTGTGGCGCAGGGCGAGGCGGGCGTAGCCCTGGCGCTGGCCCCAGTCCAGGGTGTAACGCACCCGGCTCGACCGAAAACACTCCCGGCTGCCCCCGGGCAGGACCAAGAGCGGCTCTCCGGCGCCGAGGAGCTCTCCCAGGCGAGGCTCCTCACCGCTCACGAGGCCGAGGCCCCGGCACAGCCCCGCCACGCCCGGCACCCCAAACCAGGCCGCGTGGGAGACGCCCCGCACCGCCCGCCCCCGGCGACGGTAGAGCGTCATCGCCAGCAAGAACGCGTCGATGGCCGGGCGGCCGTGGTACCCGACGAGCAGGCTCGGGCCCTCGGGCACACGCTCTAGGCCGAAGACGTGGTGGTCGTGACGCCGGGCCAGGCGGTCAAAGAACGGCATCACCCGGGCGAAGAGCGCCGGATCGACGCCGCCGGGGCCCTGGCCGGGGGCGCCGTCGCCGGGGCCGCTAATCCACACGCAGGACCGCCGCGCCGTAGGCCACGCCCGCGCCGATGGCCATCATCAGCACCCGGTCGCCGGGCTTGGGGCCGCTCATGCGGGTGAACAGCTCGTGCAGCCCCATCGGCACCAGGGCGCTGGGCACGTTCCCGGTGCGGTGAACCACCCGGGGCACCCGGTCAGAGGGCAGGTTGAGCCGGGTGATCAGGCGCTCCAGCCACACGGCGTTGGGCTGGTGCGGCGCCACCCAGTCCACCTCAGCCATGGTCATGCCCGCCTGATCGAGGGCCTCTTGCATCACCTGGGGCAGCAGATCTTCGACCAAGGTGCGCATCACCCGGCCCGAGGCCGCGAAATGGATCTGGCCTTTGGGGCTGAGCGTGTCTTGGGCGCAGGGCACGAAGAGGCTCTCAAGCATGTCGCCGCGCTGGCGGTGCACGGACGAGAGCAAGGCGCCTTGGCGTCTGGGCGGCCCGATGACCACCGCCGCCGCGCCGTCGCCAAAGAGGGGGTAGGTGCGGTGATCTTTGGGGTTCAGGAGCTCGCGGGTGACGAGCTCTGACGCGAGGAGCAAGACCGGCCCCTCCCCCGTGGCCACGAGCCGCGCGCCGATGTCGAGGGCGGTGAGGAAGCTGTGGCAGCCGTTGTTGACGTCGAAGGCCCCGCAGGTGGCGTTGAGCTTGTCCATCACGGTGTTCACGGTGGCGGGGCCGCGCCGGTCGCCGCCGTGGGAGCAGGCGAGGATCACCCGCGCCAAGGCGCTGGGGGCCACGCCCGCCCGGGCCAAGGCGACCCGCGCGGCCTCGGCGGCCATGGAGCCGACGCTCTCTTCAGGCCCGGCGGCGTGGCGGCTCAAGATGCCGGTGACGTCCTCGATGGCCTCCGCCGTGGTGAGGCCGGGGCTCCGCGCCAGCCAGTCGCGGTTGGAGATCGCCGCGCCGGGCAGGTAAACGCCGGTGCCCAGCACACACATCGGGAGCGCGCTCACAAGACCTCAAAGAGCTGGATGGGATCTTGGCGCCCCTTCACATGGGTGAGCTCTAAACGGCGAGTCAAGAACGCGCCGATGGGCATCGCCGCCAAGGTGGCCTCGGAGATGAGCACCTGGCCGGGCCCGGCGACGCCGCAGATGCGGGAGGCGATGTTCACCACGTCGCCGATGGCGGTGTACTCCATGCGGTCCTCGCTGCCGACGTTGCCCACGGAGACCTCGCCGGTGTTGATGCCCAAGCCCATGCCCGGGATGCGGGTGCCCTGGCGCTCCATGCCCTGGAGCCACGAGGTCATCACCTCTTGCATCTCCCGGGCGGCGAGCACCGCGGACAAGGCGTGGTCGGGCGACTCTACCGGCGCGCCAAAGATCGCCATCAGGCCGTCGCCCAGGTACTTGTCGAGGGTGCCGCCGTGCTTGAACAGGATCGGCGTGATGAGCGAGAAGATCTGGTTGAGGGTGTCGACGACGACGTTGGAGGGCATCGACGCCGACCACTGGGTGAAGCCGCGCACGTCGGTGAACAGCAAGGTCACCTTCATCTTTCGCGCGCCCAAGATGGCGAGGTCGGGGTCGGACATCACGGCCGCGGCGACCTCTTTGGAGAGGTAACGCTGGAGCTGGCGCTGCTGGCCTTTGAGCTCCTCTTGTTGGCGGATCTCTTGCTCAAGCTGGCGGTCGAGGCGCGCGATGTCGATGGCGAAGCCCGCCTGAGACGCCAACATGCCCACGAGCTGCGGGTCCATGATCGACACGGAGTCGACCTGGGCGTCGGTCTCTAAGTAGACGACGCCGACGATCTGCCCGATGGACTCGGAGTGGGCGATGGTCGTCAGCTCGGGCACGCTCATGGTCATCACCACCTCTTGGCGGCGGCGGACCTCATCGGGGCGGCCCTCAAGCTCGGGCAACAACGAGCGCAGGGGCACGACGACGGCGTGGCAGGGGCCGTTCTCGCCCCCACGAAGGCGGGTGGGCTCACGCTCCAGGTTGATGACGGCGCCGGAGTCGATCACCCGGGAGAGCAAGGCCTCGGGCAGCTCAAAGCCGTCGATGCTGATCGGGCGGCGGTGGGCGTCGCGGCCAAGCTCGGGACGAAGCTCGCCGCTGCGGTCGTCCAAGAGCAACATCGCCGCGCGCTCGGCGACGACGACGTCGATGAGGCGGTCGAGCACGAGGCAGACGAGGTCGTTCCGGCTGCGCACCGAGGCGAGGAGCTGGGCGAGCTGGTTCACCATCGAGAGGCGGTACTCACGCTGGGCGAGGCGCGCGTGCTCGACGGCGTTGGACAAGAAGCCGGAGAAGGCCCGCACCCGGGGCGCGATCTCACGCAGCGTGGCCGTGGTCAAGGGGGAGCTGGCGGCGGGGTGCAAGACGACGGCGCCGAACGGCACGCTGCGACCGGCGCCGCCGCCGGGGGGGCTCGGCCGCACGAGGGGGTACACCCAGCAGCCGGAGTCTTTGGCCTGCACCACGACGCTGTCGATGCGCTCGACGTCTTTGATCAAGGCGCGTACATCGGCGGGGAGATCGACGCCGACGCTGAGCGCCCCGCCCGAGGCGTCGTGGCCGATGAGCAGCTCCGCCGTGTCAGCGCTCGCCGCGAGCCACACCCAGCGTCGGCTCACGGGCACGAGCTCGCCGACCTGGATGAGCACGGCCTCGGCGACCTCGTTGATGTCCAGAGACCAGGTGAGGCGCCCGATCTGTTCTGGGGTCAAGGCGTGGGCGTCCCCGGCGGAGCCGAGCGCGCTCATCCGGGAGCTGATCATCGACGCGAGGCCCGCCTGGGCTTGGAGCGCCAGCGCCCGGCGCACGAGATGATCGTTGCCCAGACGCTCAAAGATGCCCACGGCCTCTTGAAGGTGGTCCTCAGCGGCGTTTGGGTCGTCCGCGGCGGTCACCCGGGCGAGCTTGAGCAGGGCGAGGCCGAGCTGAACCGGGTTCTCCAGCGCCTTGGCGAGCTTCACCGCGCGCTCGGCGGCCTCGACGGCCTCGCGCTGCCGACCGAGCTTAAACAAGGCGTGGGCGATGGTGCGGGTGGCGACGAGCTCGTTGTACTCGTTGCGGGTGTCTTCAGCCGTCGCCGACTGCAAGGAGCGCTCGGCGGCCATCAGCGCGCGGTGGTGCTCGCCCAGGTCCATGAGCAGGTCAGCGAGCACCCAGTCCACACACTGGAGGAGGTAGGGCGCGTCCACCTCGGGGTCGCTCGCGAGCCGCCGGGCCTCGTCGAGCAGCTCCAGGCGGCGCTGGGTGGGGCCAGGGCAGCGGGCGGTGTACAAGGCCCGAGAGGCCGCGGAGTACAGGCCGACGTGGCGCATCTCGTCGATGATGCGGTGGGCACGATCGTAGAGCCCGGCCTCGATGTAGGCCAAGGCCAAGGAGCGGTTGATCACCTCCGTCGTCTGGGGGCGTAAGGTGACGCGGATCCCGCGGAAACGGGTCAGCTCAAGCTCCAAGGCCAGAAGCTCGCCCCGGTGCGCGTGGTGCATCGCCACGGCGAGCAGCGTCGAGGCGTCGAGGAAGAGCGTGTGGTAGCGGCTCCCGGTCATGTTGGGGTCGCGGAGGCGGTCGAGGGCCCGGGGCAGACCACGGGCGGCGTCCATGGCCGCCAACGAGATGAGCACGGCGCCGTAGATCGCCTGGTGGCGGTCGTAAGGCCCCACCTCACGCCCGGCGGGCCCGGTCAACACGGCGAGGGCGTGGTCGAGCCGGGCCTGCAGCGCGCGGGGGCGGCCCTGCAGCGGGTACATCACGCAGACCGAGATGTCGTTGAACGCCCCCGCCGTAGAGTCGAGCTTGGGCACCAGCGGCGCGACAAAAGACTCCGACTCGGCGACGGCCTGGCCAAACTGGCCCATCCAGGCCATCGAGATGATGCGGCGCACCGCCGCGAGCACCAGCCGCCCATAGAGCGTCTTGATGTCGCGGATCTTGAACGACTTGTGCTCCCGGGCGAGCATCATCCCCGAGACGAGCACCGCGAGGGTGACGCCGAAGGCGCCGAGCCGCCCCCGCCACTGGGGCACCCGGGAGAGCACGCCGAGCTGCAGCAGCCGCGCGCTCATCGCCTGGCCACGCGCCGCGCAGGCGGCGGGGTCTACGGTGAACAGCACGTTGAGCAGGAGCAGCTCGTTCTCGTCGCGCTCGCCGTTGGGCACATAAGGCCTCGCCGCGAGCAGCTCGTCTACCCAGGTGAGGATCTGCACGGCCTCTTCTTGAGCCTGCAGCTCAAAGGCGCGTTTTCCCGCCTCCATCAAGATGGGCAGGGCCTCGTCGTCGCGACCGGCGAGCATGAGGTTTCGGCCGAGCTCAGCGCCGCTGTACACCGCGCCGTC
>JAKLKE010000374.1:0-5516 GCA_023150775.1 Myxococcota bacterium
GATGGCGACATCGACGGTGAGGCCGTCCTCACCTGAAGCCTGGAGCGCGCGCAGAGCCCGCAGGGCCTCGTTGGGGCGGCCCTCCTCGATCTCTAGCTCGGCGAGGCCCGCATACGCCGCCCGGGCCGCCGCCCCGCCCGCCGCCGTGTCGATGACCTGGGTGTAGACCTCACGGGCCAGATCGGCCTCGCCCCGGCGCTGGTGGATGCGGGCGCGGCCCACCTGCACCTGGGCGACGAGCTCAGCGTCTCCCGAGGCCAGCAGCTCGGCGTAGAGGGCCTCAGCGGCCCCGGCGTCGTCGGTGGCCCACAAGGTCTCGGCCAAGGCGAGCTGGGCGGCGGCGACGACCTCACGGTC
This sequence comes from Myxococcota bacterium, assembly GCA_023150775.1. Taxonomy (GTDB): domain Bacteria; phylum Myxococcota_A; class UBA796; order UBA796; family CAJQPC01; genus JADKFE01. The sequence goes on from JAKLKE010000374.1 coordinate 358, forward strand.
ATCGGGGAAACGCTGAATCACCTCGCGGAACAAGAGCGCGGCGGTGTTGGGGCGGCCGGCCTCACGCTCCAGGCGGCCCTCCAAGAGGGTGGCCTGGGCCTCCACCCGGGGGGCGGCGCCGCGTCGGGTGAGCTCGTCGAGCCAGCGCCGGGCCAGCTCGACCTCTCCGCGCCGGGCGGCGACGCTCGCGGCGCTCAACAGGCGCTGGCCGTCGCTGCCGAGGTGGCTGGGGTAGCTGGCGATCAGCTCGGTGTAGGCGCGCAGGGACTCGGCCAAGGCGCCGCGGGCCTCGTGGGCCGAGGCGAAGGCGGCGAGGAGCGTGGCGCGCTGGGAGGGGTCGAGGCTCAGCTCCGAGGCGCCATCCAAGATCGCCAGGGCGCGGTCGTAGTCGCCTCGGGAGACGATGAGCTCGGCGAGGCGCACCCGCAGGCTGAGGTGCAGGCTCACGCTGCGCGGGGCGGCCAGGTACGCGGCGACGGCGGCCTCACCGGCCTCCCGCTCGCCCAGGCGCTCGGCGGCGTCGTAGAGCCCGGCGAGGGCCTTGGCGGTGAGGGCGGGCTCGACGTTCCCATCGGTGAGCGCCACGGTCAGCACGTCGCGCTCCCCGGCGAAGTCGCCCACGGCGCGGTGACCCTCGGCGAGGCGTAGGCGGGCCTCGGCGCGGGCGTCGGGGTCGTCTCCGGCGTCCTCCACGCCCAAGCGGAGCTGGGCCAGGGCCTCGTCGCGGCGGCCCTCCGCGAGCAAGATCGCGGCGATCTCATACCGATAGAGCGAGCGCTCAACGCCCTTGTCGCTGGCCTCCAGGAGCGCCTCGTAGCGCTCCTGGGCCTCGTTGATCTCGCCCCGGGCGGCGCTCTGCACGGCCTCGGCCTCGACGGCCTCGGTGGGGAGGTTCTGCACGCTCAGAAAACGCCCGGCGAGGTAGCCCGTGAGCGCGACGGCGGCGACGAGGGTGACGAGGCCCGGGGCCTGGGCCAAGGCGGCGCGGAGGAGGTCTGGGAAACGCTCACCAAGCTCACCAAAGGTGGCGGCGAGGCGCTGGGGGGCGGCGCGCAGGACCAAGCGCAGGCGCTCGCCCAGCCCCTCGCGGCGGAGGCCCTCACGCCAGGCGGAGGCCATCGCCGCGCTCACCCGGCCAAACCAGGCCGACACCCGCTCAAAGCGGCTCTGGGCGCCCTCTAAGGCCCGGGTGGGGAGGTCGTGGGCCGGCGTCTCGACGGGCTTGCGGCGGGCCTCGACCCGGGCCTGGGCGGCCTCGCGGGCGGCGGTGAGGCTCTCCCGGGCCAGGCGGGCGAGGGCCTGGGCGCCAGCGACGCCACGTCGAGCGAGCTGCAGCGCCCCACGGCCGAGACCCAAGACCAGGCCCGGCGCCCGCGCGGCGCCCCACAGGAGCCCTCGACCGATGGCCCGAAGCGCCTGGGCCGCCCCCGTCGCCCCGGCGCGGATCCCGGCGCCGACGGCGCGAAGCGCGCGGAGGATCGTCTCCCGATCGACGCCCAAGCCGCCGATGTCCGCGCCCCGGGCGCGCAGGGCGGAGAGCGTGGCCGGGCTGAGGCCCAAGGCGCCGCCGAGCTCCGCGCCCTCGACCAAGGCGCCGTCCAAGGAGGCCCCGGTCAGCTCGGCCTGGTCCAAGAGCGCGAAGCGCAGGTCTACCCCGTCCAGGTCCAGATCGATGAGCTTGGCGCCGGTGAGGTCGGCGTCGCGCACGATGAGGCCTCGTACCGTGGCGCCGCGAAGGTCGGCGCGCTGCAGCCGCGCCCGGGTCATTCTCGCGCCGGAGAGCTCGGCGCCGCTGAGGTCCACCTCCTCAGCGATCACCTCGTTGAGGCTCGCCTCACGCAGATCCGCGCCGCTGAGGTTCGCCCCGCGCAGCCGCGCCCCGTCCAGCCGCGCCCCCCGCAGGATCGCCCCGCTGAGGTTGGTGCTCATCAAGAAGGCGCCCTGGAGGATCGCCCCGCTGAGATCCAGGCCCCGGAGATCCGCCCCGCGCAGGTCTCGCCCGGTGAGATCCACCCCCGGCTGAAACTCCTCTTGCGACGCCCGGCGCCCGACGACGCCGAGGAGCTCTCGGGCGGCGCCGACCGCCCGGCTCGCCAAGGCCCGGCTCAGCGCTCGGGCGCTCCGGCGCGGGGGTTGACTCCCCTCCCCGACCTCCTCAAGCTCACTCGGCCGAACCCGCCCGGCGCTGAGCTTGGCCCAGACCTGCTCGCCCAGGCCCACCACCGCGCGTAAGGGCCAGCCCAAGGCCGTGAACGCGCCCAAGACCACCCGCAGCGGCCCGCCGCCGCGCACCCAGGCCCAGACCGCGGCGAGGGCGCGCTGAGAGAGCGTCGGCCCAAACGACACGCCCCCGGCGGTGAGCGCGGCGCGCTGGGCCTCGTCCAAGAGCACGCCGCCCAGCCCCAAGCCCCGGGCCTGGGCCCCCTCAAAGTCGGCCCCGACCACGCTGGCGCCGTTGATCCGCGCCCGGCCGAGCGCCGCGCCGCGAAAGCTCACCCCGTCGAGCCGCGCCCGGTCGAGGCGGGCCCGGGTGAGCGTGGCGCCGTCGAGCTTGGCCCCGCTGAGGTCCGCGCCCTCGATCGTCGCCTTGTGGAGCGTGGCGCCGCTGAGGTTGACGCCGCGTAAGTCCGCCAGGTCCAGGGCCGCGCCTTGGGCGGAGAGCCCGGCGAGGTTCGCGCCCTCGGCCCGAATCCCCTGAAGCAGCGCCTCATCGGCCCGGGCGTCCCGCAGGATCGCCCCGTCGAAGCGCGCCTTGGGGCAGGTGGCGCCGGTGAGGTCCGCCCCGGTGAGATCCGCCTGGCCAAAGATGACCTCGGCCCCACGCACGCGGCGCAGGACCGCGCCTTTGAGGCTCGCCCCGCTGAGGTTCGCGCCGTGAAGCTCGCAGTCGCTCAGGTCCGCGCCGTCGAGAATGGCGCCGCTGAGGTCTACGCGGCTGAGATCCGCGTCCACCAAGGTCGCGCCTCGCAGGTTCCGCCCCACAAGGCGCAGCCCCGCCAAGGAGACGCCGCGCAGATCGGCGCCCTCCAGCGCCGCAGCGTCCAGCGCGGACTGGCTCGGCCTTCCCGAGAGGGTGGGAGGGGACGGCGGCATCGCCTCGGTCTTGGGCTCTTGGATCGTGTTGGCACGGCGTTTGCTTACGAGGCGCACGCGGAGGCTCATCAAAGCCTCCCGCGCGCCCGACGCCGTCGCGGTTCGTCCGCAGAGTAGCAGCCTCGGGTCTCGCGCGGGGGAGCCAACCGGTCTCTCTTGACACGTCGATAGGACAACCGTACTCTGCCTTCTCTCAACCATCTGCCCGAAGCGGCCCGCTCAGGAGCCCCCCATGGACAAGATCATCATCGACGGCGGCAAACCACTGCGCGGCGTCGTGCCCATCGGCGGCGCAAAGAACGCCACCTTGCCGATTCTTGTGGCCACCCTCGTCGCCCCCGGGGAGCACCGCCTCGCCCGGGTGCCCGACCTCGCCGACGTCGGCTCGATGTTGTCCTTGTTGGGGCGCATCGGCTGCCCCAGCCTCGGGCACGCTGGCCTCGTCTCCGTAGACACCACCCGGGTCATCTACAACGAGGCGCCTTACGACCTCGTCCGCAAGATGCGCGCCTCGGTGCTCGCGCTCGGCCCGCTCCTCGCCCGCTGCGGTGAGGCCCACGTCTCTTTGCCCGGCGGCTGCGCCATCGGCGTGCGCCCCATCGACCAGCACCTCAAGGGCTTGGAGGCGCTCGGCTGCCAGTTTGAGCTCTCCGGCGGCTACGTCCACGGCAAGGTCGCTCAGCTCACCGGCGGCCGCGTACGTTTTGACATGCCCACGGTGACCGGCACGGAGAACGTGCTCATGGCCGCGGTGCTCGCGAAGGGGGAGTCGGTCTTTGAGAACGCCGCCCGTGAGCCGGAGATCGTCGATCTTGTGCGCTTCTTGCGCTCCCTGGGCGCGATCATCGAGGGGGAGGGCAGCTCAACCCTGCACGTTCAGGGTGTGCCCTCGCTCACCCCGGCGAAGGCGCCCTACGCGATCCTCCCCGATCGGGTCGAGGCCGGCACCTACCTCGTCGCCGGGGCGATCACCGGCGGCGACATCACGATCCAAGGCGTGAACCCTGGCGATCTCAGCGCGGTGCTCGACGCGCTCCTCTCCGCGGGCTGCACCATTGATGTCGGCGACGACACCGTGCGGGTGCGCCGCGAGGGCCCCGTGCGCCCGGTGAACGTCACCACCGAGCCCCACCCGGGCTTCCCGACAGACATGCAGGCCCAGCTCATGGCGCTTTTGTGCCTGGCGCAAGGCGAGAGCGAGATCCGCGAGACGATCTTCGAGAACCGCTTCATGCACGTCCCCGAGCTGCAGCGCCTGGGCGCGAACATCGACGTCTTCGGCAACCTCGCCCGCACCAAAGGGGTGCGGCAGCTCACCGGCGCCACGGTCATGGCGACGGATCTCCGCGCCTCGGCCTCTCTGGTGCTCGCGGGCCTCGCCGCCCGGGGCCGCACCGAGGTGCTGCGGCTCTACCACCTCGATCGGGGTTACGAGCGTCTGGTCGAGAAGCTCCAGGCCGTCGGCGCCCAGGTGGCCCGAGTGGGCGACGATCCCCGCGAGCGCGCCGGACAGCCCGGCGCCGCAGCCTAGGTTAAGACCGAGGGCGAATGCAGATCCCCCGCGCCCTCATCGACGAGATCCGCGAGCGCACCGACATCGCTGAGGTGATCGGCCAGGCCGTCACCTTACGCAGCCAGGGCGGGCGCAGCGTCGGGCTCTGCCCCTTCCACCAAGAAAAGAGCCCCAGCTTTCACGTCCTGCGCGACAAGCAGATCTACCACTGCTTCGGCTGCAAAGAGTCCGGCGACGTCTTCACCTTCTTGATGAAGACCCAAGGCCTGAGCTTCACTGAAGCCGTGAAGGAGCTCGCGGGCCCGGCGGGCATCACCCTGGAGGAGCGCCAGCTCGACCCCAAAGAGCGGGCGAAGATGCAGGCCCGGGCGAGCCTTCACGACGCCTGCGCCTTCGCCGCCGAGTGGTTTCACACGAACCTCCTGAGCCGCCCTGAAGGCCTCGCCGCCCGTGAGGCCCTCAAGGCCCGGGGCTGCGGTGTGGAGACCTGGAAACGGTTCCGCCTGGGCTACGCCCCCGACCGCTGGACGGGCCTGCTCGACCACCTCCAGAG
>JAKLKE010000374.1:5526-5826 GCA_023150775.1 Myxococcota bacterium
ACGAGCAGCGGGGCAGCGCATACGACTTCTTCCGAGATCGCCTGATGATCCCGATCCTCGACCGGCGGGATCGCCCCATCGCGTTCGGCGGGCGGATCCTGTCGGGCGAGGGGCCCAAGTACATCAACTCCTCCGAGACCGAGATCTACGAGAAGTCGAGCACACTCTACGGCTTGTCGCTTGGCCGGGCGGCGATTCAGCGCAAAGACCGGGTGATCGTCGTCGAGGGCTACTTCGACGCGATCTCTCTGGCCCAGGCGGGCTTTGAGGAGGTCGTCGCCACCTGCGGCACGGCGCTCA
>JAKLKE010000375.1 GCA_023150775.1 Myxococcota bacterium
ATCGTCGCGCTTGAGCCCGCTCTCGGCGGCGAAGAGCGGCGCGAGGGGCCGAACACACAGGCCGGTGAGCCCCAGGCCCACCACGCCGCTCAGCCCAAAGATGGCGAGCTTGCCCAGAAGCGTCTTAAACAGCGGCACCCCGGCGAGGGCGGCCATAGGGAAGGCCGTGAGCGCCCAGCCCCAGACGACGAGCAGGCTGATGACGACGGTGACCGGCGCGCTGCGCAGCTTCAAGGCGGCGAAGACGTCGGAGAAGATCCCGCCCGAGGCCTCGCCGAGCAGCTCCGCCTTGGCCTCACCGATGGCCTCGGCCTTCACCTCCGCGAGCAGCTCCGCCTTCACCTCGCCGAGCATCGCCGCCTTGGCCTCGGCCAAGGCCTCGGCCTTCACCTCACCCAAGGCCTCGGCTTTGGCCTCCATGGCGCCGTCGGCCCCGCCCAAGAGGTCAAGATCGGCGAGGCCCGCGATGACCGTGAGCCAATAGAGCAGGCAGAGGGCCAAGCAGAAGGTCCAGAAGACCGTCGGGAACCCCAGGAGGATAGCCAGCGCGCCGTTCATTCGTGCCTTTTGGTGCGAGCTGCCGACTCTGCGGAATCCTGCCGCAAGCGCCGAGCGAGCAAGAGTATATGACAAGGGATCACCAGACAAAAGGCCCCCATGATCCGCAGCACCCTCCGCCGCCTGCTCCGGCGAGCGCCCCAGGCCCCCGATCCGTCCCCTCCCCCGCCGCCTGTGGCGCGGCCGGCGCCAGCGCCAGCGCCCACACCCGAAGAAGAGGAGCCCCAGCTTGAGGTGGACGGCCCCGGCCTGCGCGCTTGGGTGGACGCGGGCAAGGCGCCGCTGCTCTTGGACGTGCGTGAGCTGGGGGAGCTAGAGGGCGGTTACGCCGCGGACAGCTTCTTGATGCCGATGAACGAGGTGCCCACCCGCCTCGGTGAGCTGCCGAAGGATCGCACAATCATCGTGATGTGCGCCGCCGGGGTCCGCAGCTTCGGCGTGGCGCATTACCTCCGTGAGCAGGGCCTTCAAGACGCCTGGTCCCTCGCCGGAGGGGTCGGCGCGTGGCTGCAGGAGGGTGGGCGACACGTCGTCCCGCCGCGCAAAGACAACCTCCGCCTGCTCAGCCCGGTGCGGGTGAAGGCGGAGGTCTGCAGCACAAAGGGCCTCGGGGACGTGGCCCTGGGCGGCGTGGTGCAGGCCATCACCGGCGAGCCCGGCGCCTGGCGTTACACCGTGCGCGTGGCGCCGCCCCAAGGAGGCTCAAGGCGGATCTTGACCGTGCGGAGCTGGCTGCCGTACACGAGGCCCCCCTCGCCGAAGCCGACGTCGAGGGTGCCGGGGCGGCGGCGGTACACCGAGATGGTGGCGTCACAGGCCTGATCGACGGTGCCGTCGAAGCTCTCAAGCGTGCCCGCCTCGATGAGGAAGCTGCCCGAGTCCTGGGCCACGGCCAAGCTGGCGTCCAGGATGCAGTCGCCCGACACCCGAACCTCCATCGGGTCGCCCATGTTGGAGTTCTCCCAGTTCACCGAGATGTCCTGCGTGGTGCGGGAGAAGACCTCGGCGGGCTGGGGGCCCACGAGGGTGAAGGGCTCGGGCAAGGTCGCCGTGCTGGACGGGGCGCCCTCGTCTACGACGCGGTTGAAGGCGAAGTTGAAGGTGGAGCCGGCGTCGCTGCTGTCGAAGTCAGCGATGTAGCTGTAGAGCTCGCCTAAGCTGACCTCCTCCATCTCTAAGGTCGTCTCGCCGAGGTTCACGGTGAGCTGATCGTCGACGCCGAGGCGCACGAAGGTGTTGGAGGTGCCGCCGCCGACACGCAGCGTCGCCGTGGCGCGGGTGCCGTCGCCCTCGGTCTGGGCGGTGAGATCGGCGTACATGCCGCTGGTGAGCACGTCGCTGGAGTCCACAGACTCGCAGGCGACGAGCGCGGGGAGCAGCAGACCGGCGAGGATCAGGGGAGAGCGCATCAGGTTTCCTCCATCGTTGATCACCCAGAGGGGTGACATCTTCAGAGACACTCGATTGAGGAGTTTATGCAACCGCAAAGTGCAGATCTGGATCAAGATCCCCTGCGCTCCTCCCTTTCTAACCCCCAGACCCTCGCCGCCCCCTGCCCCCAGAACCCCGCTCGTTTGGTGATCTGGAGATCGCCCAGGGCCTCCACCTGACAGGCGAGGCGAAGGCGCCCCGGCCCGCCTTGATGCGGCGGAAACCGCAGCCGCGCCTCCTCTAGCCGGGTCGGCGGGCTCACCGGGCCGACGATCTCCACCGCGCAGGTGCCGCAGGTGCCGAGGCCCCGGCAGTTCACGAGGCGCGCGCCGTCGTTGTGGGGGCTGCATCCCCCGCTCAAGAGCGCCGCGCGCAGGTTCACCCCACGCTCAGCCACGAGCTCCCGATCGCCGACATCGAGCTTGATCCCGTCCATGCCCGGCACCTCCACCCCAAGGAGGCGACGAGCGGGTGGACGTTGCGCGCCCGGGGCGCCTCAGAGGCCCAGGCCCAAGATCACGTAGACCGCGCCGGAGTCCGCGCCGCCCTGATCCCCGGCGCTGGAGCCGATGAACAGGTCGTCCGCGCCGTCGCCGCTGCCGGTCACGTCGTTGAGGAACAAGAGCGCGCTGCCCGCCCCTTCGCTCGACGCCGCCCCGACAAAACGGGCGTCGGCGTCGGTGGCGAGGTAGCTGCCCGGGGGCGGCGCCAAGAAGACGTAGACCTCTCCTTCGCCGATGGAGCCGGCGTTGGTCGCGCTCACGGCGAGGTCCAAGGCGCCGTCGCCGTCGAGATCCCCAACCGCGCCGTCCCGGCCCAAGGCGTGGCCGATGCCGCCGCCGAGCACCACCCAGCTCGCGTCGCCGATGGAGGACGGCGGGCTCGCCGTGTCCCAAGAGAAGATGTAGGCCGCCCCGGCGCCGGAGCCGCTGGTGTCATCGCCCTTCGCCCCGGCGAAGAGCTCGCGGCGCCCGTCGCCGTCGAGGTCGGGGAGCGCGCGCATCCCCGAGCCCAGCTCGTCCGCCGAGACCCCGCCCAAGATCACGGCGTCGGCGTCGGAGGTGAGCAAGGCGCCGTTGGCGCCGCCTAAGAAGACGTACACCGCCCCGGCCTCGGCGCCGCCGTCGTCGGCCTGGTTGGCGCTCACGACCACCTCATCGACGCCGTCGCCGTCGAGGTCTACGGCCTCCACGAAGTAGCCGACGACGTCGTTCTCGTTGACGCCCTCGATGGAGAGGTCGGCGTCGTCGAGGGTGTAGCTCGTCGCGGTGATCGGGCCCTCAAACAAGAAGGCGCCGCCGCGGTCGCTGTTGTCGTTGGCTGAGGTCCAGTACGGCGCGCCGAGGAGCACGTCGGGCTGGCCGTCCCCCGAGGCGTCTGGCGAGAGCGCGGCGCCGTAACCGACGCGGTTGTAGTTGCGCGCGCCGTAGAACGCGACGTCTCGCTCGACGTCCATGGCGACCTCACCGCTCGGCGCCCCATAGAAGAGCCACGCGGCGCCGGCCCGGATGCCCGTGGAGTTTTTGCCGGTGTTGCGCGGCGCGCCGACGACGGTGTCAAAGGCGCCGTCTCCGTCGAGATCGACGCCGCTGGCGACGGCGCTGCCGCCGTAGTCCAGAGACTCGCCGTAGAGCGTGGCCTCGGCGTCGGTGAGGTTGAAGCTGCCGACGCTCAGGGGGCTCATCAGGAGGTAAGCCGCGCCGGCGTCGCTGCCTTCAGCGTCGTCTCTCGGCGCGCCGACCCACAGCTCGGAGATCCCATCCCCGTTGAGATCCCCGGCGTCAGTCAACGAGCTGCCCGCGAGGCTGTTCGCGCCGTTGCCGATCTGGGTGATGTCGGCGGTGGAGAGGTCTTGGGTGCAGGCGCCGAAGCCGCCGTCGCAGTCGTTGTCGAGGCCGTCGTTGCACAGCTCGTCGGCGTCGGGGTTCACGGTGAACGCGTCGTCGTCGCAGTCGCCGCCCAAGGTGGTGGTGCCCGAGGGCTGCTCGCAGGCCCGCAGCGCGCCGGTCTCGGTGCCGAAGCCGTCGGCGTCGGCGTCGGGGTACCACTCGGGGGCGTCTACGGCGTCCTCGTCGATCACGTTGTCGCAGTCGTTGTCCCGCTCATCACACAGCTCGTCGGCGCCGGGGAAGATGTCGTCGCGGGCGTCGTCGCAGTCATCGGCGGTGACGGCGTAACCCTCGGGGGCCTCACACGAGGTCTGGTACTGGCCGGGGTAGCCGTGGCCGTCCTCGTCGTTGTCACGAAACCAGAGGGTGTCGGGGTTGATGAGAGGGTCGGCGTCGTCGCAGTCCTGGGCGTCGAGCACCCAGCCTTCGCCCGGCGGCGTACACTGCACGACGGCGTTGTCGGGGTCGCCGTAGGTGTCGCCGTCCTCATCGGCGTACCAGGTCGTGCCGGGGTTGAGGCCGTAGTTGAGGTCGTCGCAGTCGGCGTCGTTGTCGACGTAGCCCTGGGGCTGGTCACACTCCATGAGGATGTAGCGGTCGGAGCCGTAGCCGTCGGCGTCGGCGTCGATGTACCAGACGGTCTGACAGCCCAAGCTCGCGGTGTCGTCTCCATCGGAGCCGCCGCCGTCTTTGCAGGCCAAGAGGATCGACAAGGGGAGAAGCAACACCACACGCGCGGCAGAAGAAGACAACATGCACACCTCGAGTTGAGCGGACGAGATCATCATAGTCGAGGGCGATCGTGGCGTTCAGGGCGAAGACAGCAGGACGATGTCGGGTGACAAGGCTTTACAAGACGAGAAAAATTTCGTAGGACTCTCTGCATGATGTTCTCCCCCCTTGGTGATCTCCCCGACGACGAGGCCCGCCTCGCCGAGCAGCACCTGCTCTGGCGCGGCTGTCTGATCGACGCCTTGGACCGTCTGGGCGTCGGGGAGGGCCTCGCCGTGCTCGACGTCGGCTGCGGCGGCGGACGCCTGTTGGCGGACCTCGCCTACCGCGTCGGCCCCATGGGGCGTGTTCATGGGGTGGAGCGTGACCCAACCCTCGTGGCGCAGGCCCAGGCCGCCATCGGCGACATCCCCTGGGCCACGGCCGAGGCCGCCGACCTGCTCACCGCGCCCCTGGGCGAAGGTTGGGACGCGATCCTCTGCCGCTTTGTGCTCTCCGTGCTGCCTGATCCTGCCCAGGCGATTCGCCGTTTCGCCGCCGCCCTGCGCCCCGGCGGGGTGCTCGTCGTGCAGGACGCGCTCCATGACTCCTTCAGCGTCTTCCCGCCGAACGAGGTGATCACCTCGACCCTGAAGAGCTGCGCCAGCCTCGCGACTGAGCGTGGCGTAGACCTTCGCGCCGCGGGGCACCTGCCCGCCGCTCTGGTCGGCGCGGGCCTTGAGCTCGTCGAGGTCGAGCCCCAAGTTCACGCCGGGCGCCCTGGCTCCTTGGCCTGGCGCTGGTGTGAGCGCAGCCTGCTCAACCAGCTCCCCGCCTTACGCGCCGCCGGGGCCTTAGACGCTGAGCACGAGGTCGAGCTGCGCGCGGCCTGGGCGGAGCTGGGCCAGCACCCCGGCGCCATGGTGATGACCCCCACCGCCGTGGTCATCGCGGCGCGGCGGCCTAGACGCTGAGGCGGTCTTCGCGCAGCCCAGGGGGCGACGGCGCAACCACCGGCCACACCGTCAAGCCCTCGGCGCTCGCCGCGCGTCCAAGCTTTAGGTCGAACGTCATGAACACCCAGGGCACAGGGTCCAATACGCTGAGGATCAGCGCGCTGGCGAGGTGCAGCGCGTCCAGACTCTTGAGCGGATGTCTCGCGCAGAGCTTCGCGG
>JAKLKE010000376.1:0-2386 GCA_023150775.1 Myxococcota bacterium
CCGTAGGTAGCTGTCGCTCCCCGCGACGGCCTCGGAGAGGGTGGTGCGCACGGCGCCGTGCAGCTCGGCCGCGAGCGTCGCGTCGATGATCGACACCGGCGCGTACACAAGCATCAGTCGAGGTCGGTTGCTCATCCCGCCTCGGATGACGCGCTCGATGCGCAGCTTGGAGTCAACACGCCGAACGTCGGCGGCCACCTTCAAGCCATGGACTCGGAAATAGTCAAGTCGCCCACGGGCGTCTCCCGAGATGACCATGCGCCGAAGCGCAGCGGGCTCACCTGGCGCGGGGGGCACAAACAGGCGATCCTCCAGCCAGCCGGCCACGTCCGCCGCGGTCCCGCCGACCTGATGGCTCCGTCGCACGTCGTCCATCACCTTGTCGTCGAGCCCAATCTGCGTCGGCTCGGCGATGCGGAGCTCTTGGGTGAAGCGCCGGGTCTCGATCACGAGCACGTCCGCAGCGGCCTTCGCGACATACGCGACCACGGGCAGCCCGCTCACCACCACGTCCGTGAGCTGCGTCGTATCGGAGGGCACAACGCCCTCAACGGACCACACGCGGTCTCCGTATCGCAGGAGGGTCTGATCGCCGGAACGGACCAACACGACCTCCTCCTCTCGAGCGGGGGCCGGTTGGAACGTTTTGTCCGTGGACTTCACGCGCAGCGTCGCGGTCACGCCGCCGCTGATCTCGACGACCTTCATGCGGACCTCCCGATCACCGCGACCCGCTGGGGCTTGTCTGGCTCCTCGAAGAACACCATCCAGCCGTTCGGCGGGATGATGCTGCCTCGGGCGTCAACGGCTCGCGGCGCGGGCGAGCTCGACCCGTGTTGGGCCACCCACAGGCCTCGTCCCGGCGCGGGGCGCAGGGCGACTCCCCGATCCACGAGCTTGAGCTCTGCGTGGGGGGCGCGACCCTCAAGGCCGATGAGGCCCTCGGTCACACGCCGAGTGAGCAAGAGCGTTTGGTGGGTCAGCGGGATCTGACCGAGACGCGCGGCCCCCTCGACAAGCCCTTTTCCGGGCTGCCAGCGCACGAGTCGCGCCGGGAGCACCGCTGGGCGCTTTGTGTCGCACCAGGGGCAGGCCGCCTCCAGTACAAAATAGGTCCCCGAACACTCCGGGCACGCCACGGTCTGATCGGCCGCGGTGTGCAGTCGGTCGACCCAATCGGACACGCTTGTCCGCCGCTTCCGGTCGGTGACGCCGTCCTCGAAGGTCTTGCGGGCGAGCTCCATGAGCTTCCCGGCGAGCACGAGGTCGACCGGCAGTCCGGTCGAGCATCGGTTCCGGTCATCCGTGCTGTGACCGACCCACGGCAGCCGTCCAGCGAACGCCTCGTTCTCCAGCTCGGGCTCCCCGTCGTTCACGAGGTCACCAATGAATGGGTGGGTCAGGGTGAGCGTGTGCCAGACGAGCACCGCGAAGGCCCAGGCGTCGGAGAGCGACGTGCAGCCCGCAGACCCGCAGACCACCTCGGGAGCGCCGTAGCCTGGGGTGTAGATCGCCCGGCGGGGGTCGGAGTCGTGGCTCAGGTTGTCGAGGTCGATCAGCCACGCCTCGTTCGCGTTGATCGGCCCCGACACGAACACATTGTTGTGGGACACGTCGGCGTAGACCACACCCCGGGCGTGTAAACCGAGCAGGGCCTCGCCAGCGTGCGCCAAGAGACGCAGCCTCCGGCGCAGCCCACCCGTGTTGATATGCCATCTCAGGAGCTCCGAGGTTGGCGCCTCCAGGAGCCCCTTGATCGGCACCATGTCCCCCAAAAACTCCGCGACGTAGCCGACATGAGGCGCCTTGAGCACGGCGAGGGGGCGCGCTACATGAAGGCTGTTGAGGTCGAGGCGTCGCACGAAGGCGAGTTGGCGCCGCAGCGCTTCGGCGTCGCTCCGCGGGTTGAGGAGCTTGACGATGCGCCGGCCACCTTCGGTCAACCACACCTCACCTTGGCCGCCCGCCCCGATCTTCTTCGAGAGGGTGTGCATCGCGCCGGACTCATCGATGACTTGCTGGACAGGGTTCATGGCTTCCACATGGCGAGGAGGGTCTTGTCGTCTTGATGGTGGGGGACGGGCCAGTGGCGAAGCTCGTAGGCCAAGGCGCGGCCGGGCCGCTGACGCGGGCCGAGCTCGTCCACGACCCAGGCCGCGAGGTCACCGAGACGGTCGGGTTCGAGGTCCTCGGACACACCGTCGGTCGCGATCAGGAGCACCTCGGCGGGGCCCAGCGGCTTCACGAGCGTGAGCGACCAGTCGGCGAGGGTGTGCGGCGCGCCCAGCGCGAGCGTGAATCCGAAGCCCTCGCTGCGAGTAGGGTGCACCGTGACTGCGCCCGCGGGCGAGCGGCGCGCTATGAGCCCATCGCCGAGTTGGGCCTG
>JAKLKE010000376.1:2396-5746 GCA_023150775.1 Myxococcota bacterium
CCGTGGTTGTCCTCGGCGTACAGAAGGCAAGTGGTCGCGGCCTCTTCGGCCGGGACCTGGCCCAACCGAAGCCGCCACGCGACCTCCACCAGCCGGATCAGGTCCTCGACCGTGCCTACAGGGGAGCGCCGCCACAGCCGCCAAGCGTCGCGGACCGCCAAGGTCGCGGCGCGCGAGCCCTCCCGCGACCGAGCGCGGCTCCCCAGGCCGTCGCAGACCACGGCCATGGATGCGCGGGCATCGGCGACCGCGAGCCAGGCGTCCTGGCAACGCAGACCATCCCGTGTGTGCGACGGGCCGCGCACGCTGCTGGCGACTACGCGCACCATTAGAGATCCCAGCCACCGTTGGGCAGGCTCACCGGGGCGCTGTTCGGGTTCGCGCTGCGCGAGCGCGCCGACACGCTCATGGTGACGAGCTGGAAGAACTGCCGGATCTGACGAGCCTCATCGGCTCGGTACACCCGCGCCTCAGGATCGGCGAGGAACGCCTGGAGAACGGCGTGATCGGCATCAGCGCCGATGGCGAGTGCCATACGGAACGCCTTGCCGCCGCGTTCACTGCCGAGCAGGGCCTGGAGGGGTTGCTCCCAGGCGTCGGTCGGCTGGCCGTCGGAGACCAGCACGAGGGTGGGGCGGTAAGCTCGACCGGGAACGGCGCTCTTGTCCTCGACCAGCTGCCGGGCGAGGTCGAAGGCCCCGCCCATCGGCGTGCCGCCGTTCGCCCCGAGGTCAGACCAAGAGGCGCCGCGGGCAGGCACGAGGGGTAGGTGGACGCGGGACTGCCCCCCAAAGGTGATGACCGAGACGTGGATCTCGGCGCGCAGGTCGGACTCATCCTGAAACGCCTCGATCATCTCGCGCACGGCATGGTTGAGGGCCTGGATCTTTCCGTCCACCCCCATGCTGCCCGACACGTCGGCGAGCAGGATGACGGGCAGCGGGCGGGCGGCCTGGGTGGTGAACTCCTTGAGACGGCTCATGGGCGGGGCTCCTTGGGGGGCGAAGTTGGAGGGTCGAAGTTGGGGTGGCGAGGGGACAGACGTCGGAGCGAAGGCAGAACGGACAGCCGATCACGCGGCTCGGCGTCGATCAGGCCGGTCGCGGCGGGCGTGGGGGTTCTTGTTGCGGTAGACCGTGAGGACTTGGCCATCGTGGGCGCAGACGACCTCGACGCCCTCCCAGCACGACAGGTCGATGCCCGCCTGCGCCCAGAAGCGGACCTCGCGCCAGCCGAGGGTGTAGATGTCTGCGCCGCGAGCGGCGCGGTGTTTTCCGTGCTCGATCGCCGCGTCGATGGCCTCGGTGGGGATCCCACGGCTGCGGGATCGGTCGGTGGCGTGGAGCGTGAGCTTGGGCTTGTTGTTCATTGGGGACCTCGAGTACGAGCCGCCACTGCGGCGGGCTCACAGGTCCCAAATCCAAGTCTTGTGCCAACCCAGTGTGTGTGTACGCGATCTCGAGCAAACCTTGATTATCGACGTTTGGCCCGCGCGCGGTCAGCGGATCGGCGGCGAGTCTCGGAACGATCATTCCGCGTCACCGGCATGATCGTTCCGCCGCCACTTTCTCAGCGTCCTGTCAGCGATCCGAGTGAGTTCACCCTCGGCTCGACCGGTCCGGCTGGCGAGGGCCGCCACCTCATGTCCGAACCAGGTCTTGAAGTCAGCGATCAGGCCCTCAGGGTGGAGCGGCCCATCGTCGAGCAGGCTTGGGTCGATCGGGCGCTGATCGGCGAAGGCGCGCGCGAGGGTCCGGGCGACGGCCCCCTCCGCGGTGGGCATGTCTCCGTCGAGCGCGTGGAGCGCATAGTCCGTTGCGTCTCGCACCGTCAGCGGCGCGTCGTCGTCGGCACGGGCGGCGAGGAAGCGCCACGCGACGCGGAACAGGTCACGCACGTTACCCGGCAAGGGGTGGGCGCGGAGCGCTCGAAGCACCTGGGCGTTTTGTGCCTGGGTGAGCCGCGCGTAGCGGGCGGGGGCTCTGGCCCTCGCGGCGGCCTCCTCCAGCACCGTCGGCCAAAGCCAGTCGAGCTCCTCAGGCACCTCACGGAGCGGCGGCACCGTGAGCGTGAACGCCCGGATGCGGTCGAGGAAGTCGGCGTCGAGCTGCTCGCGGAGCGTGTCGGGCGGCAGGTTCGTCGCGGTGAGCAGGCGCAGCTCGGTGCGCTGCACATCGGCGCTGCCGAGGGGCTGGTAGACACCCTCCTCCAGCACCTTGATGAGCAGCCTCTGGAGGTCCTTCGACACATCCCCGATCTCGTCGAGGAACAGCGTGTCGCCGTTCGCGCGTTCGAGGAGCCCCGTGCGGCTCTTCTTCGCGTCAGTGAAGGCCCCCGCGACGTAGCCGAACAGCTCCGCGCGCATCGTCTCCGGCGTGTATTGGCCGCAGGGCACAGCCGGCCAAGCCTTGTCCAGCTCAGGCCGGCGGAACGGGCTCCGAAACCGAATCCACGAGGCCAGCGTGGTCTTGCCGGTGCCGCGTTCACCCAGAATCAGCACCGGGACCTTGAGCTTCGCGACCCGGCGTGCGTCGTCGTACAGGGCGCGGAGGCGCTGGGACTTGAACTGACGAGGGTCCCAGCGCACTCCTTGGTCGTGCTCGGCGGCGCTTGCGGGACGCGTCTCTTGCCAGCGCTTGAAGAAGGTGTCGACCCCAAGCGAGAGCGGCACCACCGCCGGGCGGCCCTTGCGCTCGTTGGCTCGGAAGGACTGGACGGCGGTGAACGGGGGCTCAATGAAGCCGGTCTCCGCCATGAGCACCCAAACGGTGTGCATGGCCGCCGTGCCCGGAGAGAGATGCACGATGAGCTCCCTCCCGCGAAACTGCCGCCTGAGACGCGGCAGCAGCGTCCGCAGCCAGTCGTAGATCGCCGCGTGGTCCGTCGGGTCGTCATGCGCCCAGGTGTGGGGGTGAAGCTGGACCGTAGGGGCGCGTTCGGCCAGAGCGGCGACGAGCTCGCCATAGATGCGGTCGTGCATCGCCGCTTCGGCCCCGCCCTGCCGCAGCACGACCACGTCAGTGACGCGGTTGGCGTAAGGAGACGCCGGGTCCGTGAGCAGAGTGAGCGTCGGCCCTGGAACGGGCCCCTCTGGCGTCTCGTTGGGCGGGCCGCCGCTCTTGACCCGCTCGTAGGGGTCGTTGCGGGTGGCGAGCCAGGTCAACAGGACGGGCGCGGTCATCGATGCACCATGGGGCGTGGTTGTCGAGCGTGAAGCCAACGGGTGTTCGGGGGAGATCCTGCCACGCTGTACAGCGGCCTCAGCGGAGTTGCTCTCGTATGCGCTCCCGGACCAGCACCTGCCGACGTGACAGGTTGAAGGTGTCCCAACAACCGGGAGGGCCGGCTTC
>JAKLKE010000377.1 GCA_023150775.1 Myxococcota bacterium
ACCCCTGTCAACCAAGCCCCGCGCCCTCCCGAAGCACGCCTCGCATCGCGAGATGCGCCGGGTCGGCGCGACGGCGGGCAGGCCAGATGAGGCCCAGCTCCACCGTCGCCGCGGCCTCGTCGAGGGGCACCACACGAAGCGGAGGCGCCCGCTCAGCCCTACTCGCAGAGGCCCTCGTAGACGAGCCAGTGTTTGTTGCCGATGTCGCCATCGACCTGATCATAGGTGAGCACAAGATCGGATCCGCCATCGGCGGAGAGATCCATCGTCGTGGCGTAATAATACAGTGACTTGCTGCCCACCGTTCGATTGGTGGTGACGCTCGTCAAATAGAACGCCGCGCCGCCCGTGAAGTCTCCGGCGATCGTCGGCAAGCTCCACTCCGTCGCCTTGGACGAGAAGCCGCTCGCGCCGCCCTCATAGACGAGCCAATGTTTGTTCCCGATGTCCCCATCGACCTGATCGTAGGTGAGCACGAGGTCGTTCATGCCGTCGGCGGTCAGATCGAAGGTCGTGGCGTAGTAGTACAGTGACTTGCTGCCCACCGTTCGATTGGAGGTGACGCTCGTCAAATGGAAGGCCGCGCTGGACGTGAAGTCCCCGGCGATCGTCGGCAAGCTCCACTCCGTCGCCGTAGACGAGAAGCCGTTGCACGAGAGGTCGGCGTCGGCGTCGGCGTCGCTGTCGCTGTCAGCGTCACCATCGGCGTCGCTGTCGGCGTCACCGTCGGCGTCACCGTCCGCGTCCGCGTCCGCCTCCACCTCGCTGTCAGCGCCGGTCTCTTGGGGATCATCCTCCACCTTCCCGTCCCCAGCGGCCGGGTCACAGGCGATCAAGGAGGCGGTGAGGAGCAGGGTGAGGGGGAGCGCGGGCTTCATGGGCTCTTCCATACGTGCGGGATGTCGGGCCAAGGTAGGGCCCAAGAGCGCCCCTGTCAACCTAGCCCCACGCCCTCCCGAAGCACGCCTCGCAACAGGATATGCGCCGGGTCGGCGTGGCAGCGGGCGTGCCACACCAGGCGCAGCTCCACCGTCGCCGTGGCCTCGTCCAGCGGCACCACACAAAGGTCAGGCACACGCTCGGCGAAGAGCGCGGCGAGGCGGCGGGGCAACACCAAGACGCGGTCGGAGCCGGGCAACATCCACGGGGCCGTGGCCTGGTTGGGGGTGCGCACGGCGACGGGGGCCTCGGGCACGCCGAGGCGGCTGAGCGCGTCGTCCTCCACCCAGCCTGCGGGGCCGAGCACCATCGGCACCACCTGGGAAAAACGCGCGAGCTCCTCGATCCGGGCCTCGGGCGGCGCGCACAACAAGGGGTGCCCGGCGCAGACCAAGGCCGCGTAGCCCTCAACGAGCAGCCGCCGGGAGTAAAAGTCGGCGGGCAGGTGGTCATCGGCCCACAGGCCGAGATCCAGGGCGCCGTGCTCAAGCTGGCGCAGCGCGTCGGGCTCCACGGGGACCACGTCGAGGCGGGCGAAGGGGGCGCGGTGGCCGAGGCGGGCCAGGGCGGGGGCGAGCACGGTCAAGGCGCCGTGGTCGTTCGCCGCCACTCGAAAACGCACGGCGCTCGTCCCGGGGTCGAAGCGGGCGGGGGCGAAGACCCGCTCCAAGGCGGCGGAGGCGTCGGCGACCAGGGGGCGCAGGCGCTCGGCCCGAGGCGTCAAGGCGTAGCCGCCCCGGGCGCGCACGAGGAGCTCATCGCCCAAGGCCGCCCGCAGCCGCGCGAGGCCCCGACTCGCCGTGGGCTGGCTCACGCCGAGGCGCTCGGCGCTGCGCGTGACGCTCAGGGTCTCCAAGAGGAGCCCGAGCAGGCGCAAGCTGCCGAGGTCTAAGGCGTCGAGGCGGGGGTCATTCATGTTCTGCATGATGAGGTCACGCGGACACTCTATCCTGAATACGCCAGTTTTAGCGCGAGTTCGGCGTGAGATCCCGCCGCGACGCGGTGTCCAGGGGGCCTCGCGCCAAGGAGGCGCGCGGTCGCGGGGGCGCCCGACCGGCCTCCGCGTGGAGCGGGGGCGTGGAATGCCCAAGAACCCAAGCGCTCAACATGGGGGGCGCGGCCCGGCTGGGTTAGGGGGAACGCTTCGGAGGAAAGATGCTCGCCCTGGAGCCCACCACCACCGCCGCTGAAGCCGTCACCCGGCTGCTCGACCGGCTGCTGCCCGCCCTGCCCGCCGGGGCCAGGGTGCTCGTGAAGCCCGATTGGTGCGCGCGGCACGATCCTCGCCCGGCTGAGAACAGCTCCCCGGCGTTCTTAGAGGCCGTGCTCACCTGGCTCGTGGCGAAGGGCGCGCGGCCGGCCCTGGGGCACACCGCGCTGCTCACGCCGCCGGACGTGCCCTACCTCAGCTTCACGGAGCTGCTCAAGGTCGCGGGGTGCAACGAGCTCCTGGAGTCGTTCCCCCACGTCCGGCTCATCGACTTAGAGACCGAGCCCATGGCGCTTCGGCGGAGCGGCGACGACACGCTCCTGTTGCCGACGACCTTGGCCGAGTTTGACCTCGTGATCGTGCTCGGTACCCTCAAGACCCACATGGGCACGCTCTTCGCCGGGGGCGCGAAGTCGCTCATGGGCCTCATCCCCGACAGCGAGCACCTGCGTTACCACCGCGACGGCCTCGCCCCCCTGCTCGCGGCCTTGGCCGACGTGGCCTGGCCCACGCTGACCTTGATCGAGGGCAGCGTCGGCATGGAGGGTGAGGGCCCCCACCACGGCGACCCGGTGCCCCACGGCCTCGCCCTCGGCGGCGATGATCTCCTGGAGGTGGACTGCGCCGCCGCCGCGCTCATGGGCATCTCCCCCGAGGAGGTGCCTCACCTCAGGCTGCTCGCCGCCCGCCGGGGCCGGGCCTTGCCGGGGCTGCCGCCGGAGTGGGCGCCGCTGGTGCGGCGTTATCGTCGCCCGAGCGCCCACATTCAGCACGGTCGCCGGGTGCGGGTGTACCCCGGAGACTCCTGCGCCACCTGCCAGGTCGCCGCCTCGTCTGTTGAGCGGTTCGCCCGGGAGAACCCGCACCGCGTGGCGGATGTCGCCGCCGTGGTCTCGATGTTGATGCTCAAGGGCCTCAACGTGTGGATGGGCCACCAGCCCCAAGACCGCTCGCCGCCCGCCGGAGAGCTCAGCCTCGCCGTCGGCGACTGTGCACGGTCTTGGGCCGAGGCCCACGGCGTGCCCCTGGTCGGCGGCTGCCCCCTGCGGGTGCATGAGGTGCAGCCCGCCTTGGTCGAGCTGATGCGCCGCTTAAACGCCGGGGAGCTGCCGCCGCCCCAAGGAGGTCGCTGATGCGTGTCGTGCTCACCGGGGCCACCACACCCCTCGGGCGCCGCGTCGTGCAGCGCCTGCTCGCCCTGACCCCTCGCCCCGAGCTCGTGCTGCTGCTTCGGCCTGACGAGGTCCGCCCTGAAGAGCGTGACGCCTGGCGCGGCCCCGCCATGCCCGGCTCCGTGCCCGAAGCTGAGGTGGTCGTCGCCGATCTGGTCACCCCCGAGCGCTACGGCCCCGCCTTGGCCGGGGCGACCGTGTGCCTTCACCTCGCGGATCTGAGCCAAGCTGAAGACCCACGGCTCTTGGAGGTCAACCTCAAAGGCACACAGTCGCTCTTGCACGCCTTCGGGGCCTACGCCCAGGCCGAGCGGTTTGTGCTGCTCTCCACAGCGCTCTTGGACCAGCCCGCCCCCGACGACCCCGACGTAGGCCCCGAGCGCTTCGGCTCGATGTGGTTGGCCACCCGCGCCGGGGCCGAGGCCCGCACGATCCATTGGGCGCGTCGTCTGGGCGTCGAGACGGTGATCGTTCGCGCCGGGCACCCCTACGGCGCGGCGGGCATCGAGGGCCCGCTCTCCGGCTGGCTCGACGCCGCGGCGGCTTCAGCCGAGTCCGACGGTCGCCTGAGCGTCGAGGGCGCGGAGCTGCCCCTGCCCTTCGTGCACATCGACCTCCTCGCTGAAGCCCTCACCCAGCGCGCGCTGGGGGAGCTGCTCCCCGGCGAGCGCCGTCTGGTGGGCTCCGTCTCCCGCGCCGACGCCGTGGGCCTCGTCACCACCCTGGCCGCCGTACACGACCGCCTCTGCCAGTCCACCGAGCGCCAGCCCCACCGCGAGCGCCCCCGCCCCCGCCTGCGCCGCCTGCTCGCGTATGTGAGCCGCAGCGAGTCCTTGCCCGTGGTGCCGAGCTTCTTACGCCGCCCCGTGGTGCGCGCCGCGAACCCAGCCTGGGTGACGCGGTTCGGCCCGGCGGACGTGGGCGGCCTGGTGGACGCGCTGGTGGGCGGGGCGTGCTAAGGTGAACCCTCCCTGTCCAGCCCGAGCGACGTGATGAGCCGCCAGCCGTACACCTCCGTGCAGATTCAGGCGATGCGTGGCCTGTCGGGCCTCACGCTTGAGGGCTGCGGCGGCGTGAACCTGCTGGTGGGCGGGAACAACTCGGGCAAGACGACGGTGCTGGAGGCGCTGATTCTCCTGTCGGACCCTGCTAACGTTCGCATTTGGGAGACCGCCTCACAGCTCCGCAGAGCTTGGCCGCTCGCTGATCTCTGGTATCGTGGAGGGTTGGTGGGGCGTCTGGAGGCGCTTGAGTGGCTATTTCCGCACAGAGATGCGGCCATTCATCCGATCGAGCTTCTCACCAGCCAAGGGGAGACTCAGCGACGGCTCCACGCCGACGCTGAACGGATCTTTGGCAGCCCACCTGAGCGTCCCTTGGTCACTGAGGAGGTTGAGATTGAGGGCTCAACGGTGTCGAACCAAATGAGCCTATTTGCGCAGTCTTCCAGTGAGGATCCGGGGCTAGAGATTCGGTTGACCCACGGTATGGACGACAAGGCTTTTCGAATGGTGCTTTGGGAGCGCGGAAGTCTTCGTGTCCTGCGTCAGCACACCAGCGTCTCCACCGTCGCCTTCGCCACGCCCATCTCCCACCGAAGTGACGGCCTGCTCGCCGCCCGCGTCAGCCGTATCATTCACGAAGATCAGATGGCCGCCGCGCTCACGCTCATCCGGGGCATCGATCCCCTCGTGCAAGACCTGATCATGGTGCAGCCCGAGCGCGACGATGGCCCCATCCCTGCGAGGGGCTCCGCCGCGACGCTCCACGTCCGCCACGCGCGCGCTGGGCTCGTCCCTGTGCATGTCATGGGCGACGGCACACGGCGGGCGATCCACCTCGCCAGCCTGCTCGTTGACCTCCCCCCGGGCGGGGTGCTCCTGCTCGATGAGCTTGAGGTCGGGATGCACACCTCTGTGCTGCATGGTGTGTTTCGTTGGCTCGTGACGGCCTGCCGCGAGCGAGGCGTTCAGCTCTTCGCGACCACCCACAGCCTGGAGGCGATCGACACGCTGATCCAAGCGGCGCCTGGGGATGACGTCGTGCTCTATCGCCTGGAGTCTGGGCGGGTGCGACGTCTCGCCGGAGACACGCTGCGCACCGCACGGGAAGAGCTCGGCGCCGAGGTTCGTTGATGCAGCGCAGCCTGTTGGTGGTGGAGGGCCCCCATGACGAGGCCGTGCTCGGGAGGCTCCTGCGGGAGCGGGGCCTAAAGGCCGTCACATGGCTCGCTGACCTCGATCCATTCTGGGGACGGCTCGTCCCGAGGACGTTCCCACACCGGGACGACCTTCGCGCGCGTGTTCCCGTGCCCTCGTTCTATGCCTCCGAGACCTACAGCGTCGGGATCCTCGCCGCGGTCGGCATCGACAACCTC
>JAKLKE010000378.1 GCA_023150775.1 Myxococcota bacterium
CTCGGCGTCGGGGAGCGGGATGCCGCCCGAGGAGTCGCTCGTGGGCCGCAGGAGACTGCAGGCGATGTTCGCGGCCTTGTCGTTGGGGCGCTCGTGGTCTGCCCGAAGCACGGAGTCGGTCCGCACCTGGCCGCTCTCGTCTCGCACGGTGATCGCCAGGCCCGACGGGCTGGACTGGATCTTCACCATCGGCCCGCTCCTCGGCGCGGCGGCGATGGGGGTGAGCCGGTAGGCGTCGCACAGGCTCAAGGCGTGATGCCAGTCCGCTGCGGCCTCACCCGCGGGCAAGACCACGGGCACGTTGAGCGCAGGGGTGGTCGCGCCGAGCCACCAAAGTCCGAGAAGTAGGGACATCGTGAAGAAGTATACCCCACATCCCGCACGCGCGGGCGTGCGCGAGATATGATGTCCGTATGCGCCTCCTCCAACTGCTCCTCTTCGCCTGCTCGTCCTCCGGCGTCGCAAAGCTCGGTGACTCTGGAGACTCCTCCGCCGCCGGGACAGACAGCGGCGCGCCCTCCGACAGCCTCAGCACGTCCGACAGCGACGACTCCGGCGAGCCCGTCGAGGAGGATCCCCCCGATCCTCCCTGCGCGCTGGACGAATTCGGCGCCCTGGCCGTGGCGGTCGAAGGGGACTTTGTCCCCCAAGGCGGCGCCGTCACCGCGACCCGCGACCGCTGTGAGGCGAGCCTGCACGCCACGGCCGGGGCCGCCACCTCCACGCTGACGATCACCCTCGACGCCTGGGACGGGGAGGGTGAGGCCCTCGTCACCGTCGTAGACCTGCTCGGCGCGCCCCTCGCGGGCCCCGTGGCCTTGGCGACGGGGGGCGGGTTCAACGTCGGCCTCCTGCGCTCCGGCGAGGTGCTCGTGCGGGTGGAGCCCGCGGATCCCGACGCCGGCCCCACCACCCACACCCTCTCCGTGGCCTGCGCGGCGGGCTGTGAGCTCGCCTTCACCCGGCACCCCCTCGTCTTGATGCACGGCATGGGCGGCACCGACAGCTTCTTGGGGCTCTTCGACTACTTCATCGACGTGAAAGAGGCCCTTGAGGCCGAAGGGTATGAGGTGCACACCCCGGCGGTGGACGCCTTCATGCCCCCCGAGACCCGGGCCGAGCAGTGGGCGGTCGCGATTGACCAGCTCATGGCCGAGGGCAAAGGAAGGCGCTTTAACCTGATCGCCCACAGCCAAGGCGGCATCGACGCGCGGTATCTC
This sequence comes from Myxococcota bacterium, assembly GCA_023150775.1. Taxonomy (GTDB): domain Bacteria; phylum Myxococcota_A; class UBA796; order UBA796; family CAJQPC01; genus JADKFE01. Next base: position 1,221 of record JAKLKE010000378.1, read on the forward strand.
GTGAGCGCCCTCGGCTACTCCGACCGCGTCGTGAGCCTCACGACCTTGGCGACGCCCCACCACGGGACGGCCGTGGCCGACGCGGCGACGGGGGTGCTCGACGTGAGCGCCGTGGCCGAGTGGATCGTCGACGCCGCGATGGCGGGCCTCGCCGCGCTCATCGGCCTGGGGGAGAGCGCCGACTTCTCCGCGCAGCTCGCCGGGCTCACCCACGACGAGATGGCGGCCTTCAACGCCGCCGTGCTCGACGTAGACGGCGTCTGGTACCGCTCCTGGTCGGGGCGCACCTGCGGGGCCCTCGACTTCACCTGCCAAGGGGAAGAAGACGGCGAGATCGTCGACGCGCACTTCGCCGCCACCTACACCCTCGTGCAGCTCCTCGACGGCGACAACGACGGCCTCGTGCCCGTAGACTCCGCGATCTGGGGCGAACACCTGGGCACCATGCCCGCCGACCACCTCAACCAGCTCGGCTTCTTCAACAACCCGTTCACCAGCCCCTTTGACCACCTCACCTTCTTCTCCGTCGAGGTGGCGACGCTGCGGGACGCCGGCCTCTAAGCCAGGATCTCGTCAAGGCCTCGTGAGGCGCAGAACCGGCGCGCGGCCCTGGGGTCCGCCGCTGTATTCTGGGCGTTAGGCGCCTGAGGAGGCCCCCGTGAGGCTCGATCGAATCCGCAAGCTGTTCAACCTCGCCGCCGACCAGGCCGGCACCCCCGAAGGGGAGGCCGCGGCGAGGGTCGCCAGGCGCCTGCTCGTCGAGCGCAGCGTCAGCCTCGCTGAGCTGAGCGAAGAGGAGCGCGCCGAGAAGGATCCTTTTGAGCGGCGGGAGATCCTCCTCGGCGGCCCGGCCCACTGGCGCTGCGTACTGGTCTGCGCGGTGGCGACGCACTGCGACTGCGCCGCCGGGTACCTGCCGGGGCGGGGCAAGGCCCGGCTCTACGGCCGCCGCGGCGCCGTCGAGGTGGCGGAGTACCTCTTCGTCGTGCTCAGCCGGGCGCTCACCCGGGAGCGCGCCTATCACCTCGTCACCGAGGCCCGAGGCCTCGACCCTGCGGCGCAGGAGCGCAGCGCCAGCGACTTCTGCCGCTCAGCCATCTTCGCGCTTCAGCTCCGTATGCAGGAGATTCGTGAGCAAGAGCAGGGCGAGCGCCCCGAGGTGACGGCCTTGGTGTCGGCGCAGAGCGCCGGGCTCTGGCGGTGGATGCGTGAGCAAGGCGTGAGCCAGCGGGTGGACGCGCCGTTCCCTTGGGCGATGTCCGAGTCCGGCGTGCAGGCCGGTTACCGGCTGCCCTTGGTGCCCTCGGTGGAGGACACCTTAGACCCAGCCGCCCGGCGCGCCGGCGGATGAGCCCCCACGCGTAGCGCGCTTCCTTCGACGTGGACGGCACCCTCGTCCGGACCAACCTCATCCAGCCGACGGTGATGTACTTCGCCAACTCCCAGACCCCCTGGGAGACGTTCAAACGTATCGGCGGCGCTCTGCTCGACGGCCCGCGGATGGCCATGGCCGAGCTTCAAGACCGCCGACTGTTCAACGAGGCGCTCTTCTCCCACTTCAAGGGCATGTCTGAAGACCGCCTCGTCGAGCTGAGCCGCGAGGTCTTCCAGTCCGTGGTGAAGCCCAACCTCTTCCGCGGCGCGACGGACCTCATCCTCAAGACCCAAGACGCGGGCATGAGGGTGGTGCTCATCACCGGCTCCCTCGACGTGACGATGTTCCACCTCGCCGACCACCTCAACGTGCCGCGGGCGGACATCATCGCGAACCGTCTAGAGATGAAGGACGGCTACGCCACGGGCAAGCTCATGCGCCCCGTCGTCGCCGGGCCGGGCAAGGCCCAGCTCATCGTCGATGACGCCCGGGGCCACGGCCACGACCTCGCCTTGTGCCAGGGCTACTCCGACTCCTACTCCGACGTGCCGATGCTCTCCGTGGTGGGCCACCCCTACTGCGTTCACCCCGACTCCAAGCTGCGCCAGCTCGCCCACGCCTACAACTGGCCCATCCTCGACATCGACACCCCCGCCCGCGGGATGCTCGGTCGCCACTGAACCCTGCGGAATCCTAGAGGCCCTCGATGAGCAGCCACCCCTCCGTCGTCACCATCAGCCACCGCTCCAAGCCGCGGGTCATCTTCTCCGGCGACCAGCTCGTCGAGGTGGACCTCCCCATCGGCACCCGGGTCATCTACCCCAAGCCGCCGCTCAAGCCCCTCAACGACGTCGACGCCGCGATCCGCTACGCGCTCAGCCACCCGCTGAACAGCGAGCCGCTCTACGCGCTCCTGCGCCCGGGCATGAAGGTCACCATCGCCATCGATGACCTCTCGATGCCTCTGCCGCCGATGAAGGCCCCGGACATCCGTGGCCGCGTGGTCGAGGCCGTGCTGGAGCTCCTCGACCAGTACGCCGTCACCGACATCGAGCTCATCATCGCCACGGCCTTTCACCGGCCGATGACGAAGGACGAGATCAAACACACCGTCGGCCCCAAGACCTTCAAACGTTTCTGGCCCAACCGTCTGTACAACCACGACGCCGAGCGCCCCGGCGGCATGACGTACTTGGGCAAGACTGAAGACGGCATCGACGTCGAGATCAACGCCCGGGCCGCCGAGAGCGACCTCATCATCTACTCGAACCTCACGTTCGTGCCGATGAACGGCGGGCACAAGTCTCTGGGCACGGGGCTCGTGGGCTACAAGACCCTGCGCCACCACCACAACCCGGCGACGATCCGCGCGTCGGAGACCTACATGGATCCCAAGGTCTCCGATCTCAGCGCCAAGCTGGAGCGGGTGGGCAAGCTCATCAACTCCAAGATCAAGGTGTTCACCATCGAGACGACGGTGAACAACCGGATGTTTGACACGCCGCTGGAGTTTCTGTCCAAGAACGAGGACGAGCTCACGCCCACCGAGGAGCGCGGCCTCAAGGCGCTCGTGAAGGCCCTGCAGATCCTCCCCCAGCCCGCGCGCCAGGCCATCTTCGAGCGGGTGCCCGCGCCGTATGGTGTCATCGGCGTGTGGGCCGGTGAGACAGAGGCGGTGCACAAAGAGACGCTCAAGAAGTGTTACGAGCAGCTCCTCGTGCCCGTCGAGGGCCAGTCTGACATCGTCATCTTCCCGATCCCCTACATCAGCCCCTACAACGTCGGCGCGTTCTTGAACCCGCTGCTCGTCTCGGTGATGGCCCAGGGCTACCTGTTCAACCTCTCCAAAGGCGCGCCTTTGGTGAAGAAGGGCGGAACGGTCATCATCACGCACCCCTGCTCCGACAAGTTTGATCGGGAGCAGCACGCGCCTTATGTCGAGTTCTTCCACAAGATCCTGACACAGACAAAAGACGCGATGGAGCTGCACAAACGTTTCGAGCGCGACTTCTCCAGAAACCCCGGCTACATCCAGATGTACCGCACGGGCAAGGGCTACCACCCGGCCCACCCGTTCTACATGTGGTACTGGGGCGAGAACGGCCGCCAGCACATCGGCCGGGTGATCGTCGTCGGCGCCGACAACGAGTATGTGCCGAAGATCCTCGGCTATGAGACGGCGCCCACGATGAACGAGGCCCTGCGCATGGCCCGTGAGACGGCGCCGCCGAGCCCGTCGATCACGCTGTTCCGCATCGCGCCGATGGTGATGACCGAGGTGACCCCCGGCAAAGCCGCTGGGGTTCTGGCGGAGACGAGCGGCGAGGAGGACGACGCTCTATGAGCGAGCTACCCACAAATGGCGCGCCAAACCCCCGCCCGCTCATGCTGCGGCAGCTCCTCACCGGGCGCCGCGTGCTCGCCGTGGGCGGCACGGGCTTCTTGGGCAAGGTGTGGCTCTCGTTGCTGCTGCACCGTTACCCCGAGCTCGGTCACGTCTACCTCGTCGTGCGCCCCCGCAAAGGCCAAGACACCCAGGCGCGCTTCTGGGCCGAGGTCGTCACCTCGCCGACCTTCGACCCCCTGCGCGAGAAGTACGGTCGCACGGGCTTCGAGGAGTTCATCAAAGAGAAGATCACGCCGATCCCCGGCGACGTCTCCGACCCCTTCGCGGGGGTGCCTGAGTCTGTGCGGGATCAGCTCCGCGGGCGCATCGACGCGATGGTCAACATCGCCGGTGTGGTCGATTTTAACCCGCCGCTCGACTACGCGCTGAAGTCCAACGCCTTCGGGATGCAGAACCTCGTCGCCTTGGCCAAAGACCTGGGCGGCGTGCCGTTTATGCACACGTCCACCTGCTACGTCGCGGGAGATCGTACCGGCGAGGTCCACGAGATCGACCCCCTGTCGTACCCTTTCCCCAAGGCCGACAAGCTAGAGAAGCAGCACTGGGACCCGGCGCGGGAGATCGCCGAGTGTGTGGACCTGGTTGAGAACGTGCGCCATCGCGCCAACGACGCCTTCCGGCAGTCGGCATTTCTGGACCAGGCCAAGAAGAACCTCATCGAGCGCGGAGAGCCCGCCCGGGGCAGCGCCTT
>JAKLKE010000379.1 GCA_023150775.1 Myxococcota bacterium
CGATCCCAACGCCAATGCGATTTATCGTTGGTCACCGGAAGGGCAGGTGTCCGTCTTTCGGGCCAAGAGCGGCTACAGCGGATTTAACATCGGCGAATATCACCAGCCGGGCTCGAACGGGCTGACGCTCGACAAACAAGGCCGCCTCGTGGGCATCGTGAACGTCACCGAGACCGACCCGGCGGGGGATCCGCTCTCGATCCGGGTCGATCTGACCTGGTGAGCCGCCGCGTGGGGCCCACGCCGACAAGGGCCCGGCCATCGGTGCTACGCTCCCACCATGCCTGAGCCCGAGCTCATCGCCGCGCGCCTCCGCCAGTGGTCGGCGGACACCCCCCAAGGCCCGATGACCTTGGAGGTTTACCCCACGCTGCGCTGCAACCTCGACTGCGCCTTCTGCGACACGACCGACCGCCACCGCCCGCCGATGGATGAGCTGCCCCTGGCCCGGCACCTGGAGATCGTCGAGGAGGCCGCGGCGATGGGCGCCCGGCGCGTGTTCATCTTGGGGGGCGGCGAGCCGCTCCTGGCCAAAGAGATCACCCCGGCGCTGATGCGGCGGGTCAAGCAGCTCGGCTTAGAGGGCATCCTCACCACGAACGGCACGCTGTTTCCCCCGGCGCTCATGGATCAGGTGCTCGACGACGCCTGGGATGAGCTGCACTTCTCCATCGACGGCGCCGACGCCGAGACCCACGACGCCTTACGCGGCGTCAAAGGCGCGTTCAAACGCACGGTCACCCACGCCTGCCGCCTGCGGGTGCTCAAGGAGCGGCGTGGCCTCGTTCACCCGCGCCTCGCCCTCCACACGGTCATCACCCAGAAGAACCACCACCAGCTCGCGGCGATCGTGCGGCTCGCCCACGCCTTGGGGGCGTTTCGGGTCGATTTTGACGGCTTGATCGCGTATCGGCCCGAACAGCAGGCCTTGGCACTGGGCCCCGTTGAGCGCCGGGCGCTGGTCGGCTTCGCCAAGGAGGGGCTAGCGGAGGCCGCGCGGCTCGGGGTCATCACCACCTTGGCGCGTTTTGTAGACGCTGAAGGCGTCGTCCGAGGTGAGGCCGCGCCCCCCGCGCCGCCGCCGGGGCTGGGCTTGGGCTCCGCGCCCTGCCTCAAGGCCTGGCATTACCTCGTGGTGCAGGCGAACGGGCGCAGCTCGCCCTGCTGTGTGTTGGCCGGGGAGGGCGAGAGCGTCGCCACCACCTCGCTGCGAGAGGTCTGGGAGCGTGGGGCCTACCTCCAGGGCGTGCGCGCCGGGATGCTACGGGGCGAGCCGACGCCGCGCTGCCGGGAGTGTTCGCCCAACATCCTCGCCCACGAGGCCGTGATCCGCGACGCGCTCAACCGAGGGCCGGGATAAAGCGGGGAGAACGTCACCCAGGCCACCCACGAGGCCCCCATGCGTTTCGCGCTCTGCCTGATCCCGCTGCTCATCGCCTGCACCGCCAAAGACGCCGCCCCCGTCGACACCAGCGAGGCCGTCGGCCCGCGCCCCGCCGGAGACGCCGCCCGGGGCTGGGACGTGCTGCGGTACGGCGGCTACGTCGGCGGCGGCGTGCCCAAAGACCTCTGGTTTGAGTACGTCGGCGGCTCGGCGGCGAACCTCTTGGAGCGTGAGGGCGACAGCGCCCGGCTCTCCCCAGGCTTCAACCTGTTCACGACGCCTGAAGGGGTCGAGGTGGTCGGCGGCGTCACCTGCCTGGGCTGCCACGCGGGCTACGTCAACGGGCAGTTCATCCCCGGCCTGGGCAACACCTTCGTCGATTACACCGACGACACCTCGGCGTTCTACGATCTGCTCCAGGCCCTCGTCGATGGCCGCTACGGCGACGACTCCCCCGAGCACTTCGCCGCCGAGCGCCTCGTGCGCGGGGCCAACGCCGTCGCGCCGTACATCATCACGCCCTTCGCCGGGGTGAGCCCCGCGTTCTCCATCGAGCGCGCCGTGGTCACCTGGCGTGATCCCGCCACCTTGGAGTGGCTCGACGACGCAATCTACGAGGTGCCCGACACCGTGCCCGCGTCCGACACGCCGCCGTGGTGGCACGTCAAGAAGAAGCTCAGCCTGTACTACAACGGCATGGGGCGCGGCGACTACGCCCGGCTCATCGAGCAGACCGGCGTGGTGGCCATCATCAACGCCGAGCACGCCGAGGCCATCGACCAAGACTTCAACGACGTGCTGGCCTACCTCCTGAGCGTCGAGCCCCCGGTCTACCCCGAGGCCATCGACGCCGACCTGGCCGCCGACGGCCAGCGCGTCTTTGAGGCCTCCTGCGCCGCCTGCCACGGGACGTACAGCGCGGATCCGGCGGAGGAGACCTACCCCGGGCTTCGCCTCGACGTGGCCGAGGTCGGCACGGACCCGGTCTACGCCGAAGAGCTCGCCTACGCGCCGTTCAACGAGTGGTTGGAGGCGAGCTGGTACGGCCAAGGGGCCTGGGCGGCGGAGTTTGACGCGGCCTTGGGTTATGTCGCGCCGCCGCTCGACGGCATCTGGGCCACAGCACCTTACCTGCACAACGGCTCGGTGCCCGATCTGGTGGCGCTGCTCGACTCCGCCGAGCGCCCAGCCTTGTGGTCTCGTAGCCTCAGCTCGGCCCGCTGGGACTTCACCCGGGTCGGCCTGCCTTGGGAGGCCGAGACCGAGGCCACCCGGGTCGAGACCTACGACACCCGCCTGCGCGGCTTCGGCAACGGCGGCCACACCTACGGCGACGCCCTGAGCGCCGACGAACGCGGCGCCGTCTTGGAGTACCTCAAGACGCTCTGAGCCCCCCTGCGGCGTGGTAAGGTTGTGGGATGAACCGCGCGCCCGCCGCCGATGTCCAGGCCCCTCCTGCCCCCGTCGTCGGGGCCGAGGCCGAGGCGTAGATGGCGGTCAACATCAACCTTGAGCTGACCGACCACTGCAACATCCGCTGCAAGATGTGCTCGCAGTCGCTCCGGGACGAGGCGCACGGCGCCCCCCACCGCTTCATGGCCTGGGAGACCTGGCGCAAGATGCTCGCGGGCTTAGACGGCATGGACGACGAGGTCCACCTCTGCCCCCACTGGCTCGGCGAGCCCACGATTCACCCGCGCTTTGACCAGCTCGTCGAGTACGCCTTCGCCGTGAACGTCGGCGGCCGCCTGTTCAGCGAGTTTAAGCTGCACACAAACGCCATCGTCTTCTCCGAGGCGCGCTCCCGGCTGCTCGTGCGCCTGGCCAACGCGCCCTCCACCCCGCCGCGCTGCTTCCGCTTCATCCACTTCAGCATCGACGCCTTCTCCGCGCCGACCTACCGTGTGGTCAAAGGCGCCGACAAGCGGGAGCTGGTGTTCAAGAACGTCGAGCGGTTTCTGCGCGCCCGGTCAGAGCTCGGCGCCGAGCGGCCCTACGCCCACCTCGCCTTCGTCGTGCAGCCCGACAACGCCCACGAGGCCAAGCCCTTCTTTGAGCACTGGGCGGCGATCCTTCGTGAGCTAGGCCGCCCCTTCGACGTGTGTTTTGACTGGCCCGGCCAAGACCGCGACGCGATCTACCTGCGCCCGCTGAACTCCGGCGACCAGGTCGCGTCCGACCGCCTGCACGCTGAGGTCTGCCGCAGCCTCGGCCTCCAGACCCCGGCGGGTGACCGCCTGCGCGCCGCCGGGAGCTTCTGATGCGCCTCCTCCTGCTCCTCCCGCTGCTCACCGCCTGCGGCGCGGGCCGCGTCGACCGGGTCGAGGGCCGCGACGCCTTAGAGACGGCGCTCTTTGTGCAAGACGTCGAGGGCGACGGCGAGCGCGCGGTGATCGTGCTCTCCAACAGCGCCTTGTCCTGCGAGATGTTCACCGAGTCCGACGACCCCAACGAGCAGCTCCGCGCCGACCTCGCCCTGCAGGCCGCCTTCACCCGCGAAGGCGCGCTCATCGTCTCGTTGAGCCTCTACCGCTTCACGGCCGCCGCGCCGGAGTGGGACGGCCTGTACCTGCTCTCGGACGCGGCGGGGCACCCGCTCAACACCGTGAGCTCCCCGCGCAACGCCGGGGCCGCGCTGTACGAGGTGATTGAGTCCGAGGTGGCCGACGCCGAGGGCCTCGTGATCACCTACACCCCCACCAGCGTGCGCCGCATCGACCCGGTCACCGGCCCCGGCGCGGTGAGCGTCACCCGATCCAACGACGGCGCGCTCTTCGGCACCTTCGACCTTGAAGACGCCCAGGTCTCCGGCCGTTTCCGCGCTGAAGACTGCGGCGACTCCCGCGATCTCTTCTTGACCCTCGACCTTCTCCGCGGCGAAGACAGCCCCCGCGGCGACACCGGAGCGTAAGTGGACCCGCTGACCCTCGGCCTGATGACGACCCTCTTCCCCACCGGGGACCACCGCGAAGTTGGGCTCGGCGCCTACGGCTACACCGCCGGGCCCCAGGTGGACCCCATCGAGAGCTTCGACACCCTGCTCATGCCCCAAGGCGTTGAGCTGCTCTACCGGCGTGTCTACGACACCGAAGACATGCTCAACGACGACGGCTCGGCCACTGGGAACAACGGCCACCTGCGCATGACCCGGGACGCCACCGGGGCCTTGCAGCTTGACTCCTTCGTCTTTGAGAGCCCGCTCATCAACGTGAAGTCGCGGCCCACCTTGGGCGACCAGCTCGACGTGGGCCTGCTGTTGGGGCGCTGGGACGAGGTCTGGCGTTACGGCGACAACGGCCGGGCGCAGTGGCGCTTCTTCACGCCGATGCAGGTCACCTTGCTCGGCCTCTCCAACAACGACATGGACGCCGACGATCGGGTCAAGTACTACATCGCGGCGGGCGCGGGCCTCGGCGGCGACGTGGTGCTCAAGGTCGCGGGGCCCATCGGCCTTCAGGCCCGGGTGGACGCGGGCACGGTGAGCACCAACCGCTTTCGTTCAGGCCAGAACGCCACCCGGCATGAGCTTGACGTCAACGCTGAAGTCGGCCTCACCCTGCTCTTAGAGAAGCAGGCCTGGGTGCTCGGCGCCTGGGCGAACCACGTCACCCAGTGGGACCCCCGCGACGCTGAAGGCCGCGACGGCGTCGATCGGCAGTACATGGCCGGCGGCGCCCGGCTCTCGGTGCGCTTCTACAAAGACCGCGAGCTGCCCATCCCCGACCTCGCCGAAGACGCCGACTTTGACGCCCTGCTGCGCTCGCTTATGGAGGGCGCTGAGGAGGGCGAAGAGCCCAAGCCGGGCCTGTTTGACCGGCCTGGCGGCGCGCGCCGCGACGCGCCCCAGGGCACGGGCGAAGGCATGGAGGCCATGGAGGGCGGCGAAGGTGGGCTCGGCGTGTTGGTCGGCGCCGAGGGCCTCGGCGGCGGGCTCGGCGCCCCCCGGGATCCGTCGGTGCCCCTAGAGCTGCACTGGTCTGAAGTCGCCCAGCTCAGCGGCGATCCCGTCGTTTGGCCCGCGGGGGTCAGCGCCGAGGCGAGCTGTAAGGTGCGCTTCGTCATAGATCCGACCGGCGCCCCGACCGACATCCGCCCCGAGGACTGCTCCGCCGAGCTGCTGCCGCTGGTGATGAAGGCCGCTTGGACCTACCGCTTCTCTCCCGCGCTAGAAGGCGGGAGCGCGGTCACCGCCCAGTTCGTCTACGTGTTCACGCCCGAGACCTGATCCGGGTCAGGTCTTAATTATTGCTGACTTCGT
>JAKLKE010000037.1 GCA_023150775.1 Myxococcota bacterium
AGCCGCGCCCCCCGGCGGTGAGCGCCCGGCCCAACGGCCAGCAGGTCGCCCGGGTGTTCCCCACGGGGCTCCTCGACAAGCTCATGTTCGCTGGGGTCACCGCCGAGGTGCGTATCCTGCCCGGCAAACCGGCGAGCCAAGGTGCGATCTACCGCACGCCCAGCCAACAAGGCAAGGTCTGCGGGGTGCTCGGCGCGGGCAACGTGTCCTCGATCGCCCCGATGGACGTGCTGCACAAGCTGTTCGTCGAGAACGAGGTCTGCGTGCTCAAGATGAACCCGGTGAACGAGCACGTCGGGCCCCACGTCGAGCGGGCCTTCGCGACGCTCGTGGAGGCGGGCTACCTCGCCGTGGTCTACGGCGGCGTCGAGGTGGGCAAGCGGCTCACCAGCCACCCGCTCATCGACACGCTGCACGTCACCGGCTCCGACAAGACCTACGACGCCATCGTCTGGGGCGCTAACCCCGAGGAGCAGGCGAAGAACAAGGCCGCGGGCACGCCGATCAACACCCGGCCCTTCTCCGCTGAGCTCGGCTGCGTCACCCCGGTGCTCGTCGTGCCCGGCAAGTGGTCCGAGTCCGACCTCGACACCCAGGCCCGGCACGTCGTGGGCATGGTCACCCAGAACGCCAGCTTCAACTGCAACGCCGCGAAGGTGCTGCTCACGGCGAAGGGCTGGGACCAGCGTGAGGCGTTCTTGGCCAAGGTGCGGGAGCACATGAAGCTCGCCCCGGCCCGGAAGGCCTATTACCCCGGCGCCCAGCAGCGCTTTGAGGGCTTCTTGAGCCGTTACCCCCAGGCTGAGCGCTTGGGGGAGGCCCGGGACGGCGCGGTGCCGTGGACGTTTATCCCCGGCGTCGGCCAGACCCCCGATGAGTACGCGCTCTCGAACGAGGCCTTCTGCGGCGTGCTGACCGAGACGGCTCTGGAGGCCACCGACGCGGCGAGCTTCATCGACCAGGCCGTGCCCTTCGCCAACGACCGCTGCTGGGGCACGCTCTCGTGCATGATCATCGTCGATCCCAAGACCGAGTCCTCCTTGGGCGAGCGCTTTGAGCGGGCCATCGACGAGCTCCGCTACGGCGGCGTGGCGGTGAACGTCTGGGCGGCGCTGAACTACGGCCTCGTCTCGACCACCTGGGGCGCCTTCCCCGGCCACCCGCCTGAAGACATCCGCTCCGGCGCGGGCGTGGTGCACAACACCTTCCTGTTTGACCACCCCGAGCGCTCCATCGTGCGTGGCCCCTTCCGGCCCAACCCCAAGCCCGTGTGGTTCCCCGACCACCAGAACCTCAAGGCCGTGGGGGAGCGCCTGGTCGCCATGGAGGCGTCGCCGGGCATCGGCGGCCTGCTGAGCATCGCCTTGGCGGCGTTTAAGGCGTGAGTGTGCCTGCCGAGACGGTGTTTCAGGTGATCGGCGCCGGGCGCATCGGCCTGGCGTTGGCGTCGATGGGGCCCTCACAGCTCCGTCGCCGGGGTGAGCCCGTGCTGGAGGTGCCGGGGCCCATCGTGATCTGCGCCCGGAATGATGACCTCGACGCGGTGCTTGGCCTCGTCCCCGCCGAGCGTCGGGTTGACCTCTGCTTCGTGCAGAACGGCCTGCTCGGGCCCTGGTTTGTGGAGCGTGGGCTCACCGAGGCCACCCGGGCGCTCCTCTACTTCGCCGTGCCCAGCCGCGGCGCCGCGGTCGAGGACGGCGGCGGCACCGTCGTCTCCGGGCCCTGGGCCGAGGCCCTCGTCACGCGCCTTGGCCAAGGAGGTGTGGCCGCGAAGCCTGTCTCCGCCGAACGCCTTGAGGCCGAGGCCGTCGAGAAGCTCGTGTGGAGCTGCGTGTTTGGCCTGCTCGCCGAGGTGTACAAGGCGCCGGTCGGCCAGCTCATCCTGGATCGTCGCGGGGAGATCGTGGCGCTCACCGATGAGCTTTTGGCCGTGGCTGAAGAGGCCGGTCTGCCCCGGCCCACGGGCGACGTCGTCGGGCGGCTCGTCGCCTACAGCGCGAAGATCCCCGGCTACCAGGGCGGGCTCAAGGAGCTGCCGTGGCGAAACGGCTGGTTCTTGGCCCGGCGCGTCACGCCGCTGCACGGCGCGCTCATGGACTCCGCGACGGCGGCCCGCTGATCAGCACGGCCTCGTCGTCGATGAGCGGCACCCCTCGGGCGCGCAGCAAGGCCGCGAACACCCCGTCACCGCGCGCCACGGCGCCGTCGATGTGGGTGGTGCCGACCCCACAAGAGGGGGAGCGGGCCTTGAGCAAGGCGGCGTCGGCGGCGCCCGCGAGGGCCCAGGCGCGCTCGGCGCCTCGGCAGAACTCTGCGGTCACGTCACCGTCGTCGGCCTCTCGCCGCACCTGGGCCTCACCCCGCCACACCGCCGCGCCGTCGCCGCCGCGTAGGTCGGCGCCAGGGCGGGGGGTGCCCAATCCGCCGAGCTCTTCAGGGCAGACCGGCGCCCACTCCACACCTTCGCCGAAGCGGGTGAGCGCGTCGGGTTTGGGCTTCGAGGCGCCGTCGTAACGGCAGGCTCGGCCCAAGAGGCAGGCCGAGACGATCACCCTCAAGGGCCGCCGCCGTCCCCGTCGCTGCCGTCGGCCTTGGGGGTTGAGCCCGAGGCGACCACCCAGCCCGAGGCCTCTCCGGCGGAGTCGGTCACCATCGCCGCGAAGTCATACGTGGTGTTGTACTCCAGCGACTCGCCCACCTGGAGCTTGAGCAAGAAGGTCTCGGCCAGGCCCGCGCAGGCGTCGGTGCCGCTGGTGATCACCTTCTCAAACCGAGCGGCGGCGGGGGTGGCCGCGCCGTCGCCGTCGTCCTCCCAGTACACGCCGAGGGTGATCTGATCGAGGTTCCCGTCGGCGTCCGTGGCGTCTACGGAGAGGAGCAGGGTGGGGTAATCTACGCCCTCAAAGCTGTAGAGCCCGCCGTTGGAGAGGTTCAACGAGACGGCCTCGGGGTTGGTTCCGCCGCACTGGGGCTCGTTCGTGTCGTCCCCGCCGCGGATCGGCGGCGCCTCGTCGTCGCTGTCTTCTCCGCCGCTGCCCTTGCAGCCGACCGCCAGGGTGAGCACCGTCAGGACGACGGGCCAACGTGTCAGGTTCGAGCGCATGTCACCTCCATCTAGCCCGGCAAGATAGCATAGGGATTCAGGAGACACCTTGGCGACGCCCACCCGCACCTACCGTTACCTCAGAAACCAGCTCGGCAGCCTGCGCCGGGTGTACTGGCAAGGCAACACCATCACCCGCCGAGGCGATCTCGGCGCTCGTGAAGAGACCGTGCTCTTGCTGCACGGCTTTATGCAGACCCGGGCGGTGTGGGAGGTCATGGAGGATCGCCTACGCTGCGACGGCTTCGGCGTGCTCTCGTTTGACCTGGGCGGGCTGTTCTACCGCTTCAACACCCGGCCCATCAGCCAGCTCAGCTCCGCCATCGCCGAGAAGATCGAGGGCATCTGCGCTCGTTATGGCGTGCGTCAGCTCCACGTCATCGGCCACAGCAAGGGCGGGCTCATCGCCCGGCACTATGTGCAGCACCACGGCGGCGCCAAGCGGGTGAAGAGCCTCGCCACCTTGGGCACGCCCCACCACGGCACCCCCACGGCGCTCCTCGGCGTGGCGATGTTCGGCGGCGGCCTGCTCTCGAAGAGCCCCTTCGAGATGTTGCCCAAGAGCCCCTTCGTGCGCCTCTTGGCCAAAGACACCTTCCCCGGGCAGATCCCGCTCACGTCGATCTTCTCGCGCACCGACCTCGTCTGCCCCTACTGGAGCGCGCGGCTCCTGCCAAAACAAGGCGAGATGAACCTGCGGAACGTCGAGCTGACCGGCCTCGGCCACACCGAGCTCGCCTACGACATGGGCGTCTACCGCCACGTCCACGAGCACCTTCAGCGCGCCGTGGCCTTGTGGAAGGAGCGGGCGGTCAACACCCCGCCGCGCTGAGCGGCGGGGCGGGCGTCTCGGCTACTTGTCGGCGTCGAGGCAGCAGCGGAAGGTGAGGCTGCCTTCAGAGAAGTCCATGTTCTCATCGACGAAGAAGGCGCAGCGGGTGCCGCGCTCGGCGTTGCCGCGCATACCGCCCTTGGCCAAGAAGCGGCTGGTGGACTTGCCCGCGGGGGTGGACGTCCACTCGCGGAAGCCGCCGGAGAGGTCGTAGGCGCCATAAGGCGACATGCAGTCCGTGCGCTCACCGGCCTTGTAGGCCTCCTCCATGCCGCCGCCGCACATGGCCGGATCGTGGGTGTCGCCGTAGCTGTAGATCTGGTTGGAGGGGCCCTTGCAGGCCTTCTCCCACTCAAGGGCCGAGCAGAGGCGTTTGCCGACCTTCTCGCAGGCCTCGGCGGCCTCTTTGTGGATGACCTTGCCCACAGGCGCCTGACCGGCGCGGTTGGGGAACTCGTAGCGGTCCATGAAGTACGCGGGCACCTCAGTGACGCTGCGCAGAGGCTCGGCGGGGTTCACCAAAGAGGGATCTTCCCCGGCGAGGCGGCCCTGGATGAAGGTGCCGCTGGGGACGTAGATCATGTCGGGATGTTTGGCGAGCATCGCCTTGATCTCCGACTCAGACGGGATCGGGTTCGCCGCCTGCACCTGCCGCCGCACGACCTCGTCCTGCAGCTTCGCCTGCTCCATCGGGTCGCGCTGGGAGGTGAAGTAGAAGTAGCCGCCGACGCCCAGCACCGCGAGCAAGGCCACGCCCACCGCCGCGATGGTGCCGCGGTTGGTGCCGCCGCTGCCGACCTCTTGGGCGTCGGGGCCCAAGGCGCGCTTGATGTCGAGGATCATGTCGTGGGCGGAGGGGTAACGATCCCCGGGCTCGGGGGAGAGCGCGAGCTCGACGACCTGATCGACGTGGGAGGGCAGGTCGTCGCGCACCTGGGTGGGCGAGAAGAACGTGCCTTTGGGCACCTGACCGCAGAGCAGCTCGTAGAGCAGCACACCGACGGAGTACACGTCGGCCTGGGGTTTGCCGGCCTGGCTGTACGAGGCGAGCTCCGGCGCGAGGTAAGAGGTGTCGCCCGCGGAGTCGTAGCGGTCGCCCATGAGCTCGGGGGCGAAGAAGTCGGGCACGCCGAGATCGGTCACCTTGATGGTGCGCACGACGCGGCTGCCGCCGGGGCCCGAGCGCTGGGTGGTGACGAGGATGTTCTCGGGCTTGAGGTCACGGTGGACGATGCCCGCCTCGTGGCCCGCCTGAACCGCCTCCAGCACCTTGATCACGATCTGGCAGGAGTCCAAGAGCGTGAACGTGGTGCCCGCGGTGATGGCGTCGTCGATCACCCGGCGGAGGTTCTCGCTCTTGAAGTACTCCTCGGTGATGTACCAGAGGCCGTTGTGCTCGCCGATCTCGCCGTAACGGATGAGGTTCGCGTGGCGAATGTTCTTCGCGCGGTTGAACCCGTCCTTGAGCTTATCGGCGGCGCCTTCGCCCTTGAGGAGCTCGGGCTTGAGGAACTTGATGACGACATGGCGCCCAGAGGCGATGTGGCGCGCGAGCCACGAGCCGCCGAAGGTGCCGATGCCGAGCTGCTCCTCGATCTCATACTTGCGCGAGATCACGTCGCCGCGCGCAAAGTTAAGGGGTGTCTCCTCGGTCACTTCGTCACTCCGCGCTGGGTCCGGGTCGGACACGCCGCGCTCTCGGCGGGTTTGGGGCGACCCTATCACAGCCGAAGGCCAGACACCAGACCCCCTCCGGTCCCGGGGTCAGCCCGTGGCCTCAGCCCCGCCCCACGAAGAAACGAAGCACCCCCAGGGCCCGGCGGCGCAGGCCGGCGAGGCTGAGGCGATCACCGAGCAAGGTGTGCGCGACGAGCCCCGACCACATCGTCGCCGCCGCGATCACCAGGGCGAGGCCGAAGACCACCCCCAAGGGCAGGCCCCACACCGGCGCGGCGGGCGCGGTGATCAGGATCGCCCCGGAGATGAGCAAGGCGCTGGCGCACAGGGCCAAGGAGAGCCTGAACGCGGCGGAGCCTAAGGCGTCGGTGAGCCGCTGGGCGTCGGGATCTTTGGCCTCGATGCGGATCGCGCCGCGCTCCAAGTCCATCAAGAGCTGGCTCACCTGCAAAGGCAGGCTCTTGAGGCCTCCTTGGGCCTGGAGCAGGGCCCGCAGGCCATCCGCGCGCAGGCGCTCGGGGCTGAGGCGCTCAGAGAGGCGGCGCGCGGCGTGGGGGCGAATCAAGTGCACGGGATCTTCGCCCGGGGCCAAGGCGCGCAGCACGCCGTCGAGCAACGACACCGCCCGGGCGAGCAGGGTGTACTCGGGCACGAGGCTCAGGCGGTAGCGGGAGGTCAGCTCCACGAGGTCCAAGAGGGAGCCGCGCTCGGAGAGCCGGGCGTAGGACGCGCCCTTGTAGCGCATCATCAGGCGCTCGATGTCGCCCTTAAACGCCCGCAGATCGAGGCGGCCTTGGGCCCCGCCCGCCCGGTGCAGCGTGAGCGCCAAGGTCTCGGCGTCCTCAAACACCATGGCCGCGAGGAGCGTCACCAGCGTGTCTTGCATCTCCGCGGTCAAGGAGCCGCAGAGGCCGAAGTCGAGCCAACACAGGCGCCCGTCGCGCAGCACGAGCAGGTTGCCGGGGTGAGGGTCGCCGTGAAAGAAGCCCTCGTCAAAGACCTGGCGCACGCTGAGATCGACGATGAGCCGCGCGAGGCCCGGGGCGCGGGGGTCGTCCGGGGTGATGGCCGAGAGCGGCTCGCCGTCCACCCGCTCCATGACGAGCACCCGGCGGCTGCACCACGGCAGGAGGATCTCCGGGACGTAGGCCTCGGGGCTGCGCGCGAGGGCCTTCCGAAAACGTGCGGCGTTCTGGGCCTCAATCGTGAAGTCGAGCTCCTCCAGCACCGCGCGCTCAAGCGCCGTCACGATCGCCTGGGGCGTGTACAGGCCCGGCAGCTCCACCCGGCCCTCAAGAAGCCCAGCGAGGGTGTGCAAGATGTGGAGATCAGAACGAATCACCCGCTCGATGCCCGGGCGCTGCACCTTCACCGCGACCTGCCGCTCCACCCCTTCAGCCACCCGCAGCGTGGCGAGGTGAACCTGGGCGATGGACGCCGAGGCCACGGGGCGCTCGTCAAACTGGGAGAAGGTGGCCTCTAAGGGGCCGCCGAGCGCCTCCTCCAAGACCTGCTTCACGCCCTCCCAAGGCGCCTCGGGCACATGATCTTGCAGGCCCCGAAGCTCCTCGATGAGCGCGGCGGGGGTGATGTCCGGGCGCACGCTGAGCACCTGGCCGAGCTTCACGAAGGTCGGGCCGAGCTCGACGAGGGCGTCTCGGGCGCGGGTGGCCCAGGGCGCGGCGGCGCTCGCGGTGGGGCCCGAGGGCGTGGCGCTGAGCCCGGCGGCCTGCACCAGCCCGCCGAAGCCGTGGCGGGCGAGCACGGCGGTGATCGTGCTCAAGCGGCCCAGGTCACGCACGTCGATCGGTGGCATCCCGGAGAGCATAGCCCATCCGCGAACCCGCCACGTCTCAGGCCGGAGGAAGCACGCCGCGCCGCTCAAGCTGGGAGAGCAGGCGGAGCACGACCTCCCGGTGGTCACGCGCCTCACCAAAGCCCAAGGCGCGGGCGGGCGCTAGGTCGTAGGTCACGTCCCAGGTCACCACCATCGACTGATGCAAGAACAACAGCGGCATGGCCTGGTGGAGGGGCAGCGGCGGCAGCTTCGCCTTCTCCCGGGCCGAGGCCCAGACACGCTCCGGGTCGGCCACGAGGTCGGTGAGCGCCTTCGCGCGTTTGGGCACCTCCCAAGCCATCCCGTAACGTTCGGCCAAGGCCGGCCACATCTCCGCCCAGCGCCACGCCGGGCCGTTCCCGACCATAAACGCCTGCCCGGCGGCGGCGGGGGTCTGCGAGGCCCACCGCATCTGGGCCCCGATCAGCTCGGCGTCGGCGGCCTCCCAGCGGGCGGCGAAGGCGCGCTCACCGCCGGGAAACACGAGGGGCAAGCCCGCCTCTCGCAAGAGCACCGCCCAGGCCCCGAGGGCGTTGACGATGCTGTAGGGCATGCCCTCGGCGGCGCCGAGGATGAAGTGGGGCCGGTGGATGGACCAGGTCCAAGGCGTCGTCTTTGGGTCACGCCCCCAAAGGGCGTCCTCGACGGCGAAGTACCACGAGGGCCCGGGGTGCCGCGGGCTGTCGGCGCGGACGGGCTCGGGGTAGGCGGGCCACAGATCGGGGCCGAGGTGAACGCCGCTGAGGCGGCCGCCGGTGAGCAGCGCGACGTGGCGCAGGTCGGAGGCGCCTTCAGCCTGGAGCGTGTCCACGGCGTCGAGGAGCTGCCGGATCATCGTGGCGTTCTGGCCCTCGTCCACGAGCCCGGCGGCCTGGTTGATCGCGCCGAAGTACCACGTCTCCGCGCCCGGGAGACGGCTGAGGATGCCCGAGAAGGGCCGCGCGAGGCGCAGCGCGGTCTGCATCGTGGCGGGGTGCAGCGCCCGCTCGGGCTGGCCCGCGCCGGGGTGTCGGTGCGCGGCGTAGTAGATCACCGTGGGCCGCGCGACGCGGAGGGCCTCGCGAAGGCTCGCCGGGTCTTGTAGATCGGCCCGAACCCCGCTGACCCGGTCGGCGAGCTCCGGGTCTACGCGGCCGCTCCGCGACAAGGCGAGCACGGGCTCGGCCGTGACGTTCGTGAGGTGGCGAACAAGACCGGCCCCCGCGACGCCGCTGGCGCCGATGACGAGGTGGCGGTCGGGGGCTCTGTCGTTCGCCATCGGCGGGCTCCGGCTCAGTCGATGACCTCGACCTCATCCCGGCTCACCCGGGTGATGAGCGCCTTAAACGCCGCCGCCCGGTCGGGGAGCTCGTGGTAGACGTCGCGGAGCTGGCCCACGAGATCTTTCGCCCGGCGAAAGCCCGAGACGAGCTGCCCGGCGATGTCGGTCTGCGACCAGTACAAGAGCTGCAGCTCCTTCAACGAGCGCCCCGAGGCCCAGGCGTGGCCGAAGAGGATCACGTCTGGGTCCCAGGTGGTCGTGAGCCCGGTGATCGCCTCGGCCTTCAACACCGGGGGCGAATAGCGCACGTCGTTCACCCGCTTGGCGAGAGAGCGCAGCTCACCCTGCAGGTTCGTGCGAAGCTGGATGCCCTTGGGCAAGGAGTTGGTCATCGCGCAGAGGATGCCGAAGAGCTGCTCCGGGCTCATGTCCTCGATCACGCCGCTGAGCACCAGCTCGGTGGAGAAGATCTCCTCGATGCGGAGGTTTCGGAGCACCTTCGCCCCGGCGAGCAGCTCGTCGTTCTCGCTGAGGTAGCCCACCTCAACGAGCATCATCCGCCGGGCCTCAAAGTCCATGAAGGCCTTGTGGGCGGCCTCCTCGACGCGGTGCTCCAGACGGCGGAGCTCTTTGCGCTGCTTACGCTGGGCGGGGCGCAGGCCCTCGGCGGGGGGCTGGCTCGGGTCGTCCCCGGCGGCGCGGAGCTGCTCCCGCACCCGCTCGGCCTGGCCCTCAAGCCCTTTGGCCTGGGCGCGCATCTTGTACGAGAGGAAGCTGCGCTCGACCAGCGCCCGCACCTTCTCCCGAGGGTGGCGCTCCAAGAGGCTCACCACCGAGTTAAAGCTCAGGTTGAACGAGGAGTTTACGCGCTCAGGCTCGCCGCTGATGTAGCGCTGTAACCACGGCGCGATCTGCCCGAAGTCTTTGAAGTCGGCCTTGATGACGACGTAGCCCTGGGCGTCCATGCCCCGGCGCCCGGCGCGGCCGGCCTGCTGCAGAAACTCGCGCACGGTGAGCGGGTTGGTGCTGCGCCCGTCAAACTTCACGATGCTGTCCATGGCCACGGAGCGCGCGGGCATGTTGACGCCGAGCGCGAAGGTGGACGTGGTGTAGAGCACCATGATGAGCTTCCGCTCGTAGAGCTCCTCGACCAGGGCCTTGAGCTGAACGTGCAGCCCGGCGTGGTGGAAGGCGACCCCTTTGCGGTAGAGGCCCTCCAGCTCGCCGTCGACGACGTCGCGGCCCAAGGTCTCGATGGCCTCGTCGATGCGCGCGTGCAGGGCCGGGCGATCGTCAAAAGGCAGGAGCGAGCGGTTGAGGCGGCGGCCCAGGCTGCGCGCGTACTCCTCAGCCAGGCGGCGGCTGTGCACGAAGTAGAGGTAAGGCGCGAGATCCGGCATCAACATCCGGAACAGATCGCCATGGCGGGTCTCGTCGTCGTCGGGGCGGCCGCGGCGGCGATCCCCGCCGCCCTCGTCTCCGCCCTCGTCCCGCCGCCGGCGCCGGGGGCCGCGCACGTCGCCGCCCATCCGTTTCCAGCGCTGAAAGCCCTTCTCAAACTCCTTCGGCGACATGAGCCCGTGCTCACGCTCGCCGATGAGCAGCTCCAAGGGCACCGCGCGCTCACGCTCCTCGATGACGTGAACCGTGCGCCCGCGCACCTCGCTGAGCCAGTCCGCGAACTCCTGCAGGTTCGAGAGCGTGGCCGAGAGCCCCAAGACCTTCACCTCGGGGGGCAGGTAGATGAGCACCTCCTCCCAGACCGTGCCGCGCTCGCGGTCGTCCAAGAAGTGGATCTCGTCGAGGATCACCGCCGCGAGGTTCGGCGGGGCGCCGGTCTGGCCGTCTTGCCCGGCGTCGAGCAGCATGTTCCGGAGGATCTCGGTGGTCATGACGAGGCAGGGGGCCTCGCGGTTGATCACCAGATCGCCCGTGACGAGGCCCACGCGCTCTTCGCCGTGCATCCGGCGGTAATCGCGGAACTTCTGGTTGGAGAGCGCCTTCACCGGCGCGGTGTAGATCACCGTGCGGCCCTCGGCGAGGACCTGGTCTACGACGCTGTCAGCGATGATCGTCTTGCCCGTGCCTGTGGGCGCGGAGACGAGCACGGAGTGCCCACCACGGAGCAGGTTGATCGCCTGCTCTTGGAAGGGGTCTAGGGTGAGCCCACGAAGCTCCATTGACGTCCTGAAGCAAGAAGAGCCTCTTCACGGGTGTGAAGAGGCTCTCTGAGATGGTAGTCCCAACGGGAGTCGAACCCGTGTCGCTGCCGTGAGAGGGCAGTGTCCTAGGCCTCTAGACGATGGGACCAGAGACCACTTGAGCGGATGAAGTGATGAGAAGTAGAGGGTGGTTGGGGCGCCAGGGCTCGAACCTGGAACCTACGGGGCCAGAACCCGTCGCGCTACCAATTACGCTACGCCCCACCGGGCGGCCTGTAGTTATCGGCGGGGCCTAGACCTGTCAAGTGGGCTTGGATCCCAAAGGGGGATCTTGGGGCGGCGTTTGGCTCGGGTCGGGGGACTCGCTGGGCTCGCTCCACAACGAACGAGCGGCCTCCAACGCCGATCTTACGTCTTGAGAGCGGGCGAGATCCGCCTCGACGAAGGCCAGGCCCTCCAAGAGCCACTGGGCGAGGCCTGGCTGGCTCAAGGCGTAGAAGACGTGCCGCCCGTCCCGGCGGTCGCGGACGATGTGGTGGCTCCGCAAGAGCGCGAGGTGCTGGGAGACCCGCGAGTGGCTCACCTGGAGCACCTCAGCGAGGAAGTTGACGTCGTGCTCGCCCGCGCGCAGCTCCTCGACGATCCGCACGCGGTGCGGGTGGGCGAGGGCGCTGAGCAGCTCAGCGAGCTCTTGGGTCGCGACGATTCGTGCAGCCATGTTCTTATATTTGCATATATGAAGGCGAAGCGCCACCGCCGAGGGCGCGGAGGGCCACGATCAGCCGGTCTGGTTTGGCAGGTGGTCGAGCTTGAGGCCGAAGGGCAGAAGCTGCGCGTTCAGGGCGGTGATCGCGTCGTGCTCGGCGTCTTTGGCCTTGTTGTGCTGCTCGGCGGCGCGCTCAAAGGCCTCGACCTCTCCGCTCGACCAGGCCTTAAACATCGCCTCATAGGCCGCGGCACGATCGGCCCAGGCCCCGGCGAGGGCGGCGTGGGGCTCCACGAGCGCGCCCTCGGCGACGATCGCCGCGGCGTCGGCGGCGAGCTCCTTCGCCGGGGGCAGGATCGCCTGCTCAAAACGACGGCCCAGGTCGTCCTCGGGGAGCGGTGCGCGCTTTACGGCGGCGGCGAACTCCAAGAAGACCTGCGCCAACGCCGCGTTCTTACGCAGCGGCGCCACCATCGCGGCGCAGTACCGCTCCGCCTGGTCGCGGTCATCGTCCCCCGCGCAGGCCGTGGCGACGGAGAGGGAGAGCCCCGCGAGGAGGCCCAGAAGATCGCGGCGGGAGAGAGGCGTTTGCATCGGCCCCCAAGCATAGCCAAACCCGCTGTGACCGGCCAGGGCGCGCGGCTTCGGGGGAGCGGGGCGCGGCGCGGCTTTCCCGCGGGCCCGGACTCGGGTAGCCTGTCCACGGCGAGCAGCCCCCGCTCGCCCCGCGCGGCTGGAGGCCCCCGTGAAGTCCCTGGAGCAGCTCCTCATCCAAGCCCGTTCGGCGGCCCGGGCCGCGTCCGCCCGTGTTCCGGGCTTGACCCCGCGCCCCACCCGCCTCGTGCTGCGGCTCAACGACCTGCACCTGGGCCCCAACCTCTTGAGGGCCACGGGCGCGCCGCTCAAAGAGAAGGAGTGGCGCGACACGATCGTGGGTTTTGAGCGCTGGTTAGGGCCCCTTCGCCTGACGATCGCCGGGGGAGAGCCCGCGCAGAGCGGCCTGCTCCCGGCGCTGGTGCGCTTCGGAAACCGCCTGGAGTGCCCCACCCACGTCGTCACCGGCGGGCCGATCTCCCCAGAGCAGGCCGAGGCGATGGTGGACTGGGGGCTCAGCGCCGTCACCGTGCTCGTCGGCGGCATCGACGAGGGCTCTCACCGCGCGGCGGTCGGCACCCGGCTTGACGAGGCCGTCTCGACGGTCGAGGCGTTTCGAGAGGCCCGGGCCAAACGAAAGCGCCCGCTGGGGCTCTACGTCTGCGTGCCGCTCACCGACGCCAACACCGGCGGGGCAGGGGCCGTGGCGGGCTGGGCGCGGCAGGCGGGCGCAGACGGCGTCTTGGCCACGGTGCCCTTGGGCGCCGAGCCCCCCAAAGGTGGGCTGGAGGCCGTCGAGGCCCTCGGGCGCGACAACCTCACCCCGGATCACCTGCGCCGCTGGCTCGGCGGGGAGCGGTCCCGGGTCGGCGGCGGCTTTCGCGCCGAGCTGCTCTCTGACGGCACCCTGATCGTGTCCTCCTGCGCCCAGGCCTTGGGCAACGTCCGTGACGCCGAGCCCGAGGCCCTCTGGAGCGCCGGCGCGGCGACCCTCAAGGCGCTTCGTGACCACCCGCGGCCGTGGGATGAGGTCGAGCTCGTGCCCGAGCGCCTGCGCTCCCGACGTTAAGGCAAGCCTGGAGAAAGTTTGCCAAGGCCCGCCTCGCACGCTAAGGGGCGAGCTTTCCTGCCTCCGGCGACGCACCCGCTCATGCTGCTGAACATCGAGAAGATCCCCGACGAGGGGCTGAACATCACCTTCGACGACGTGGAGCCCTGGGTGATCCAGGCCGCCCAGGTCGGCCTTGAAGGCAAAGTTCTGCGCATCGACGGTGAGCTTGAGGTGCACCGAAAGGGGCAGCTCATCGAGGTCTCCGGAGCGCTGCACGCCGAGCTGTCGCGCGCCTGCGACCGCTGCAGCGAAGATCTCCCGTTCCGCCTCGGCGGGCCGGTCAACCTGTCCTACGTCCCCTTCGACGACGCGGCCCCCGAGGAGCGTGAGCTCCAAGAAGGGGATCTCGACGTCGGCTTCTACACCGGCTCAACGGTCGATCTCGCGGCGGTGGTGAGCGAGCACTTTGCGCTCTCCCTGCCCACGCGGTTAACCTGTGAGGCCGAAGGGTTCGCCCTGCCCGCGTGCGTCCGGCCCGCGTCGTCCAAGGCGTCCCAAACCCAAGACCCATTCCCTGTCGATTCACGCTTCGCGGTGCTCAAGCACCTCAAGCTTGAAAACTAGGATCCGGAGGCTGTTGTGGCTGTCCCGAAGAAGCGTACCTCGATCATGCGCAAGAACATGCGCCGCGCCCATGACTTCCTCGTCGCTACGGCGGCGGTAGAGGCTTGCCCCAACTGCGGTGAGCTCAAGCTCCGCCACCGCGTCTGTGAGGCCTGCGGCTCTTACCGCGGCCGTCAGGTCATCGAGATCCGCGAAGACTGAGCCTCCTGCTTCCGCGCTCTCCATGCTCTGCTCCGCCGCCTGTCGCGCTTGACGTGATGGGTGGGGATGACGCCCCGAGCGCGCCGATGTCGGCCGCTCGGGGCTTCGTTACGCCTCTGGCCCTGTTTGGGGTCGAGGCTTTGGTGCGCCCGCTGCTCGGGAGCGCGCCCCACGTTGTCCACCACGCCGATGAGGTCGTGTTGATGGACGACTCCGCCACCTCCCCGCTGCGGGAGAAGCCCCAGTCGTCGATTCGGCTGGGCATGGAGGCCCTCGCCCGGGGCGAGGTGAGCGCCTTTGTCACCTGCGGCCACTCCGGCGCGGCCATGGCCGCCGCGGTGCACTGCCTGGGCCGCTTTGAGGGGGTGCATCGCCCGGCCTTGGTGAGCGCGCTGCCCCGGGCCGACGGCGGCGCCCTCGTCGTCTTAGATCTCGGCGCCAGCGTCGACTGCCGCCCCGACCAGCTCGCCACCTTCGCCCGGCTCGGCGAGGCCTACGCGCGCTGCGCCTTGGGGGTCCCGGCGCCCCGGGTGGGCCTGCTCTCCAACGGCGAGGAGCGCAGCAAAGGAAACGCCCAGGTGAAGGCGGCTTTGCCCCTGCTCGACGCCTTGCCGATCCGCTTCTTCGGGCCCGTGGAGCCCCACGACGCCTTCGCGGGCGCCGTCGATGTGCTCGTCTGCGACGGCTTCGTGGGCAACGTGCTGCTCAAGACCGCCGAGGCGATGTCGCGGCTGGGTGAGCGCCCTCGGCGCCAAGCCCACGGCGGCGGGATCTTGCTCGGGGTGCGCGGCGTCGTCGTGATCGGCCACGGCCGGGCCACCCCCGACGACATCCGCGCCGCCGTGCTGCTCGCGGAGAAGGTCGCGGCGAGCGCGCTCATCCCGACGCTTCGCGCGGCGTTTGAGCCGAGCGGGTGAAGTCCTTCGACGCCTTGGCGCGCCGGGGCCTCGGCCTGCGCCTGATCGGCTTCGACGACGGTCCTTTTGAGCGTCGCCCCGGCGCCCGGGTGCCTGTGAGCGGCGTGGTCTGCCGCGACGTGCGCTTTGAGGGCATGGTCTTCGCCTGGGCCACCCGGGACGGTGACGACGCCGGCGAGGTGATCGCCGCCGCGCTCCTCGGGAGCCGCTTTTATGCCCAGGTTCATGGGGTGCTCCTCGACGGGGTCACCATGGGCGGCTTCAACGTCATCGATCTGCAGGCCCTCGCCGAGCGCCTCGACCGACCCTGCGTCGCGGTGATGCGCCGCCCGCCGAATCTCGACGCCGTGCGCCGGGCGCTGGCGCGGCTCCCACACCCTGAAGAGCGCCTCTCGCGCCTCTCCCGGGCCGGTCCCGTCCATCAAGAGGGCGGCTTCGTCTTCCAGGTCGTCGGCGAGGCCCCCGCCGCCGTGGCCCGCGCCTTGGCCCAGGTCACCGACCGCGGCCAGGTGCCCGAGCCCCTGCGCCTCGCCCACCTCATCAACGGCGCCGTCATCCGCGGGGAGAGCGGCCGACGCGCGTGAGGGCCGTGGCCAGAGTCGGGCCTTGCCAGGAGACGCGCGCACGATAAACAAGGGCAGCGAACCAACCCTGCTCTGGTGGAGGCCGCGTGGCCGAGAAAGACCCAATCGTCGAGAAGGTGACGGATCTGATCGCGGAGTACCTCGGCGTAGACCGTCAAGAGGTCGTCCCCCGCGCCGCGTTCATCGACGATCTGAGCGCGGACTCTCTCGACATCGTTGAGCTCGTCATGGCGCTTGAGAAAGAGTTCAACGTCGAGATCTCCGACGACGACGCCGAGAAGATCAGCACCGTTCAAGACGCCATCGACTACGTTCGCAGCCACTCGAACTAGCCCGCTCCCCCAGGTTGGCGCGGTCGGGCCCGCCGCCCCGGTGGCGAGCGGGGCCCATCGGCGCTATACCGAGGGATGTGCTTGAACGGACGTCCTCGTGAGCCGCTGCCCAACGCTGCGTGCGCGTGACGTTTACGGGTCGGAGACGGCATGCGTCGTGTGGTAGTCACAGGGTTAGGGGCCCTGAGCCCGTGTGGCTTAAACCTCAGCGCGAACTGGACCTCCATGGTCGAGGGGCGCAGCGGCATCGGGCCCATCACACGGTTTGACGCCTCGGGCTGGCCTGTTCGGATCGCCGGAGAGGTGAAAGGTTTTGACCCGGAGCAGGCCGTCGGCAAAAAAGAGGCCCGGCGGATGGACCGCTTCTGCCAGCTCGCCATCGCGGCGGCCGATGAGGCGGTGACCCACGCCGGGCTCGACGTGAACCAGCTCGATCCCGAGCGCCTCGGCGTCTACGTGGGCACGGGCGTCGGCGGCATCGAGGAGATCTTCGCTGGGCACGCCGACTTTGTGGCCCAGGGCTGGCGCGGGCTCTCGCCGTTCTTCATCCCCAAGGCGCTCACGAACCTCGCCGCCGGGCACATCGCCATGCGCCACAACGCCCAGGGCCCGAGCCTCTGCGTCTCCACGGCCTGCGCCTCGGGCAACCACAGCTTGGGCGAGGCCTGGCGCACCATCCGCCAAGGCGACGCCGACGTGATCCTCGCTGGCGGCGCCGAGGCGGCGATCACCCCGACGGCCTTCGCGGGCTTCATGGTGATGAAGGCGCTCTCGAAGTTTAACGACGACCCCGTCCGGGCCTCGCGCCCCTTCGACGCCGATCGCGACGGCTTCGTGATGGGCGAAGGCGCCGCGGTGCTCGTCCTGGAGGCCCTGGAGCACGCCCAGGCCCGCGGGGCGACGATCTACGGCGAGATCTTGGGCTACGGCCTCACCAACGACGCTCACCACCTCACCGCCCCGGCCCCAGGCGGTCGCGGCGCGGCGGGCTGTATGCGCATGGCCCTACGCAGCGCCGGGCTCGGGCCGGCCGACGTGGACTACATCAACGCCCACGGCACCTCAACCCCGCAAAACGACAGCACCGAGACGACGGCCATCCGCGTCGTGTTTGGGGATCACGCCGATTCGCTCATGGTGTCGTCCACCAAGGCGGTCACCGGGCACCTCTTGGGCGCCGCCGGCGGCATCGAGGCCGTGGCCACGGTGCTCGCGCTGCACCACGGCGTCGTGCCCCCGACCGCCACCTGGGAGACCCGCGACGCGGAGTGTGATCTCGACTACGTGCCCAAGACCGCCCGGGAGGTGCCGATTCGCCGGGCGATCAGCAACTCCTTCGGGTTTGGCGGCACCAACGCCTCGGTGGTCTTCGGTCGCTTCGAGTCCTGAGCCCTGCGGACACGCGCCGGGTTCGCTCCGCCGGGTTACGTCGCTCCGCCCACCCCGCGCGCAGGAGACCCCATGCGGCTCGCCATCGGCGCAGACCACGCTGGCTTCGCCCTCAAGGCCCAGATCATCGCGCATTTGCGCGGGCTCGGGCACGACGTCACCGACCACGGCACCCTCGTCGCCGAGCGCTGTGACTACCCCGACCTCGCCGTCGCCGTGGCCCAGGCCGTTGCCTCCCGCGAGGCCGAGCTCGGCTTTCTGTGCTGCGGCACCGGCCAAGGCATGGCGATGACCGCCAACCGTGTGCCCGGCGTGCGCGCGGCGGTGTGCTCCGACACCTTCTCTGCCCGCGCGACGCGGCAACACAACGACGCGAACGTGCTCTGCCTCGGCGAGCGGGTGCTGGGCGTAGGGCTGGCCGTAGAGCTCGTCGACGCCTTCCTCTCCGCCAGCTTTGAGGGTGGACGCCACGCTGAGCGAGTCCAGAAGATCACCGCCTTGGAGCCGCTCGGCCGCAGCGCCTGAGCGAAGGAGCACACGATGTCGTTCGACTTCAGCCAACTCGCGAAGGCCGATCCTGCTGTCTATGAGGCGATCCTCGGCGAGATCCGCCGCCAAGCCCACGACATGGAGTTCATCGCGTCTGAGAACTACACCTCCAAAGCCGTGATGGAGGCGATGGGCTCGCCGCTGACGAACAAATACGCCGAGGGCCTGCCCAAGTTCCGCTACTACGGCGGCTGCGACTTTGTGGACCAGGTCGAGATCATCGCCCGGGACCGCGCCAAGCAGCTCTTCGGCTCCATCGGCGCCAACGTGCAGCCGCACTCCGGCGCCCAGGCCAACGCCGCGGTGTTCCTCGCCGCGCTCAAGCCCGGCGACACCATCTTGGGCCTCGACCTGAGCCACGGCGGGCACCTCACCCACGGCTCGCCGGTGAACTCCTCCGGCCTCACCTACAAGGCCTTCCACTACGGCCTTGATCCGGCCACGGGCCGCATCGACATGAACCAGGTGCGTGAGCTGGCCTTGGCCCACCGCCCCAAGATGATCATCACCGGGGCCAGCGCTTACCCCCGGGCCTGGGACTGGGCGGGCTTTCGGTCCATCGCCGATGAGATCGGCGCGGTCATGCTCGCCGACATCGCCCACGTCGCGGGCCTCGTCGCCGCCGGGCTGCACGACAACCCCGTGCCCTTCTGCGAGTACGTCTCGACGACGACCCACAAGACGCTCCGCGGCCCCCGCGGCGGCCTGGTCTTGGGCAACAAAGACGTGATGAAGGGCCTGAACTCGGCGGTGTTCCCCGGCACCCAAGGCGGGCCGCTGATGCACGTCATCGCCGCCAAAGCCGTGGCCTTCGGGGAGGCCCTCGACCCCTCGTTTCGGGCCTACGCCGCCCAGGTCATTGACAACGCCCAGGCCCTCGCCGCGCGCCTCGTCGCCCGGGGCTTCTCTTTGGTGAGCGGCGGCACCGACAACCACCTCATGCTCATCGACCTGAGCGACCGCGAGCTCTCGGGCAAAGACGCCTCGGAGGCCTTGGGCAAGGTGGCGATCACGGTGAACAAGAACACCGTGCCCGGCGAAAAACGCTCGCCCTTCGTGACCTCCGGCGTACGCATCGGCACCCCGGCGATGACCACCCGAGGCATGAACGCTGAAGACGCGGCGATGATCGGCGATCTCGTCGCGGACGTGCTCAGCGCCCCCAACGACGAGGCCACGCTCTCTCGGGTCGCTGGCCAGGTGGCGGCCTGGTGTGAGGCGCACCCCGTTCCCGAAGTCCACATCGACTGGAGCGCCCGGCGTTGATTTGTCCGGCCTGCCAACACGCCGAGTCGAAGGTCATCGACTCCCGCGACCTCGGAGACACCATCCGGCGGCGGCGGGAGTGTGAGGCCTGCGGGCGGCGCTTCACCACCCACGAGCGCCTAGAGCTTCGGATGCCCCAGGTGGTCAAGAAGACCGGCGTTCGTGAGGCGTTTGACGAGGACAAGGTGCGCGCCGGGCTTCGAGTCGCCTGCCGCAAACGCCCCGTGGCCCAAGAGGAGGTCGAGGCGGCCCTGGCGCGGATCGAGCGCCGCGTGTTCGCTGAGGGTGACAAGGGGGAGATCAGCTCCCGTCGAATCGGTGAGCTGGCCTTAGAGGAGCTCCTCGTGCTCGACCGGGTGGCGTACCTGCGCTTCGCCTCGGTGTACCAAGAGCTGGCGAGCCCCGAGGCCTTTCTGGCCTTGCTCCAGCCGCTTCTGGAGACCTCCCGTGAGCCTTGAGGGCTGGATGCGGCGCTGCCTGACGCTCGCGCGGCAGGCTGAAGGCCGCACGGCGCCGAACCCCATGGTCGGCTGCGTGATCGTCAACGACGCCGGGGAGACCTTGGCTGAGGGGCACCACGTCGCGCCGGGGCGAGATCACGCCGAGGTCGACGCGCTGAGCAAGCTGCCCGACCGCCGGGCGCCGGGCGCGACGATGATCGTCAACCTGGAGCCCTGCAACCACCACGGCCGCACCCCGCCCTGCACCGACGCGGTCCTGCGCTCGGGCGTGCGCCGGGTGGTCGTCGGCATGGTCGATCCCAACCCCATCGTCGCCGGGACGGGCCTCGATCGCCTACGCGCCGCCGGGGTCGAGGTGATCTTGGGCGTCGAGGAGGCCGCCTGCCGCGCGCTCAACGCGCCGTACCTGCTCGCGCTCTCCGAGCGGCGGCCCTGGGTGACGGTGAAGGCGGCGGTGAGCCTGGATGGTCGGGTGGCCGACGCCTTCGGGCGCTCGCAATGGATCACCGGCGAGGCCGCGCGGCTGGAGGGCCACCGCCTGCGCAACCTCCACGACGCGGTGATGGTGGGCTCCGGCACGCTCTTCGCCGATGATCCGAGCCTCAACACCCGCCTCGACGGCGGCCGCGACGCCTTGCCGGTGCTGGTCGACACTCAGTTAAGAGTCACGCCCGAGGCCCGGGTGATGTCCGCCGGTCGCCGCCCCGTCGTGTTGTGCGCCCAAGACGTCCCGGAGCGGGCGCTGCCCGCCGACCTCGTCCGGGTGCCGAGGGGAGAGGGCGGCCTCGACCTTCGCGCCGGGCTCAGCGCGCTCACGGCGCGGGGGGTCCACAGCGTGCTCGTCGAGGGCGGCGCTGGGCTCAACCGTGGGCTCCTCAACGCGGGCCTCGTCGATCGCCTCTGCCTCTTTGTGGCCCCCAAGGTGCTCGCCGGGGGCCTGGGCTTCGTCGGTGGCGCGCCGCTGCCGCTGGATTCGGCCTTTGGGCTTCGCCACGTCTCCGCTCGGCCTGTCGGGGACGAGCTGCTCGTCGTCCTGGAGCGCGCCTGATGTTCACCGGTCTCGTCACGGATCTGGGCACGATCCTCTCGGTCAAACCCCGCGAGAAGGGCGTGGTGCTGAGCCTACGCACGGCCTATGACCTCTCCACCGTCGAGCTCGGCGCGTCCATCGCCGTAGACGGCGTCTGCCTCACCGTCGAGACCAAAGATACCGGCCTCTTCACCGCCACGGCGGGCCGGGAGACGATGGAGCGCACGACCTTGGGCGCGCGTCGGCCCGGGGATCGTGTTCACCTCGAACAGGCGCTTCGTGCGGGGGATCGCCTCGGCGGCCACCTCGTTCAAGGCCACGTTGACGGCGTCGGCACCCTGCGCTCCTCACATGAAGACGGCGAGAGCTGGGTCTTGTGGGTGGAGGCGCCGCCGGAGCTGTCGAGATACATCGCCGAGAAGGGCTCCATCTGCATCGACGGCGTGTCGCTGACCGTCAACGAGCTGCGTGGAGACGCCTTCCGCGTGAACGTCATCCCCCACACCGCCCGGAGCACGCACATGACCACGCGCCGCCCCGGTGAAGGTGTGAACCTGGAGGTTGACGTGCTCGCGCGCTACGTCGAGCGGCTGCTGTGGGCGGAGTCCGGCGGCGGAAACCTGAGCTTCGAGCGCCTGCGGGCCTTGGGCTACACCGGGAAGGAGCGCTGATGTCGTTCATCGTGATGGACCACGACCCCCTCCGTCGTGTTGAGCAGGGCCTTGAGGACATGCGGGCCGGGAAGATTGTCATCCTCGTCGATGATGAGGACCGCGAGAACGAGGGCGACCTCACCATGGCCTCGGACAAGGTGACGCCCGAGGCGATCAACTTCATGGCGACGTATGGGCGTGGGCTCATCTGCCTCACGCTCACCGCCGACCGCGTGCGCCAGCTCGGCCTGCCGATGATGGCCTCGAACAACCTGAGCCCCTACCACACGGCGTTCACGGTCTCCATCGAGGCCCGCGAGGGCGTCACCACGGGCATCTCCGCCGCCGACCGCGCCCAGACGATCAAGGTCGCCATCGACCCCTCGAAGGGCCCCCTCGACCTCGTGACGCCGGGGCACATCTTCCCCCTGCGCGCCCGGGACGGCGGCGTGCTCGTGCGCACGGGGCAGACCGAAGGCAGCGTCGACCTCGCCCGGCTCTCGGGGCTCACGCCCTCGGGGGTGATCTGCGAGATCATGAACGATGACGGCACCATGGCCCGGATGCCTGATCTAGAGCGCTTCGCCGCCACCCACAAGCTGCACATCCTCTCCGTGGCCGACATCATCAAGTGGCGCCTGCGCAACGAGCGCCTCGTGATGCGGGTGCTCGACGCCCGGCTGCCTATGCCCGAGCACGGCGAGTTCAACTGCCGCGTCTACCGCTCGGTGACCGACGGCGGGATGCACCTCGTTCTGTGGAAGGGCCAGATCCCCGCCACGCCGCTCGTGCGTGTGCAGGCCGCTGATCCCATCGGCGACGTGTTCCGCGCCGGCTCGTCCGACGCCGCCGCCCAGCTCCAGACGGCGATCACCCGCATCGCTGAAGAGGGCGGGGTGCTGCTCTACATGAACGTGTACGGCGGGCGCAGCGAGGCGGATCTCTTGGCGATGTTCAAGAGCCACCTCTTGCCCCAACAAGGCGCTGAAGAGCTGCAGCCCGAGGCCCGGGCCCCCGAGGCCAGCGGCCTGCGGGAGTTCGGCTCCGGCGCGCAGATCCTCCTCGACATGGGCATCCGCGAGATGCGGCTGCTCACCAACAACCCGCGTAAGATCGTCGGCTTGGAGGGTTTTGGCCTCCGCGTGGTCGAGCGTGTCCCCATTGAGGTCCAGCCGACTGATCAGAACCGCGGCTTCTTGGCCGCGCGCGCCGAACAGCTCGGTCACCTCCTGAACCTTCGGAGATAAAACGCCATGCGCGTCTATGAGGGGCTTCACACCGACGCGGGCGGTCGCTTCGCCCTGGTCGTGTCCCGCTTCAACGATCTCATCACCTCCCGCCTGCTCGACGGCGCTCTGGACACCCTTCGCCGCCACGGCGTCGACGTCGAGAGCCGCTGCGAGGTTGTCTGGGTGCCCGGCGCGGTGGAGATCTCCGTCGCCGTCGCCCGCATCGCCCGCACCGGGCGTTACGACGCGATCATCGCGCTCGGCTGCGTCATTCGGGGCGGCACGCCGCACTTCGAGTACGTCGCCAGCGAGGTCGCCAAAGGCACGGCCCAGGTGGCGCTCCAGACGGGGATTCCGGTGATCTTCGGCGTGCTCACGACGGACTCCATCGAGCAGGCCATCGAGCGCGCGGGCACCAAGATGGGCAACAAAGGCGCCGAGGCGGCCTTGGGGGCGCTGGAGATGGTCTCCTTGTTCAAGACCCTCGACGTGGGGGCTTAGGTGGCCAGCCGACGACGCGCGCGCGACTACGCCCTCCAGGCGCTCTACCAGGCCGATCTCGCCAGCACCACGGCGAAGGTCGCCTTGGATGGCCTCTGGGCGGGCATCCTCGACGGGGCGGACGAGTCCCTCGGGGCGCATCAGCCCGAGGCCGACGAGGTCACCTTCGCCACCACCCTCGCTGAAGGCGTAGACGCCAAGCGCGAGGCGCTCGACGCCCGCATTCAGGCCAGCTCCACCAACTGGCGTGTGGCCCGGATGTCGTTGGTCGACCGGAACATCTTGCGGTTGGGCGCTTACGAGCTGACCTTCCTCAACGAGATCCCGGTGAACGTGACGATCAACGAGGCCATTGAGCTGGCCAAACGGTTCGGCACCCAAGACTCCAAGGCGTTCGTGAACGGCATCCTCGACCGCATCGCCCGAGACGCGGGGCGCCTTCCTTGAGCGCGGCGGCGTCGCGACCGCCGCCGTCTTGGGCGCGAGAGACGCCTACGAGCAACCACGTCGTCGCGCTCTGCGCCGCGCTCCTCGTCGTCCTGGCGTCGATCCTCATCGACCCCAGCGCCGAGGGCGCTACGCTCTTCGGCGTAGCGTTGCCGCCGATGTGTGCGCTCAAGACGCTCACCGACCTCGACTGCCCAGGCTGCGGCCTCACCCGATCCTTCGGCTTTATGGGGGAGGGGAGCCCCTTCGAGGCGCTCAAGATGCACATCCTCGGCCCGGCGATGTGGATCTTTGTCGCCGCGCAGATCCCGTATCGGGGGATGATCCTGGGTCGTCGCCTCGGACCCTGGAATGCTCCGGCCGCCGACGTGTCAGAATAGGGCATCCCCGGAGGGTTGATGAACAGGCTCGTGACCATCGTTGTGGCGGCGTTGCTGACGTTTGGTGTGAGCGCGCTCCTCGCGCCGAGCACGAGCGCGCAGCAGACGCCCTGCGCCGGGGAGAAGTGTGTGACCGACGGGGTCGCCGCGGCCAACGGCCGGGGCAGCGCCGCCGACGCCAGCCGGGCCATCGCGCTCTTCGAGAGCGGCTGCCATCAAGGCGTAAAGTTGGCCTGCGCCCACGAGGCGCTGATGCGGCTGGCCTGGCAAGACGACGGGGAGGCCGTGAGCCGCGCCTTCACGGGCTTGGCCGAGGCCGAGCGGGAGCGGCTGCGGGCGGTCTACACTGCCGACTGCGACTCGGGCGCGATGCGCGCGTGTTTCCACGTCGGCGTGCTGCAAGAGAACGGCCTCGCGGCCCCCAAAGACACCGCGGCGGCCTTGGAGCGCTACTCCACGAGCTGCAACGCCGGGGTGGCGCGGGCCTGTTACCGCGAAGGCAAGCTCATGGAGAGCGGCCCGCCGGGCTACCGCGACGTGATGCAGGCCCGGGAGCTCTACCGCCAGGCCTGCAACGGCAGCGACCAAGACGCCTGTTACGCCTTGGGCATGTCGCTTCTGGGCGCTGAAGGTGCGGTCAACCGGGAGCAGGCCGAGAAACGTTTTGTGCTCGCCTGCGAGAGCCAACACCCCGGCGCCTGCCGTGAGCTGGGCAAGCTGCACCTCGGCGGCAAAGCGACGGCCTCGGACGCGGCGAAGGGCAAGGCCTTCCTCGATCAGGCCTGTAAAGCCGGCGACGCCGAGGCCTGCACGCTGACCAAGGGCGGCTGACGATGTGGGATCCCGAACGTTACGCCCGCGCCTTAGACCTCGCCGCCCGCTGCCACGGCGACCAGCGTGACCCGGGCAACGGCTTCCCCTACGTCGTGCACCTCACGAAGGTGGCCGCCGAGGTGATGCGGGTGGCCTCGGCGGATCTGGACATGGACCTCGCCGTCACCTGCGCCGTGCTGCACGACATCGTCGAGGACGCCGGGGTCAGCGTGGCCCAGCTTGAGGCCGAGTTTGGCGCTGAGGTCGCCGCCGGGGTCGCCGCGCTCACCAAAGACGAGCGCCTGCCCAAAGAGGCGCGCATGGCTGACAGCTTGGCCCGCCTGCAGGCCCAGCCCCGGGAGGTGCAGCTCGTGAAGCTCGCCGACCGCATCACCAACCTGGAGTACCCGCCGCGCTATTGGACGGCGGCCAAACGCCGGGCGTATCTGGAGGAGGCCGGGCGCATCCACGAGGCCTTGGGCGCGGCGCATCTGGGCCTCGCCGCGCGGCTCATCGAGCGGATGCGGCGGTATGAGGCCTGGGTGAACGAAGGCGTCTAAACCCCGTAGGCCTCGCTCACCCGCTGGTTGAGGTGGCTTAGCAGGTCGGCGACCAGATCCCGAGGCCCGGTGACCGACTCCACGAGGGCCGGGGCGTCGAGCAGGTGGCCCTTGTCGTGGATGTGTGTGCGCAAGAAACCGAGCGCCGGGGACAGGTCACCCCGGGCCACGTCGTCCCACAGAGTCGGCACCTCGGCCTCCATCGTGAAACGGATGGCGGCGGCGTAGAGGTTGCCGAGGGTGTAGCTGGGGAAGTAGCCGAACAGGCCGGACGACCAGTGCACGTCCTGCAGCGCGCCTTCGCTGAGCTTGGTCGGGCGGAGGCCCAAGGTGGCCTCCATGCCGTCGTCCCAGGCCCCGGGCAGCTCCGCCACCGGCAGCTCGCCGGAGAGCAGCGCGCGCTCCAGGCGATACCGCAGGGCGATGTGCAGGTTGTAGGTGACCTCGTCGGCGAAGATCCGCACGAGGGACGGCTCGACGCGGTTGAGCGCGCCGAAGAGCTGCTCCGGGCGCACCGGGTCGTCGGGGAAGCTGCGGTTGGTCTCCCGGGCGAGGAGCTTGCAGAACGCGGCGCTGCGCCCGATGACGTTCTCCCAGAAGCGCGACTGGCTCTCGTGCAGGCCGTAGCTCGCCGCCGCGTCGATGCCGAGGCCCCGCCAGCGCTGGGGGAGCCCCTGCTCATACATCGCGTGGCCGGCCTCGTGTAAGGTGCCGGTGAGCCCGCGCAGCAGGTCATCCTCGTAGAGATGGGCGCAGAGCCGGGCGTCGCCGTGGCCCACGGAGACCGAGAAGGGGTGCACCGTCTCGTCGAAGCGGCCGCGGTCGTAGTCGTAGCCCAAGGCCGCCGAGATGCGCTTGTGTAAGGCGCGCTGGGGCTCCAGCGGCCAGCGGCCGGTGAGCGGCGGCGGCTGGGGCAGGCCCTTCACCCGGTCCAAGACCGTCTTGAGGCCCTCGGTGAGCCGGCTGAACATCGGGTCGAGGCTGGCGACGGTGGTGCCCGGGTCGTAGGCGTCGAGGAGCACGTCGTAGGGGTCGGCCTCGTGCTCACGGCAGGCGTCGATCTTCTCCCGCACCAAGGCGATGAGGTTCGTGAGCGGCCCGGCGAAGGGGGCGAGCTCGTCCTTGGCTTTGGCCTCGGTCCAGGCGTTGTAGGTCAGGGCCTCGGCCTCGGCCAAGGCGCTCACCAGCCGGGCGGGGGTGCGGGTGGCCTGGCGCACGGCCCGGCGCAGGGAGCGCAGGGCGGCGATCTTGACGGGGTCGCCTCCGGCGTCCAAGGTCTCGGAGAGCTCGACGAGGCGCGGGTGGGTGAGGCGCTCGTGGCGGAGCGTCGACAGCAGGCCGAGCTGGCTCGCCCGGGACGCCGCGCCGCCGGGGGGCATCGTGACGCGCTGGTCCCAGTGGGCGAGGCCGATGATTCCGTCGAGATCAGCCAGCTCGCGCAAGTGCGCCTGGGTCTCGTCCCAAGGAGTGAGGCTGGGGGTGTTCATGCCCCGCCGATTAACGTATCTTCCCTGCGTCCGGCGCCCGTCGGTGTGACCTTCCCGTCAATCCGCGCCCCCGCGCCCCTTCGCCCTTCGGAGTCCCCTCTGTCCGCCGCGATGTTGCCGATTCATCTGCTCGTCACCCCCGCCGCCCAGGCCGGTCTCGCCGAGGCCGAGGCCGGGCTTCTGGCCGCCCTCGCCGCCGCCGCGGCGCTGCCCCCGGGCTCGCCGCCCGACGAGGCCGTGATCGAGGGCTACACGAGGTTCTTGGCGGGCTACGACACCTTCTTGGCCACCCTCGGCGCCTTCTTGCCGCTCTCCTGCGGCGCGGGGTGTGGCGCCTGCTGCCGCGACAACCCCCGGGGCGTGACCGGGGTGGAGCTGTGGTGGCTGAGGCGCTCCGTAGACGCCGATCCCGACGGCCCCCGGCGCCTCGCCGCGGCCAAGGTGCTCGCCGCGCGCTGGTCCCGGGTGCTGGCCTCAACGGGCGGAGACGCCGCGCAAGCCCAGCGCCTCGCCGCCAAAGACGGCCTGCCTTGTCCGCTCTTGGACGAGGCCGAGCGCTGCGCGCACTACGCGGCGCGGCCCATCGCCTGCCGCGCCTTCGTGGCCTTCACCGAGCCCGCGCTCTGCGACGCCCGGCACCCCGAGCATGAGGAGGCGGTGCAGCCCCAGCTTGAGCCCGGCCCCGATCTGCGCGCCTTGCTCGTGGACTTGAGCGCGCGCTTGGGGCTCGGGGGCCTGCCGGACGATCTGCGGTCTGGGCTCGGCGCGGTGGGCAAAGGCTGAGCCGCGCCGGTGAACCTTCAGGCCTGAACGATCCGCACGGTCTGGGCGGGCACGGAGAAGGCGCTGTCGCCGAGCACGTCGCGGATGATGGCGTTGGTGTCGGCGTAGACCTGCCAGTAGTGGTCGTTGTGGCAGTAGGGGCGTACGACCAGCTTGGTGCCGGCGGCGTTGAACTCGAGGATCTCGACGTCCGGGGCCGGCTCGGGCAGTACGTTGGGGATCTGGGCGATGCGGGCGCGGATCAGCGTCATGGCCTGCTGCGGGTCGACGCTATGGGCGAGCTGGGCGGTGAGGTCCACCCGGCGGGCGGAGTTTGCGCTGAAGTTGACGATGTTGTCG
>JAKLKE010000380.1 GCA_023150775.1 Myxococcota bacterium
GGCAAGGCCCCCGGAGATCTGCACCTCAAGGTCGTCGTCGAGGTGCCCGCCCGGCTGAGCGACGAACAACGTGCGCTCCTCGACAAGTTCTCGCGCCTGGCTGAGCCCGGCACACACCCTCAACGCGACGCCTTTCGTAAGGCCGTCAACCGCGGATGAGCGCCCTCTGATGACCTCTCGCCTCGTGCTCTTCGCCCTCACCCTGCTCCCGCTCCTGCCCGCTGGCCCCGCCTGCGCGGGCAAAGCCGGCAAGAAGGACTCCTTCCCCGAGGCGCCCAGCATCGTGCAGCAGGCCGAGGCCTTGGGGCGCACCGACCGCGACGAGGCCCTCGTCGTCTTAGAGGGTTACCTCAAGAACGGCGAAGACAAGGCGCTGATGCCGTGGGTGACGATGGCCGCGGGTGAACAACGCCGCCTCAACGGCGAGCACGACGCCGCCCGGGATCACTTTGAGGCCCTGGTGCGCACCTGGCCCGAGCACGCCACCGTCGAGGCCGCCAAGCTCGGCATGGCCCTGGTCGCGATTCAGTCCCGCAAAGACTCGGGCAACACCTGGGCCACCTTGGAGCTCATCGACGTTGAGCATGTGCCCGACACGATGAACGCCGACCGCTTCCGCCTGCTCGCGCTCAAGGCCCAGCGTGAGGGCAAAGACGCTGCGGTCATCGCGCAGCTCGCCGATCAGGCCCGCTCCTTCGCCGCCGCCGACCCGGTCACCTTGGCCGCCGCCAGCGCCGAGCTCGTGGGCTTGGGGGCCACCCCCACCGCTGGAGAAGACGCCGCGCCCCCCGCCGCCGGGGACGTCGCCGCCTTGGCCCGGGCGCAGGAGAACCTCAAGCGCAAAGACATGAAGGCCGCCATCGCCGAGGCCAACGCGCTCCTGACCGACTACCCCACGAGCCCCTTGGCCGAGCACGCCCGCTGGGTCATCAAACGCGCCGAGGCCGGCGACCCCTACAAGCCGCTCACCATCGGCGTGCTCTTGCCGCTGAGCGGCGAGTACGCGCCCCCGGGCAAACAGCTCAAGGACGCGCTCAGCTTGGCCGTTCAGGACGCGGGCGGCGGCGTCACCCTCGTGTTTAAGGACAGCGCCGGAGACCCGGCCAAAGCCACGGCGGCGTTTGAGGCCTTGGTGCTCAAAGACGGCGTCGCGGCGGTGATCGGGCCCTTGCTCAAGGAAGAGGTCTTCCCCGTCGCGGCCCAGGCCCAGGCGGCGGGGGTGCCCCTGCTCACGCTCACCCAGGCCCCCGACGTCACCGACGCCGGGGACTACGTCTTCCGGGGTTACCTCACCACGGAGCAGCAGGTCGCGGGCCTCTTGGACTACGTCATGGTGGAGAAGGGGATGCAGCGCTTCGCCGTGCTCGCCCCAGACAACAACTACGGCCAGCACGCCCGAGACACCTTCACCGCCCAGGTGGCGGCTCGGGGTGGCGAGGTCAAGGTCACGGTGATGTACCCGCCCGAGGCGAACGACTTCCGCCGCCAGGCCGCCGAGCTTGGGCAGAAGAACTACGACGCCCGCCGCGCCGAGCTCGCCCGGCTCAAACGAGAGGCCGAGGCCAAAGGCATGAACCCCGACAAGGTCGTGCTGCCGCCGAACCAAGACTTTGAGGCGATCTTCATCCCTGACAACTACAGCCGCGTGGCCCTCGTGGGCGCGTCGTTGGCCTATGAAGAGTTCGCCGTAGGCAGCTTCCGCCCCACCCGGGGCGCGGCGCCGATCCCGCTTCTGGGCCTCAACGGTTACCACAACGCCGAGCTGCCCAAACGCGGCGGCGCCTACGTCTCCGGCTGCTACTTCGTGGACGCCTTCGACCCCCGAAACGGCGGCGCCGAGGCCTTGGCCTTCTCCGAGAGCTTCCAGCGGACCTACAACCGCACGCCCACGGTGATGGAGGCCACGGCTTACGACGCCGGGCGGCTGATGGCGACGGCCGCGCGCTCTGGCGCCGCCGACCGTGAGGCCCTTCGCGCGGCGCTCAACGGGGCCCAGCTCGGCGCCCCGGTCTCGGGAGCGAGCGCCTTCGACGCTGAGCGTGAGCTGCAGCGGTCGATGATGGTGTTCTCCGTGCGCGGCGGGGCCATCGTGCGTGTAGACGACGACGTCCCCGAAGAGGCGCCGCCGACGCCGCAGTGAAGGGCGCTACCTCTGCGCCGCCGCCTCGTCGATGAGCGCCTGAATCTCCGGCGGCGGCGCCAACGAGGGCAGCTCCGTGGGGCTCGTGGTCAGGCTCACCAAGGTGATCACCTGCTCGATGCCCATGGTCTTGGAGGTGAACACCGTCGCGGTGAGCATCCCCTCGATCTCGCGGTAATTGCTGAGCACGGTGCTCACGTTCAGCGAGCCCAGGTTCATCTTCACCCGCTCCTCGTAGCCCACCAAGAGCCCGGACTCCTGGGAGAAGTAGAGCGTGCGCACGTCGCCCCAGGGCTTCGTGGCCTTCACGACGAAGCAGTCCTCCTCGGCGTAAGGCGCCATGTCGGTCACCTCGACGGCGGTGTAGCGGGTCGCCCAGTCGAGGTCACCCCGAGGGTTCGCGTCGAACAAGAGCTGGTCCCGCTCTTCGCCCTCCAGCAGGCGCGGGCCCTCTAGGTTGTCCGACGCCCAGCCGACGCCCTCGTAGAGCCCCATCTGCAGCTCACCGATGCCCGAGATGTTCATCTTGGTGAGCATGTTTGAGCCCACGGTCCAGGTCTCCACCGTGCCGCCCATGCCTTGGGCGGGCATCGCCATGTCGGCGACCATGTGCATCGCGGCGGGGGTCGGCGGCGGGCTGGCCGGGTTGACGCCCGTGGCCTTGAGGTAACGCTCAAAGACCTCGGCGGGGGCGGGGAGATCCTTCGCCGCGCCGCCGCCGCTCTCCGGGGCCCGTTTGGGCCCGCAGCCGACGACGACAAGACTGAGCGCAAAGAGCAGGGGAGACGTGCGGGTCATGGGGTCTTCTCCAGAGCGCCGCGCGCCCAGGTGATCGCGGCCTGCTCGGCCTGGTCAACGCCTTGGCCCAGCGCCGCGAGGGTGTGGGGGGTCAGCTCGTCCGGGGTCACGCCCCGGGCCTCAACAGGCTGGCCGTCAGGGCCATACAGAAACGAGAACACGAGCTGCAGGCGGTCGCCGTTGGGCAGCTCACGCACCATGGACGGCAAGGCCCAGCCCGGCGTCGGCGCGCCGAACACCCGGGCGAGCCCGAGGCCCTGCAGCCCGGCGGCGAAGATCTCCGAGGTAGACATCGAGAGCTCGTCGATGATCACCGCCAGGGGCCCGTCGATGCGCTGGGCGGCGGGGCGGGGCCGGATGAGGAGCTGCAGGTCGAGGTCGCGGCCCACCATACGCCCCAGGCTCAGCTTGGACTTGCCGACGAAGTGCCCGGCGAGGTTGCCCGCCATCACCGCGACGCCGCCGGGGTTGCCCCGCACGTCCACCACCACGGCCCGGGCGCCTTGGGCCTTCAGCGACTCCACGGCGGCGGTGAAGGCCGGGCCGATGGAGGGCATAAACACGTTGAAGTGGATCACGCCGACGTCGCCAGGGACGATGCGTGACTCTAACCAGGCCGCCATCGGGGGCATGAGGCCGATCTCGGCGATCTCGCCGGGGGAGGGCTCGTGGGTGAGCTGCACAAGGCGGGGGCCCTCGGGGGTCTGCACGCTCAGCGTGGTGAGCTGCCCAGCGAAGCCGTCGCCCACAGAGGAGACGGCGAGGCCCCGCATGGTGGGCAGAAGCCGCGCCTCGACGCCATAATCGGCGCCTTTGAGCCAGTCCGTCGTGAGCCAGCCATCAGCCTCGATCACCCGCTGGCCCACCTTGAGCCCCGCACGATCCGCCGGGCCGCCGGGGCGAACCCGGGTGAGCACGAGCTGATCTTCGACGAGGCGCAGCTCAAAGCCCGCGTCGCCGGGGCCGCCCAGGGCGATCGTCGGCGGTGGAGGCGCGTCCGCGATTGGCGCGGGCGCGGCGGGCGGCGGCGGCGGCAGAGACTCCGTGGTCGGCGGCGCGGCGGGCGGCGGTGGCGGCGGCGGTGGCGCGGGCGGCGGCGGCGCCACCTCAGTCGGCGCCGTCACGGCGGCGGGGAACACCTGAAAGTGGCTGTCGCCCAAGGCGTCGAGCAGCTTCTGGATGACCGCCCGCGTCTCGGCGTTGGTGCGCGCGGCCTGGGCCTCGGGGAGCAGCGCATCGTGGAGCCCCTGCCAGTCGAGGCCCTTCATGGCCGGGTCGGGGTAAGCCTCGCCGATGGCGCTCCAGGCGAGCTCAAAGCTGGCGAGCTGGGCGGGGTCGGCGGTGGACTCGCCCCGGGCGGCGCCGTCCCTGGCGGCGCAGGACAACAAAAACAACAAGATCGGTCCCATGTCTCACCTCACCTGGGGCGGGTTGTTGAGCTGATCGATGAGCTCCAGTCGTTCGCTGCGCACGACGATCTGGGTCTTGGCGCCGGCGCTGAGCCGGGTGAGCGGCGCGGGCTGCGTCTCCCAACCTTCGCCGGGCAGGCACAAGGCGAGCACGCTCAGCCCGTGGTCTTGGGCGAGGCCGGCCACGGTGGCGCCGTCGAGCTTGCCCCCGGCCTTCACCAGCACGTCCAGGGTGAGCAAGAGCGCGTCGCCGACGCGGTGGGTGTTGATCACCCGGGTGTCTAAGGCGGCGGAGGCGAAGAGCGGCGCGGCGATCTGGGAGGTGGAGAGGCTCACCTCGACGCCCAGGGACGTGCGCACCTTCTTGGCGAGGCGCTGGTCGAAGAGCCGCATGACGATGGGCACGTCGGCGGCCATCTCCCGCACGTCCATGGCGATCTCTAAGTTGGCGAGGTCGTCGTCTGTGGCGATGATCACCGCCCGGGCCCCGGCGACGTTCAGCGCGCGCAGGGTGTGGTCGGCCAAGGCGTCGCCGATGAGCACCTCGACGCCGAGCTCTCGGGCGCGCTCGACGAAGGGGTTGTCGCCGTTTCTCTCGATGACGAAGACCTGCTCGCCGTGGGCGCTCAGCTCCTCGATGATCCGGAAGCCGACGGTCCCGGCGCCGCAGACGATGATGTGGCCGCGACTGGACTTGGCCATGGTCTCTACCCAGCGAGGGTTGTTGTTGCCCCGGCGCACGTTGCGCAGCGCCAGCTTCACGACACCTTCAGCGAGCAGAAACACGCCGAGGATGGGCTGAACATACTGCACGGCCTGCCCGATGGGGTGGGCGGGCAGAGCGCCGATGTGCTCCATGAACAGGAGCGCGTAGGAGTTGAAGAAGGCGTCGGACCAGCTCGGCGCGAGGCCACCGACCGGCGCGCCATAAGCGCGATGCAGCGCCGCGCCGACGAGGAAGACCACGCCGAGGCTCATCATCGGCCCCACGAGCACGCGCAGGCCGCTCATGTAGAAGCGCAAGATGGCGAGGCGGCGCCGTAGGCGGACCTCCAGGGGGCTGGGCTTTGGCGGACGCGCTCGCACGGCGGGAGCATAGCGCGGTTGACGATCCCTCGGCGTCATAAGGCTCCTTGACATTAGTTTCCCAAGAAACTATATCCAAGACCATGAGCACCGAGCAGACCCCACCCGACCTCCTCAGCCCCTCGTTCACCCTCCCCGTGAGCGCCTTAGAGGACCACCTCGGCTTCTGGCTGCGCCGGGTGTCCAACCAGGTCTCC